>NZ_AP017457.1:1200000-1500000 GCF_002355535.1 Aurantimicrobium minutum
CGGCGAATATCAGTGTCTGAATTATCGAGGTCGAATCCCGCAGGAGCGAGTTGAATTCCCCAACCGCTGCGACCACAGTGGCGGCAATAAATAGCAGGGAAGGTTGCCGCATTGAGGGCTTCTCCTTCTTCTGCATCACCGCTGAAAGAGATTCCCCCATCATCAGCCCAACGAAATGTGACTTCAGAAGTTGCAGTTCTATCTATTCGGTTGAGCGCCCTCACCCAAAGATGGAAATCAACGGTGATCGCTTCTCTACCCTTGATTGCTCGGATGTGGCTCATTGCAGCTAGTACTGAGACCAAGAATGTCATGCGAAGCGCATCACGTTGCTCATAACTCTGGTCCACAGCGAGACCTGCAGGGAACAACCCTTCTGCTAAATCAGTCAAGCTGACGGCTTCTTCAGCGCGCAGAATGAGCTGCTGAATGAACGGGTGCGCTTTGGCAAGCAAGAGAAGGGTTGAAGGAGCACCGGACGTCACAAGTTCGACAACTTCTGGTGTGTTCCCATACAAGGCAGAAAGAACGATGCTGGTCAGTTCTTCTGAATCTCTAATCTGGCCGAAAGGGCCAGCCACAGCCTCAGTCAATATGCGGATGAGTGAGGCGTCTACCAACTGCGGCGTAACGCCTAATTCACTGACGCTTTGGAGGGCTTCCCCCACCCAGTCCTCAAGTGATTCACGGGTCTCCGTGATCACGCTTTCGGAATCAAAAGTTTCACCAAAAACAGTCTCCGCGAAAGAGATCATGACCGAAGGGTCACCCTTGTCACCCAGGGTTGCAGAAGTAGCAACAGGGGTAATCATTCCAAGTGGACGAGCCCGCATCTCTTCGGTGATGAGATCAGACTCGTCTGGCCAATAGCGCTTGAGTGCTAGACCAAGGCGACGCAGCAGCATTGCCACGTCAGTACCTTGAGCACCGTCATACGAGTGGAATTCATCCACGACGAGGTATTGAAGGCTCGTTGCACTTTGCTTCCAGATCTTTTGATCAGCAGGGCGCAGCAACATCCGGTCTAACATTTTGTAGTTGGTGAGGAGAATATCTGGTGGATCGACTCGGATTGCATCACGATCTGTGATCAAACCATCTGCGGTGACCTTGGTGCGATTTGCACCCTTCTCACCGATAAATACACCAGCACGAACCCCACCTAGTTCTTTAGAGTTCGTAATCAGCTCAGAAAGACGACGTGACTGGTCATTGACCAGAGCATTCATGGGGTACAAAATCAGGGCTTTGACTCCCCCAACACCTGCTTTCTTGGCACGTAAGACGTGATCAAGAATGGGGTAAAGAAAGGCTTCAGTCTTACCTGAACCAGTACCGGTGGTTACAAGGGTGGGCAGAGGTCTAGTTTTATCTTCACTCAAATTGTGGCTGCTGAGACGCTTGAAGGCCTCAGCTTGGTGCCCATATGGAGGGAAACCTTCGTACCAGTCGAGAGTGTCTCTCCAACCGGTTTCGGCTGCTTTAAACGGAAGGCGAAGTCGGACATAGGGTCCTTTGAAAATACCATCGGTTGGATTCTTTAGGAAAGAATCCAGGGCTTCACGGGCATCAGGGTCTGCTAGTGCGAAAGTTGTTGAAAGGTAGTCAACAAGACCATCTCGGATGTCAATTGACTGGAGTGACGGAATAAGTTCACTCAAGATTATTGCCCTAACCTGAGAGCGAATTCGTCCCAAACAGCTTGAAAATCCTCAATTCGGTTGAAATTGATAAACGGAAGTTCAAAAGTTTGACTCGTGTTTCCTACTTGTTGATTTAGTGAAATCTGATCGATCTTATCTCCGCGATCACGCCATTCAGAAAGAAGGGAGTTAGGGACAAGTCGTCCATTTAGGTCGTAAAAGTATGTATTTCGGTCATAGTTGGATAGAACCGGGAACTGCGTTCGATAAATAGCACAAAGTTCGTCGCAACTAAGACCGAATAACATTGCCGTCAATACATCTATCTCTAGTAAAAGTTGTCTTCTGTCTGAAGATCTTCTGATTGCAGAGTCTCGTGTCCATTCCGATGAAACTTCTGCGAGTCGAGGGCGGTTGAAATAATCAAGTCCTCCCGCCCATGAATCTGCCAGGTATGCGTCGTCAAAAGCCTCTTCCCAAAGAGGTTTATAGGCACTTGTCAAACAATTTAACCTCAGAACTCTTAGTTGGATTAATTTATTTATTGGGTGGTCAAGCCTGACTGGTAGCCGAGACGCCGTGCCAGAGAGAATGTTTGATTTCGGAACCGAACGGACAAAGAAGTCCGCGATGAGAGTACTCATCTGCCCGGCAACAGCAAGCAAATCAGATAACGGAAACTTTGGAAGCCCCATCGAATAAACGGATAAGACATGTGTCGCTCCAGGCGGAATGATTGCTGGAATTAAGGTCCTTTCCCCCATATTCGCAGCCATATTTCGCCATGCAATTCTGAAATAATTCTGGGAAGGAACACCATCCCAAGTTGGATAGTGCGATTCAAAGGCTTCTTTTGATACCTGTCGTTTATACGAAGTAATAGGAAGCTCTTCTGAATCCAAGTTTTCTAGGTTATTGAGGGACCAATCCTGTTTATTTTTCATACTTGGATTAGGGAACTTATAAAAAGGATTCATTCCGAATAGATGCGGTCCATGGAGTATCGCTTCATCCCAGCTCTCCACTCGCCCCCACGAAACATCAAAGATCCCAGCTTTCTTGTCCGTTGTCTCATTCCAACCTCTACAGAACTGGGCATTTAGACTTGAAATTCGGGGAGTTGCTGCCAACTTTGAAAGGACTTCTGAAATCGAATTGGTGACAGCGTTTACAATCTTCACTTGGGTTGCTGGCTCATCGGTTCCAAGAATTGATTTCCATATGCCAAGAGTCGATTCGTCAACCCTCTGAATCCTCGAAGCATGCGGCCTCAAATCCCATTTGCCTTCATCATTCTTAAGCCCCGGTTCTGGACCAGAACCATCGTGAACCAGTGACCTAACAACTGTCTCTGGGTGGTACAACGAAACAGCATGGAGAAACTCAATTTCAGGCTTTGCTGTCCCGTATACGTGCACCCCGTAAGCTCGCGTAACCCCGATCTCAAAAAGTCCCAAAGCGTTTTCGAACTGCCAATGTCGACGTAATCGTCGGTAAGTATTTTTTCTTAAGAAGCCCCCGTTGTCATCTGTAAAATGTGTGTCTGGGTGGATCAGTGCAACAATCCCAGTTTGGGCAGAGTGCTCCCAAGTTCTTTGCATAAAACAGCGATATAGATCCGGTGTTAAGCCGGATAAAAGTTCATAGTTGGCAGCTGCTGAAAGAAAGGATGCAGTGCAAAATTGATCTTGAATTCCAGAGCTGACCAACTCGAAAACCGACGGTATAGCTAAACAATATTGTCGCCGAATGGTTTCTTCAGCTTTTGTCGATTTAGCTTTCAACTGCCACCATGGGTCACCTTCTGCAAGGAGCGCCTCAATATCTATCTGGGGACGCACCCAAGGCGGATTACCAATTTGTAAATCGAAGCCGCCCTGAACCATTATGTTTGCGAAATCTAAATCCCAGTGAAAAAATCCCTGTGCCTCAGAGATAGATATAGCCCTAAAAAGCCATTTGTGCCTAGCTAGGAGCTCTGCTCGGTCAACTGCACCAGCAAACGAGAGGTTCAATTCTTCGCGAAGGTTTAAGTCACTCCATGACGCCGCACTAGTGATTTCTTCCTGCTGTTTATTGGCATGTTGCTTTCTTGGCGAGTTTGACTTCCCAAGTACATCGGTCAAGAAGGAAATCCATTCCTCGATATCAGGTGGGAAATCATCAACAGTGTCCGTAGCTTCTAATGGCCAAAACCAGAGCGAACACCAAGCGTCCATAACTAATCGAAGACGTTGATAGGCGCCATCCAAATAATTCAGACGGTCTTGTATTTCGGCCCTGGTAAGGCTTGAAATTTCGTCGTTTGAGTAATTCCCCCAAATTGGAATTGTTCTTCTTACCTGGGTTTCAGCAATATCAAGTCGTAGCACTGTGAATGAATACAGCTCTTTGGTGCGGATTGACAACTGTTGTAAGGAAGTCAATTGAGAAGCAGTCAACTTCGAAGTGATTCGCCTTCTCCACGTCCGCATTTTTGAAATATTCTCGACAACGTCTAGATCGAAATCTTTTATTTCAGCAGAGCTACCCCATCCTGTGGCGGGGAGCAGAAACTGGAAAATACCAGTATCAGAAAAAAGCGCATCGCTGTCAAAAGAATATTCGTATTTACTTGGAGATTTTTGTTTTGATCTATCCTTTACTTCCGCCGTCGAAAAGGTTTGCATGCGCGCCCCTACTAAAGAATTCCCCCGCCGGAGATGCAACCCAAACCAAGGTGCATCAAGGCCATCTGACATGGTCTCTAACCACAGGGTGATCTCAGCAAGCTCGACTGCAGTTGCGTTGAGATCCACACCATAAACATTGTGGAGAGCTATATATGCCTTCACTTTTTGGAGTTCTTGAGGGTAGTCCTCAGGAGCGATCCGCTCTCCAAGTTCATCTTGTCTGCGTCGCAAGTATTCTTCGGCAAGCTGACGGACAGCTTCAATGGCGAACGCACCTGAACCAAGTGCAGGCTCACAGACGGTGAGCTTGAGAATCTCTTCTGCAGTTGTGGTCGTACCGTCCTGATCAAGAAGTTCTTCAAGTGCCTGCGAAACAGTAAAGCGGGTGAGGACTTCTGGCGTGTAATAGGAAGCTGATTGCTGTCGTTCACGCCCAGCGAGGCGGAATACAAAGCTGCCTTGTTCATGGATAACAGGCTGCACTTCACCCGTGATGGGGTTGGTGCGCTTGACGAAGTCCTTAGGGTCAAGACCTTGTGCTCTGTCCGTGGGAACTACCCATGAACCCTTGGAAGCATCACCATCTTTGGCAACTTCATAGAGCGGGGTCTCAGCAAAGAAGCCGGTGTAGGACATGAGGCCTTCATATACGGCACCGAGTTGGTTGATTCCAAGGTCTGCGTAGCTAATGAAGCCGCGGTCTTTACCCTTTTGCTCTTTGGACAGCAGCAAGTGCGTGAGTACCTGCTGGAGTGCTGAGTCGCTGAGCATGACTTCATCAATGAGCAATGTGGCTTTGGGCAGGAAAAGATCTGCTTTGAGCCCGTTGAACACTAAACCTTCAGGTAGTACAGATTCTTCCTCCGAGCTAGGTGCTCCGTGTCCCTTGTCAACCAGGTTGAAAAGCACAGCGAGGGATTGATAGAAGTGTGTTCCGTTTTCAGCCGTCTCCGTTACCAAGGGAACGAGAGTGAGTTCACGAAGACGGTCAAGACTGTAGCCCTCTTCATATTCAGAAGCACCAACTGGAAGAACCTTGAGCTCTGGTGAAGCTTCCGCGAAGAGCAAGAAGAGAATGCGATAGAGGAATCGAAGTGATTGCTTAGCAAGGTTCTGTGCTTCATCGCCAGGCAAGGGGGTTAGACCCGCGCGACGACGGCGCTGAACTACATCGTTGGCGATGATTTCAATCGAAAGACGAACACCTTCACGAAGATCCTGTGACACACCAACAGTGTGCTTGATTGCTTCTTCAAGAACACTGTTCCACCAGATATCACCCTCAGCGTCTGGTCCCAGTGAATCTGAAGAAATGCATGTGAGTGCTCGGTCTACTTCTCCTGCTTTTTTCTGATCATTACGTTGGGCAACAAGCTGAAGATCTACTGCGAGATAACGTCCTTCAGGCCAACGTTCCTTTTCAGCAATGAGCATCCACTTACCAGCGAAGACGAGGGCATAACTTGGTCCCTCTTCTTCGATGAATAGCGTGGAGAGAAGACGTGCAACTGAGTGAATATCGTGATTGTCATTTTCATCTAATGAGAATGGGACAAGAAGAGTCGGCTCATCCTTAAGGAGAAGATCCTCGAGGGCATCAACTGGGCGTGCATCGATAAGAACTAGTGGGGCGCCGTCAACAATTCCTGGAGTGGAAACTCGAGTGACAGGTCCTGTCTTTTCGAGCGTGAATGAACCCCCTACAAACCCCAGCACTTCACGCAAAGGCTGATAAAGCGTTTCTTCGATCTCAAGATCTGAGCTTCCCGGTTGGAGCTCTGCGAGTTGCCCCTCAAGTTGTGCTCGGAACGCACTAAAACGTGAACGAGCTGTGCCGTGGCCATCTGTTTCTAATTCATCCCACTCTTTGCGACGTGCAGCAACGAGTGCCTGAAAAGACTGAGATTTTGCATCTGTCGTGAAGAAATGCTCGCTGAGCCAACCTTCACCAACAATAAAAGCGTCAGAAGCCATGTCTACTCCCCCTGTACTTTCGTCGCTGTTGGCCAGTTCTCGGGAACGACCATAAGAAGTGGCCTCACTAATGTTCGGTGAGGTTTCATTTGTTCAGCTATTTCGCGTTCTTTTTCCACAGTCACACGTCGAGTTTTGAGATCTACTCGTTGGGTAAGGGCATCGGCGCTCTTCTCCCAGTCTGAAACACGAGATGACCACTGTTCAATGTGAGCTTCGATGACGGCACCTGAGGCGTCTTGCAGAGTTGCAGCATTTGATTGGGCGATTGCAACAGCTGGTGCAATCAAAGATTGAAGTGACTCGACTTCTACTGCTCCGCTGTTAATGCTTTTCTTTGAGGTTAATCCCATCGAAGCTAGCGCTTCGCGAGCTGAGGTGTGAACCTCGATCATGCTCATCTTGGTGTCATCAATGTTGGGGAATTCAACAGTCGAATATGCGCTTGCTACTACCTGTCCGCGTTTGTTCGTCAGTGAGGACAAAAGCAGAACAGTTGGCGCCTCAACATTTCCTCGAATGGCAAAGACCTGGTTACGACCCAAGCTGACTAGTGCGCGATCACTCGCCCATTCAAGAATGGGGTGGAGTGGCCCGAGGTAATGAGCTTCTGGCCACAGTGATGTGCTGGCCTTATTGTCACGAGCATCTTTGAGTAACGCTTCACCACGAGTGAAATTAGTTGCCATCTTGAACGTATCAATGACGTTACGTTCCTTGAGGTAGGACTGTGGAAGTACTTCTAAGCGGTGAACAAGATCACGGGAAGGACTCAGTTCAACGATCCCTTGCGCTTCATACTCACGCCAATTCACACCGTTTGCTTCAAGTGAGGCAGCCGGCGTTTCATATGCTTCGAGTAATGCTTCTTTCAGGAAAGCAGCATCAGACTCGAATAAGCCGCTGCCTTCATAGCCATCTAGTTCACCTACATGTGCAGAAGCAACGTCTGGACTTGATTCAACACCGGCTCCTGCAGCAATACTTGCAAGAAGAGCAGTGATGGCATCCTCACTTGCCACGACGTCTTCTACAGACTTCACCACAGAATCTAACTCGGCTTCACCGGCTAATACCTTACGGATTGCCTCTTCTTCAGCCTTGGCATCAAACTTGCCCATGAGAGAAGCAACATCACCGAGTGCTCGGTGTGCTTGTTCTTCGCGTTCCAACAGACGTTCAAGAACCCGAATATCTCCAGCAAATGCTTCATTAGAAGGATCCAGGATCAACGTTGTGATTCGAGGTGGCTTTGATTGGCCGTATCGGTCTATACGACCATTTCTCTGTTCAATTCGAATCAAACTCCACGGAATATCAAAGTGAATGAGCTCGTGACATTGAGAATGAAGGTTGACACCTTCAGAAGCAACGTCACCGGTTACCAAAACCCGAATCGGGGAAGAGGATTGTTTAAAGCTTTCGACCACAGCTTGCTGCTCAACGTCGGTGAGACCACCATGGAGAACTTCGATCTGGTCAGTTTTGAGCTTGAGGTCTTTAGCTATCTTCTCTTTGAGCCAGAGAAGTGTGGGAACACGTTCCGAGAAGATCACTGCCCGCTCGGTGCTGTTTGGGCCGATGCCAATCTGACCTAGATGTTCAATGAGTCGCTCGTATTTTGCAGAGGGCTGTTCCAACGAAGTCAGAGTAAGTGACTCAAGTCGGTGAAGAGCATCCAGCTCATTCTTTTCTGTTGCAACTGAAGAATTCAGCTTCTTTATGCGTTCCCGAACTGAAGCCAAGAGTGCTGCTGGCGACGAGAGGAATGCTTTAGCAAGCGTCCATGGGAATAGCGCCGAATTCGCTCCAGAGTAAGGGGAGTTACCTGCCTTGGGGTGAAGCCAATAATCTGACAGCTCATTAGCTACTGCATCTTCAGCAGCAGAAGGTGTAATTAGGACGTTCAAAGGCTCTTGTCGTTCTGCCCAGTCAGCGCCAACTTCTTGTGCAACTTCAGCACTATGGCGATGGCGACGAATAATCAGTCTCTTTACTTCAGATTCAATGACATCCCCATCGGGGGTAACCGCAGTTGGTTCTAGAAGTCGAATCATTTCGGCGAAAGAAGCCGGATCACCATTGTGGGGTGTTGCACTCGCAAGAATCAAAGCTTCTGTGTTCGCTGCAAGTACACGAGCAAGTTTGTTATTAAGTGTTGCCCCAGTGATGTTGTGTGATTCATCAATAACGACTGCATCCCACTTATGTTTTGCCAGGTAGGAACGGTATTTATCTTGCTTGAGAGTATCGATCGAGATAATTGCACGTTTAAAAAGGCTGAAAGGATTCCTCGTTGCAGGCAGCTTCTGTCGAACTCTCTGTATGCCCACTGAATCAAGACGCACAAAGGGCAATGCAAAACGTGTCCACATTTCATGCTGCATCTGTTCAAGCACATGCTTTGGTGTGACAATCAGAATTCGCTCGCCCCGACCTCGGCGAACTAACTCCGACAAGATCATGCCAATTTCGATGGTCTTACCAAGACCCACTGCGTCAGCGATGAGAATTCGTGGTCGAAGATTTTCAGGGTTGAAAGCTTTTCGCACAGCGCTTCGCTGGTACTGCAATGTGTTTGCCAGCATCTTTGTAGACACCGTTAGTTCGGGGGCACTCAGTGGGATAGGGGCCTTACGAAGAGTCGCTTCAAGCCATAAACGCGCAACATTGTAATTAGATGAAGAGTCGCCAACCACGGTTGCCTGAGAAGGGTCCAACGGAACGATTTCATCAAGATCTTCGTAAAAGGTAGCTGTGGTGTCACGCACAAGTTCTGAAAGTCCTTGAACACGAACTAAAGTTCCAGAAGTCGTCGCTTCTGTGCTTGTCACAAGCCACTCGGCATCGCGCACGACCACTATAGAACCGGGAGCAACGTTCAATGACTTGCTTCTCACCGACTCTGTCATTTAATCCCCACTGATTTCATACAAGTAAACAAAACAACCGCAGACTTGTCATTTTCAAGCCTAATCTGTGACACAGATATTTATTCCCAGAATGGCAGCCGCTACTGACATCCTCACTAATAATTCTTAATTGAGTAAGAAGCCCACTCTGCGACTCTCCACGTAGTGGTTGCTGGGGTGAACTTGAAAGAGTCCGCGAACTCGACTGGGTGCTCTATTTCAAAGGCTTTTCGGTCGAAGTTTTTTGATTCAGTAGTTTTCCACGCCAAGATTCCTTCGATACCTTCAGCTTCGCTTGCTTCGGTCAACAGTTTGGCTTCAAGGAGTTCTTGTTCCCAACCCAATCGCGCATCAATAGACCAATGAGCAAGGTTTGCCTGGTGAAGTCCGATGATATCGTCGCCAATTTTTTCAGGTTCCGTGAGGCCAAATTCTGCATAAATTGAATCAGCTTCAAACTCTGTTGCCTTGACAGTGAATCGTTTGGTCACTGACACCTTAGCTATGCGCTGATATTCCTCATAGAGGGCCTTGTATTTCTTTTTGAGGACAGCAACGTTGAAAGTATTTTTCTCTGCATAGCTTCGACGCTCGAAGAGGTGTTCCCATTTTGGATCACCTTGAGCAAGCTCCTTGAGTTTGGTATCAACAATCTTCTTGTAGTTGGCGACTACTGCTGCTTGTCCAAGTACGTCAGAAAGACGTTGGCTCACTGCAAGTAATTCTTCTGTGGGGGTAAATGCTGGCTTTGAGCCAGGCCCAGAAACTAACTTTGCTGCCTTGAGGATCTCGATCTCTGATTCCAGCTCAGCATTGAGTTCTTCGGCGAGTGCGATTACCTGACTAAGGAGATCACCGGGGAGGTAAAACCACTCACCTGATGAGACGCGGTGGCGAGCGAACTCGTTGTGAAGTCGTGTCTCTAGCTTCTGGACTGCAGGGCTCAGGATGTCTTTGACCGAGGATATTTGGCGCGGGTTACCAGTGCTGTGTTCTTTCTCACGGGCAGCGACATCCTTCTCACCGCGAACAATGCCGATCTTGTAGTAGTCGAACTTCTCGCCGGAGAGGTAGTCCGTCTCCTGCATGATGTAGAGGGTGCCTGGCACATAAGCCTCTTTGGCTTGCTCTACGCCCTCTTCGTTTTCTTCACTCATTGGTAAGTCTCCCCCCTTTTTGTTTCTTCATTCTTCCAGTTAGTCATTGTTTACAACCCCTTCAATACGGAATAAAACTCTTCGTTGTGTTGTGGGTTAGGAAGCGCGGAACGCACTTCTACCCATGCCTGGTCAAAACCAATGCCTTTGTGCAGGATCGAATAGGCAATCGCTGCGGCAGGTGTGCGATTGTGTGCTGCTACGCAGTGCACAACCACTTTCTTTCCTTCAGCTCTGAGTTCAGCAATAGTGTTTGCTACATCGGTGAGGACATAAGCCGTGTCGACATTCTCGCCAGGCTGATCAATGAGCCAGAACTCAATGACTTCCTTACCAGGCACCTGGTCAGTGCCTACCCGACACATCGAGACAACAGCATCAATATCTTCTGGAATAGTCTCCAGCCCAGTGAGTGACGCCATCCACACACCTTCATCGTGAGGGTGCTGAACCCATACGTTCTCTGGAGTGCCTTTCATTACTTCGCTCACAGGCCAACCCGTGATCTCTGAAATGGGTGTGCGATTGACTCGGGCCATGGTCAAGTTGAGAAGGTCTCGGTAGCCAAGCCCAGGCCAGCCATGGACGACCCTGCGCCACTTCGCAGGAATCCGAGAAACTCCAAGATAAGCACCCGCTAGTGAGCCTGCAATCGCAGCTACCGTGTCGGTATCACCGCCACCACGAACAGCGCGCTCCACAATTCCCTCGAAACCTTCACCGGCTTCGATGCCGTGGTAAATCGCTGACCAAGCTCCTTGAAACGCAGAGACAACCCAACCGTTGCTTGTATAGAAGTCCTCGGGTTGTTTCAGCTCAGCTTCCTCGATCCGTGCGCGCCACTTTTCCTTGGCTTTGTCATTGAGCTCTTGGATACCAATACGGATATTCAGTTTGTTAGTCACAATGGCATGGCTAATCGCGTGGGACCACAAGATGCATGCTTCTGCAGCATCTTCTTCCCAGTGGGTGAGCTGAGCTATGCGACGTGCGGTGATGGTCACTGCATGAGGATTGGTTAGGTATGCGTAACCAATCGGTGCGGTTCGCATGAGCGCACCATTTCCGCCACTTCGGTTGCTGCGGTTGTGGTGGGCTTCAGAAGCAGCTCTGGCTGCTTCTTCCGTGGTTTCATTCAAGCTTGAGAGAACCGCACGCGTCTGTGACCCGACATCCTTGGCAGTGGAGGCCCAGGTCTTCCATGCAGCAACTATTCGGCCCAGAGTTTCTTCGTCTCGCAGATCCGCACCATTGGCAATTTCCTGCGCAAGAGGGATAGCCATGCTGGTGTCATCAGTCCATTCACCTGGCTCCCAGTTGAATGGACCGCCACCAACCATGCCAATGGCTGTCTCTTTCGAGATGGGCCCTCCAAATTCATAGGCGGCCCCCAGGGCATCACCACAGGCGAGGCCTACTAGGGTGCCAACGGCACGGTCTGCATGTCCAACAGGGAACTTAATTCCATTCATCGTTTCTCCTTAATGTGTGCCAGTAGTCGGGACCTGGGCTAATTTCGCCAACATTCAACATCCGTCTGGAGGAGCCAGCGTTCAAAGGTGCTGTTGCATAGCGCCGCGTTTCCTCGCTGGGAGCGAATGAGCTGGATCGCATCAGCGGCGGTGTATCCCTCACGAATTAGAACGAGTGCCATGACTAGACCTGAACGGTTTAGTCCTGCCTGGCACCGAACCAATACTCTGTTGCCTGATTTCCACTGGCTATGAGTAATGCGAACAATGTCTCGTAGCGCTTCTACTTCGAAGTCGTTCATGTCGTGATCGTAGAAACCAAATCGCATTTCGTGAACGAACCAGTCCACGGGATTAGCAGAGGCATACAGCGTTGCGACAAAGTCGAAATCTTTTTTTGTTACGCCGCTGTTGCCATTGCCGTAACGGACAACATCAAAATCCTCTGTTCCGCCTTGCCACAGCCCCGGAAGAATTTCACTCCAGAGGGTGGTGGGGTAGTAGACCTCATATGTTGGTGCTTCAAGATGTGCATTGTTCATGATGACTCCTGAGGTTTCGTATTCTTTTCACTTCAGTTGTGGACCGTTTTGGGGTTTGCGTGGGGTTCGGCATCCCCCAACAGTGCCGAACCCCGTGCTGGAATTACACTCCGGCGAGCGCTGGGTGCGCACCGTTGAAGACGGTGGCGTGGACGAGACCCAGCGCAATGCTGAAACTTGATAACGCCAGAGGTCCCACAGGGGTATTGAACTCTTCAGGCTGAGCAAGCTCCTCACCAAATGGAGTGAGCTCGAGGGATCGAGCAAAGTCACGAGCTGCCCAACCTGGTGTGCGTCGATGTGGCGCAGCCATTGATTCGTATCGAGCCGCAGTCACAAGAGCATCCCAGCGTGAGGTGAGACCATCTTCATGGCCGAAGAATTCAGCAGTAGCGATGTAGCCTCCTATGCCAATAATGACTCCACGCTGTCCAGGCAGTGAGCGCAGAGATTCTCCACTTTCCTCGTTGAGGAATTGAGATTCCATGCGATCCATGGATTCAATCAGCGAGTGGCCGGAGACAGGACCCATCTGTTGTTCATGCTGGCGAATGCGATCCCACACATGTCCTTGGACACGTGTGCCAGCATCCCAGCCGGAATAGTCCATCGAGTTCAATCGAGAGTATGTGCGGGTCATGCCGTAGCGAACTCCGATCGGTGCGCGGCGACGGCCACCAACGTGTGCCCCTGCTCCGCTCCAGCGTCCTTCTTCAACACACGCAACTGGAACCTCTCTGCTCTCACCGTGGGCGAGTACCAAGCTTCTGGTGAGTACACGGTTCTGGCGACCACCTTCGAAGATGTCGCCCTCAAGAACAAAGTGTGGGCGGCTTCCGGTGTTGCGGACGGTAAGTGCGTTGACGACCCCGTCTTCGTTGAGTTCGGATACAGCAATGTGCTTGGGCTTCCAGCAATAACCGGAAATAGGAGCTGACTCTAGCCACACAGGAAAGATGGTCATTCCGTGACCGTCATAGAGGCCCTGGCCTACGTGAATTCGTTCGTTCATGGTTCTCTCATTTCTCTCAAAGTTTGGATAATTTGTATTAGCTCACTTGTGCGTAAATTAGATTAGCTCACATTCGCGATAATTGCAAGACCAATATATAAAAGGGCACGGACATTCTGCGCAAAAGTGCGTAAATTCAAGTAAGTTGGTTATATGAATGAATTTGTGGACTCTTCTGGTCGCGCGCTTTCGGACTATGCGCGTCCGTCCGTCACTGTTGACACAGCAGTCCTCACAGTCATCCCCTATACCAACGAGTTATGCGTGGCGCTAGTAACCAACTCCGATGACCAGCCATGCCTACCCGGAACATTCATCCACGAAAACGAGACGCTGGAACAAGCAGCTAAACGTGCACTCCGCGAAAAGGTGGGAGACTTTGACGTCTCCCCCATACAACTCCATGTGTTTGACGGACAGGGCCGCGACCCTCGTGGGTGGGTTATCTCCGTTGCTCACATCGCCGTTGTTCGCTTTGAAGATGCACCAGGAATTGAATTCACAGCAATCAGTGACGCTGAGGGACTTGCTTATGACCACGATGAAATGTTGGCAAAGGCAGTAGAGAAACTTCGCTCGGACTACTCAGAGCAACCGGACCCATGGAATCTGCTCGAGCGATTTACACTTCGTGAGCTTCGTGAAGTTCATGAAGCCATTGACCCAAACACTCCACTACGCGATTCCTTCCGCAGACTCATGCAGCCCATGGTTGTGGATACGGGAGAAATCAGTTCTGGTTCAGTAGGAAAGCCTTCACGTATTTGGAGGAAAGAAACCGAAGCGGAGAGGCTAGAGCGTATTTATGCGAAATACGAACGACCAGTATCAATGCGTACCTCACGGTCAAACAATGCCAGATCGCGCTCACAGCAGATAGGAAACCTAGAATCTTTGAGCCTAGAGAGCTCGCTGATGGGAAGTTCCTCTTCCTCGTCAGAAAAAACTGACCGCAATTTTGTCTTTGAAATTCAGTGGTACTCAGGAACAACAACTCATCATGAGGGCCTCACGCTCAATCAAGCGCAGCTACGTTTACAAGAGTTTGAAAAAGAAGTGCGCTCTGCTTGGTCTTCACTCTCAGGCTCACAACAACCGCGTTTTGCGAGGATCGTCAACAACTGGGGCGACGTTCTAGAGGAGATCTCTTTTTAGATATTTCTTTTCCACGAGCGTCGTGATTAAGCGGGTCTGGATGAACGAAAATCCAGAATGTCAGTGGCTGTCTGTATGGTTCCTTTCACCGAGGGGAGCTATACAGTGAACAAACACAAAACGCAGAAGTACCGAATTTCAATTACAACCACAACAGTCGAAGATCTTGAAAAGCTTCGCTATGCCTTCGAAGGCAACATGGCTCATGGTGAACACCAAGACTGTAGTGATGATGTGCTGGTTGCCGCCCTTTTGGGCTGGCACTTCAGGCAGATTCAAGTGGGGGGACATTGGTTTGCTAAGTCACTGCTTCACGAATTCAATATCCGACAGCAACTGCTCCTAGATCCGGCAAAGTCGTGGGTTGACGAAGAACTGCGCCGTGAGCGGGATTTCTTTCGAGGATCACCTAGTACACCAGGAAATATTCTGACGCTTGATGGCATAGACCTCTACACCCTCCAACGTGTTGAAGCACGTGTTCAGGCGGTGAAAATGATGGTGAATAAACTCAACGAAGATCATGGGCACGATGCTCACCGCAGGCTCAGGTACTACAGCGACCAGGCAATTATTGACCTAGGTTTGTGGTGGACACTTACGCAGACCCATTTCGGCGAAGTCGAGGTCGAAGACTTTCCCTTCTGGGTAAAGGACGAAATCGTTGCTCGTGCACAAGCACGTCAAGACGTTGAGGGAGGAACCCTCGTTCCTGACGCAATGGAGCTTCCACCACTTTCTCCAAGTGAAAGGGTCACGTTCTTCAGAAGCCGCAGAATTTCCAACAGAGATAGATTCTGGACTGATGATCGAATTCGAGCAGCAATGGAGATGGGGTTGTGATCACACCCGAACAAAGCGAGCTGTTCATCACAATCTGGAAAGAAAGAATTCCAGAGGTGGTGAACTGGAGTGATGAGCAAATCGATCTATCTATGCTTCATGGTGCCTAGAATGCCCAAGCGACACGTCCAATCCTTAATTGGTCTGCACAAAATCTAGATGGTAGTTAGTTACTCTCCTACATACATCACAGGGTTTGCATTTCCTTGCTTGTAGAGATGCGCTACCGACTTCCAGAGATATCTTTTTCTGAGTTCCTCTGGCGCTACTTTTCCAACGAATTCAATACGACCTTCGGTTTTGTATTCTTCGATCGGTTTCCACAATCGACTGGTCTCTGAATACATCGTTGAGTTCGCAGGGAGCCACTGGGTCACATCATAAACCTCTCTAATGACACCGCCGTAAACCGCGAAGACATAGCGAGCTCTTTCCTGGGCCTGGTCAATGCTCATTTTCCACATTCCCCGCGTGGCATCATAAAGCTCTTGATCGGTACGTGAAGCAGAGTCAGGGAAGCTGTCTGTGATTTTAATAAGGACACCGGGCACATCAAAGTATTCGATCTTTTCGGTTTGTAGTCGCGCCTGAACTTCTTCAACAGTCATGCGGCCTGCTTTTCGGGAACCGTGACCAACGACTTTATTGGTCAGGTTCTCAAAGCCAATAAGATCAATAGCTGCTGCTTCCATTTTGAAAGCAGTTTGCTCATCAAGTCCAAAAGCTAAAAGCTCAATGACCGGCTCAAGCCCTGCTTCCTTGAGCTGTTGAATTCTCTCCACCTTGGGGCTCTCTGATGTATCAGTCAGATGCGCAAAGGCTCTGTTACCTGTTCCCTTGCCGACATAAAAAGGTTTGTTGTCCCGAGGGTCAACATAGAGATAGACATAGAAACCTAGCTTTTCGGTGTCTAAAGTGAATTTCTTCATTGTGTCTCCTGCGACTTCCTCTTGAAAACCTTATTCGCACTTCGGCATAAAAACACTTCACCCCCGCATCTCTGCGGGGGTGAAGTTATGTGTCTATTGACTACTTCTTCTCGTCAACATCCTTAGCCAAGGTACCGAGGTAAAGCTCGATGACCTTGGGGTCATCGGCTAGCTCGCGACCGGTGCCGGTGTAGGCATCGCGTCCCTGGTCTAGAACATAACCGCGGTCAGCAATCTGGAGACAACGACGAGCGTTCTGCTCCACCATGATCACCGAGACACCGGCTTTGTTGATTCGACGTGTACGAATGAAGGTCTCATCCTGACGAACAGGAGACAGACCAGCCGATGGCTCGTCCAGAAGAAGGACCTTAGGGTCCATCATCAGGGCGCGAGCCATCGCGACGGACTGACGCTCACCACCAGAGAGCGACCCTGCACTTTGAGAACGACGGTCTCGGAGCACGGGGAAGATGTCAAAGATGGCGTCCAGACGTTCGTTCAAACGCTTGGGTTGCAAGAAGATACCCATCTGAAGGTTTTCTTCAATGGTCAGGCTGGGGAAGACGTTGTTGGTCTGTGGCACGAAGCCCACACCCATCTGAACCAGCTTGTTGGTCTTGAAACCGGTGATGTCTTCACCGTTGAGGACGACATTGCCCTCACGAATCTTGACCAGACCGAAGAGTGCCTTGAGCAGGGTGGACTTACCGGCACCGTTAGGGCCGATAATTCCAATGAGCTCACCAGGGTAGGCCTCGATGGAACATCCGTTGAGGATGTTCACACCGGGGAGGTAACCGGCAACAAGGTTGTCGGCGCGCAGTACTGGCTCAACACCAGGCTTGATGTCATTTGCCATTACTTCTTCTCCTTTGCAGCTGGAGCGTCCATGGCACCGTCTTCGAGCAATGAGTCATCGCCGAGGTCGGTGTCGTGGTGGGCTCCCAGGTAGGCGTCAATGACGGCCTGGTCACTCATGACGGTGTCCGCTGGACCTTCCGCCACGACGCGACCTTCTGCCATCACGACAACCCAGTCTGAAATGTGGCGAACCATGTGCATGTCGTGCTCCACGAAGAGCACGGTCATGCCCTCGTCGCGCAGGGACTGGATGTGGCCCAGCAATGACTGTGTCAGTGCGGGGTTCACACCAGCCATGGGCTCATCGAGCATGATCATGACGGGGTCGCTCATCAGAGCGCGGGCCATTTCGAGTAGTTTCTTCTGACCACCAGAGAGGCTACCGGCGAGGTCATCTTTCTTCTCGAGCAGCTTGAAGCGCTCGAGAAGGGCGAGAGCCTTCTCGGTGTTTTCCTTCTCCTGGGCTGCCCAGAGAGGCTTCACAAAGGCAGCGAGGAAGTTTTCTCCGCGCTGGTCCTTTGCCCCCAAGAGAACGTTCTGGAGAACGGTCAGACGTGACAGTGCCTTGGTGAGCTGGAAGGTACGGACCATACCGCTCTTTGCTACCGAAGCAGCAGCGGTGTTTCCGAGGTACTTTCCGTTGAAGGTCCACTTCGCAGCCTTGTCAGCGGAGGGTCCACCAAACATCTTCTTTGCAGAAGTTGGCTGGTCGAATCCGGTGATGAGGTTGAAGAAGGTGGTCTTACCGGCACCGTTAGGTCCGATCAGTGCGGTGATGACACCGCGCTGAACTTCGAGGTGGTCTACATCGACAGCACGGTTACCACCGAACTCACGAACGACGTTGTCGACGGTGAGGATGGCATCGGGCTTGGATGAGCCAGGAGTGTGGGCAACGCTCTTGAGCTCGGCACGAGCTTCAGCAGCGGTCTTGTTTGTGGTGCTAGACATTGAAGTTCAGCTCCTTCTTGTTACCCAAAATTCCTTGCGGTCTGAATATGACCAGAAGCATCAGTGCGACACCGACCATGATCCAGGAGAACTGCTCGGTCTGCTGCGTGTTCAAGACGGCATCGGGGACAAGGATGTCCACGGTGCCCTGGATGAAGATACGCAGAGCGAAGAACAGGATGGAACCAAGGACGGGACCCCAGATGGTGGCAGCACCACCGAGGAGCATCGCGGTCCAGATGAGGAAGGTCATGTTACGACCGAGCGCATCTGGCTGCACCGAGGTGGGGAGGACGTAGAACATACCTCCGATAGCACCGAGGACACCACCGATGATCAGTGACTGCATCTTGAAGGCGAAGACGTTCTTGCCGAGGCTGCGAACTGCGTCTTCGTCTTCACGGATGCCCTTGATCACACGACCCCAGGGGCTGCGCATGAGCAGCCAGACCAAGATGGCAAAGATGACTACCAGTGACCAGGCAACGATTCGGACGAACCACCCGTTCACACCAGTGTTGTCGAAGGTGAACCACAAGATGGTGGTCTGGCCGTCGGGGAATGGTGAGAGGGCACTGAAGTCGTTACGGTAACGCTCACCAGCAAGACCGTTAGAACCACCGGTGATGTCATTGAGCACCGAGGCACGACCGACCATACGGACAATTTCCGCGGCGGCAATGGTCACGATAGCCAGATAGTCACCACGCAGTTTCAGGGTTGGGATACCCAGAAGCAACGCGAAGATAGTTCCACCGGCGAGGGTGGCCAGCACGGCTGCCCAGAAAGGCCAGCCCATGATGGTGGTGACGGAGAAGGCGTAGGCACCAACAAGCATGAAGCCTGCCTGACCCATGTTGAGCAGTCCGGTGAAACCGAAGTGCACATTCAAACCAATTGCTGCGATAGCAAAGGCTGCGGTGGTCGGCAGAATAGCGTTCGCCGACATGTCATAGAAGACTTTGATCCACATATCCATGACTGTCCTCCTTAACCGATCCGCTCTTTGCGACCGAAGATACCCTGCGGACGAACCAGCAGGACAACAATCAGAAGCACAAGGGCTGTTGCGTACTTGAAGTCACCGGGGACGACCAGGTTGGCAAGCTCAACGGTCATACCGATAATGAGCGAACCAACGAGGGCACCGAAGGCAGTACCGAGACCACCCAAGGTGACTGCGGCGAACATGAGGAGCAGAAGCTGCATACCTGTCTGCCAGTTAATACCGTTGAGAACAAGACCGAGCATGACACCGGAGAGACCAGCGAGCGCGGTAGCGAGTACCCAAACGAGGCGGATGATGCGGTCTACGTCGATACCTGATGCTGCAGCAAGTGCTGGGTTGTCAGATACGGCGCGAGTCGCACGACCGGTACGAGTCTTGAGCAGGAACAGACCTACCAAGATGAGGACCACGATGGACAATCCCATGGCCCACAGTGACTCGAAGGTCAAGGTGACGGGGCCGATGGTGAAGGTGTCGGGGTTCTTCATCAGGATGCGGACGGTGGATGCACCGTAGAACATCTGGAAGGTGTACTGCAGGGCCAGGGCCAGACCGATGGTCACAATGATCATCTGGGTGAGGCTCAGGCCCTTCTTACGCAGAGGCTTCCAGATCACCGCGTCTTGGATGTAACCGGTGGCACCGGTGAGCACAACCACGATGAGGACGGTGAGGAAGATGTTCAGGCCGAGAACGTTTGCGAAGGTGTAACCCAGCAAACCACCCAAGGTGACCTGTTCAGCGTGAGAGAAGCTGGAGAGACCAGTGGTTCCGTAGATGAGGGACAGACCGATCGAGGCCAAAGCAAGGAGCAGACCCAGGCGCAAACCGGAGACGACTTGCTGTGCAAGACGGTCCCAGTCAAAGCCAGTGGCTGCGGCATCTGCGTTGGAGCCACCACCGTTGTCTGCGCCTCCATTGTCACCGCCGGCGACTTTGAAGATTGCACCCTTGGCGAATCCCAGCGTGATGTCACGCTCTTGGCTTGCTTCACCCTCCAGGGTGACGCCAGCGGGAAGGGTGGCCTCATCGAGTGTGATGACGTAGACGCCAGCAGCAGTAACTGCAGCGCTCCACTTTCCGTCCTTGTCCGTGACAGCTACGACGTTTTGATCGTTACCTACCACGGTGATTTCGACGCCTTCACCAGCACCCTTGATGGTTCCGTTAAAGCACGCAGTCGCCGCGTCAGGAACACAAGGTTCGCTGGTGGCGGCGTGGGCGGAAATTCCCTGCCCGAGCGTGAAAGTCAGAACCAACAGTCCCATGAGTACACCGAAGAGCACTCGTAGGTTTTTAGGGCTGGTACGGCGCGCTAAAGCTGTGTTTACCACTGCACCTCCATAGGGAGGACATCCGAACTGTTGGTCACGCAATGCCCTCCGTTTTGCTTCTCGAATGTCGACTTTGACAGACGATACCTGTTGATTATGTCGCACTAATTACATGAGCGCGATATTGCCAACAAAGGAAAACTTTAGTACGGGAATATGTGCTCTGTGCAACCCGTTAAGCTGGATGTCAAAGGGTTTACTGTAACGGCGCGGAAAAATGCCCGAAATTTCGGACAAATAGATTAAGAAATTGAGGAATCAATGGTCGAGAACGATCCATTTGGTTTTGTTGGACTCACCTACGACGACGTGTTGCTTCTTCCTGGCCACACGGATGTTATTCCCAGTGAAGCAAACACCTCGAGCCGCTTCACTCGCCGCATTACGCTGTCGAAGCCTTTGATCTCTAGTGCCATGGACACCGTGACCGAGGCACGCATGGCTATCGCCATGGCCCGCCAAGGCGGTATTGGCATCTTGCACCGCAACCTTTCTATTGAGGACCAGGCTGACCAGGTAGATAAGGTCAAGCGTTCTGAGTCCGGCATGATTACTAACCCCGTCACCACTACCGCAGACGCCACCGTTGCTGAGGTGGACCGTCTGTGTGGTCAATTCCGTGTGAGCGGTCTTCCTGTGGTCGATGCCGAAGGAACGCTCGTTGGCATTATTACCAACCGCGATATGCGCTTTGTCTCTGAAGCAGATAAGCAAAAGCTCACCGTCAAAGAGATCATGACCCCCATGCCGTTGGTCACCGCTCAGGTGGGTGTCTCTGCCGATGACGCTATTGCTCTGCTGGCCAAGCACAAGATTGAGAAGCTGCCCATTGTTGATGGTGCTGGCAAGCTCACCGGGTTGATCACCACCAAAGACTTTGACAAGTCCGAGAAGTATCCCGACGCCACCAAAGATGAAGCAGGACGCTTGCGCGTCGGTGCCGCTATTGGTTTCTTTGGTGACGCCTGGCAGCGCGCAGAAGCACTGCGCGATGCAGGCGTCGATGTTCTCGTTGTGGACACCGCTAACGGTGACTCTGCTGGCGTGCTGGAGATTATTAAGAAGCTCAAGGCTGACCCTTCTTTTGCACACATCGATGTTGTTGGTGGCAACGTGGCAACACGTTCGGGCGCACAGGCACTCGTTGATGCCGGCGCTGACGGCATCAAGGTGGGTGTGGGCCCCGGCTCTATTTGCACGACGCGTGTTGTTGCGGGTGTGGGTGTTCCTCAGGTCACGGCCATCTGGGAGGCCTACCAGGCTGCTGGTCCTGCCGGTGTTCCCGTGATTGCTGATGGTGGCCTGCAGTACTCCGGTGACATTGCTAAGGCACTGGTTGCCGGAGCTGAGTCCGTCATGCTGGGCTCTCTCTTCGCAGGATGCGACGAGAGCCCCGGAGATCTTGTCTTTGATAACGGTAAGCAGTACAAGAGCTACCGCGGCATGGGATCTTTGGGTGCCCTCCAGACTCGCGGCGAGCGCACCTCTTACTCGAAGGACCGTTACTTCCAATCTGACGTCCCCAGCGATGACAAGCTCATTGCTGAAGGTATTGAAGGCCGCGTGGCCTACCGCGGGCCTTTGGCCGCGGTGGCACACCAGCTGGTGGGTGGTTTGCGACAGTCCATGTTCTATGTGGGTGCTCGCAGCATTGCTGAGCTGCGTGCCAAAGGAAAGTTTGTGCGCATTACTGCTGCCGGCTTGAAAGAGTCCCACCCTCACGACATCCAGATGGTTGTCGAAGCACCGAACTACCGTAAGTAACGAAAGACGTCTGGGGAACTACCGTGACTGAAATTGAAATTGGGCGTTCAAAGCGCGCACGCCGGGCGTTCGCCTTTGACGACATTGCTGTCGTTCCCTCGCGCCGCACACGTGACCCCCAGGACGTGTCGGTGTCCTGGAGCATTGATGCCTACCAGTTTGAGATTCCTATCTTGGCTGCTCCCATGGACTCTGTGGTCTCCCCCGAGACCGCTATTGCCATGGGCAAGCACGGTGGTGTGGGTGTACTCAACCTCGAGGGTGTGTGGACTCGCTATGAGAACCCTCTACCTGTTCTTTCCGAGATTCGCTCTCTCCCTGCAGCAACCGCAACCAAGCGTATGCAGGAGATTTATGCCGAGCCCATTAAGGCAGAGCTGATTACTGCACGCCTTGCTGAAATTCGTGCAGCTGGTGTGACCGTTGCTGCAGCACTATCCCCGCAGCGCACACAAGAGTTTTACCAAACCGTGGTTAATGCCGGTGTTGACCTGTTTGTGATCCGTGGCAACACGGTCTCGGCAGAGCACGTCTCAAAAGAAACCGAAGCTCTGAATCTCAAGAAGTTCATTTATGAACTGGATGTTCCTGTCATTGTTGGTGGCGCAGCCACCTACACCGCAGCCCTGCACTTGATGCGCACCGGTGCCGCCGGTGTCTTGGTCGGCTTCGGTGGCGGTGCTGCTACGACCACACGTGCAACTCTAGGTATTCACGCACCGATGGCTACTGCCCTGGCAGATATTGCCGGTGCACGCCGTGACTACATGGATGAATCTGGTGGCCGTTACGTCCACGTCATCGCAGATGGTGGCTTAGGCACCTCTGGTGACGTGGTCAAGGCCATTGCCTGTGGCGCCGACGCTGTCATGCTCGGTTCTGCATTGGCTCGTGCCACGGAAGCGCCTGGTGGTGGATGGCACTGGGGTCAGGAAGCACACCACGGTGAGCTTCCTCGCGGTAACCGAGTTCACGTGGGCCAGGTAGCACCGTTAGAAGAACTTCTCTACGGTCCTGCCACCGTCGCTGACGGTAGCGCCAACATCGTTGGCGCTCTGCGTCGCTCGATGGCCACCACAGGTTACTCGGACCTCAAAGAGTTCCAGCGGGTTGAGGTTGTTGTTTCTCCCTACAACCCTGCGGCACACGGTGCCACAACGATTTCTTCGGCAGATCCGGTTCTCTAATGTCTCAGTCAGCTTCAGCTTCGGGTGTTCACGGAATTCTCAATGCACACACCCGCGCTGAAGCCTTGGCTGCCATGCAGTCGCAGGAGCTAGATGTTCTTGTTATTGGTGGCGGCATTGTGGGCTCAGGGTGTGCCCTTGATGCGGCAACCCGTGGATTGAATGTTGGTGTTGTTGAAGCTCAAGACTGGGCGGCAGGAACCTCTAGTCGCTCCTCCAAGTTGGTGCACGGTGGTATTCGCTACTTAGAACAGTTGGACTTCCACCTTGTTCGTGAGGCACTCACCGAACGTGGCCTGTTGTTGCAGCAGATTGCTCCCCACCTGGTCAAGCCCATTCGTTTTCTCTACCCCGTGGAACACCCCGTCTGGGAGCGTGCGTATGTGGGGGCAGGCATGCTGCTCTATGACGCGTTCTCCTGGATGGGTGGACGCCGCCCTGGTGTTCGACACCACCGTCACCTCAGCAAACGACAAATTGCTCTAGCAGCTCCCAGCTTGCGCTCCTCCGGCATCATCGGCGGCATGAGCTACTACGACGGTCGCGTCGATGATGCACGCTATGTGGCGAACCTGGTTCGCACTGCGGTCGCCAACGGCGCCTACGCGGCGAACCGCACCAAGGTAATTGGTTTCATCCAAGAACAAGGTCGTGTCGTTGGTGTGACCGTGCGAGATGTGGAAACCGGAAACGAATTCCCTATCCGTGCCAAGCAGATCATTAACTCCACCGGAGTGTGGACAGGGGAAACCCAAGAGCTCGTGCACGATGGTGGCACGCTGCGCGTGCGAGCATCGAAGGGAATACACATTGTGGTTCCCCGGGACCGCTTCAAGTCCGTCATGGGCTTGATCATACGCACCGAGAAGAGTGTGCTCTTTGTTATTCCCTGGGGACGCCACTGGATTATTGGAACCACGGATACGGACTGGCACTACGACAAGGTCCACCCCTCTGCCACAGCAGAAGATATTCAATACCTCCTTGACCACGTGAACTCCGTGCTCGAAGACCCCATCACCCACGATGACATTGAGGGTGTGTATGTGGGACTTCGTCCACTGCTGGCAGGTAACTCTGAATCCACCGCCAAGCTCAGCCGTGAACACGTGGTGGTGAAGCCCAAGCCGGGCCTTGTGCTCATTGCCGGAGGCAAGTGGACCACCTATCGTGTGATGGCTCAAGATGCCGTCAATGCCGCTGTGGAAGAGCTCAACGCTGGTGATCCTGCGTGGAATATTCCTGGCAGCATCACCTCTGCTGTTCCCCTGCTGGGCGCTGCCGGATACAAGGGTGCCTGGAATCGCCGTGCTCGCATTGCACGCGATAGCGGGCTCACCGTTGCCCAGGTGGAACACCTGCTCAACCGCTACGGCTCGATGGCCGATGAGGTGCTGGAGATCATTGCTCAGGATGCTGCCCAAGCACAGACTCTGCCGGGTAACCCTGACTACCTGCTCGCTGAGGTGACCTATGCGGTGACGCACGAAGGCGCTTTGCACATCGAAGATGTGCTCACCCGTCGTACCCGCGTCAACATTGAAACCCGCGACCGCGGCGTTGCCGCGGCACCGCTCGTGGCCAAGATTTTAGGCAAGCACTTGGGTTGGAGTGCAGCACAGGAAAAGACCGAAGTGAAGAACTACCGCCTAGCCATCGAGGCAGAGTTTGCTGCCGAGCAGCAAACCACTGACGAGGCAGCGAACGCGATTCGCACAGCCGTGCCCAACATTGTTGAGGCTCCGGCCTAATGCTCAAGACCGCGCTGAAACCTCAGTGGATTGCCTTTCTCATTTTCGTGATGGCAGCCGCTGCTGTCTTTGCCTGGGCCGGAAAGTGGCAGTTAGAACGCGCCATCTTGTCGTCTCAGCCTGTGAACACCGAGTCGGAGATTATGGTTCCGCTCGAGGAACTGCAGGTTCCTGGTGTTGCTATTTCTGAAATAGCTGGTGGGCACATGACAGAGGTGACAGGTTATCTCGCTGCCGAGTCCTACACGCTGCTCACTGGCCGTCTCAACTATGGCGAGTCTGGTTATTGGTTGGTTGGCCGCCTGATCACTCCGGTGGGATCTCTTCCTGTTGCCCTGGGCTGGACTCCGGATGAGGACATAGCACTGGCTGCCCTGGCAGAATTCAACGCTGCACCTGCCGGGGTAGAAAAGCTCTACACCGGACGCTTTATGCCCACCGAGGCACCGGATGTTCCAGACCCCGGCATGGACCCACTCAGTGAGAACACGCTTTCTGTTGCCTCGCTGGTGAACATCTGGCCCGACTTCGCCGGGCCTGTCTATGAGGGCTACCTCATAGACAGTGAAGCTCCCCCTGGTTTTGACGTTATTGAGTCCATTCCGCCTATGAATGAGGGGGCAGTTAACTGGCTCAACATCTTCTATGCACTCGAGTGGATTATCTTTGCTGGTTTTGCATTCTTCATCTGGTGGCGCCTGGTTAAAGATGCCTATGAGCGCGAACTTGAGGAACAAGAGCAAGCACAGGGACAAGTAAACTAGAGCCATGCCTTTAGCCCCTCGCGCCGCTGATATCCCACGAATTCCTGGGGCTCTGAAGTTCTATAAGGTGATGTCCTTCATCACTGGTGGCTTCCTGTTGCTGTTGTGTGCAGAGATGATCTTGAAGTACTGCATCGATATCCGCACCAACTCTTTTGTGTGGCCTGGTGGAATGACCAATCCTGAAACCGGAGAGTTTGTCTTCTTTGAACCTGGCTACGAAATTGAAGCCTTTGGGCCCAATGGTTTCCTTGCACTCGTGCCTTCTGACACCGTGGAAGCTATCAACCTGTCTCTGGGTATCTTGATTATCCACGGCTGGCTGTATGTGATCTATCTCTTCGCAGGCTTCCGCATCTGGTCCAAGATGCGCTGGGACTTTGGCAAGCTTTTCTTCATTGCCCTTGGTGGAATCATCCCCGGTCTTTCTTTCTACGTTGAAGCTAAATACGCCAAGCTGGTCGATGCTTTTCTGGAAACACAGAACCCCGCAGCCGCTACCAAAGGAGAGGCCGCGTGAGCCAGCCCCAGCCCGTTCTCGTCGTTGACTTCGGAGCACAATACGCTCAGCTCATTGCTCGCCGTGTGCGCGAAGCAGGTGTGTATTCCGAGATTGTTCCTCACTCGATTACTGCCGCTGAAGTAAGTGCCAAGAACCCTGTCGGTATTGTGCTCTCGGGTGGACCCTCCAGCGTCTATGAGCCTGGCTCCCCCACGCTCGACCCAGCCATCTTGGAACTGGGTATTCCCGTTTTTGGTATTTGCTACGGCTTCCAGGTCATGGCTCAGGCTCTGGGTGGAACGGTTGCACAAACCGGTGGGCGTGAATACGGTGCCACCGATGTGGCCATCACGGCAGATCACGCCCTCGTGGGCGGTCAGCCTGTCACCCAGACCGTGTGGATGAGTCACGGTGACCAGGTTGCCACTGCACCGGCTGGCTTCACTGTCGTTGCCTCGACGGACGCAACCCCGGTTGCGGCCTTCGCCAACGACGAGCGCAAACTCTATGGAGTGCAATGGCACCCAGAGGTCAAGCACTCTGAATGCGGTCAGGACCTACTGGAGAACTTCCTGCACAAGTGTGCCGGGCTTCCTGCGGACTGGAACAGCGAGAATGTCATTGAGACTCAGGTTGCTGCTATCCGCGCTCAGGTGGGCTCAGGACGCGTGATCTGTGGTCTTTCTGGAGGTGTGGACTCCGCTGTTGCCGCAGCCATTGTTCACAAGGCTGTGGGCGACCAGCTGGTGTGTGTTTTTGTAGACCACGGGCTGCTGCGTCAGGATGAGCGCCGCCAGGTTGAAGAAGACTACGTCAAGGCCACCGGTATTCGCCTGGTCACCGTTGATGCACGCGAACAGTTCCTCACCGCACTTGCGGGCGTGAGTGATCCAGAAACCAAACGCAAGATTATTGGCCGCGAATTTATTCGCACCTTTGAGCAGGCAGAACGCGACCTCATGGCCGAAGCTGAGGCAGATGGGGAACCCATCAAGTTCTTGGTTCAGGGAACGCTCTACCCCGACGTCGTGGAATCTGGTGGCGGCAGTGGAACTGCCAACATCAAGAGCCACCACAACGTCGGTGGTCTTCCCGAAGACCTCCAGTTTGAACTCGTGGAGCCTCTGCGCACCCTGTTCAAGGATGAGGTGCGCGCCATTGGTCGCGAGCTGGGTCTTCCTCACGAGATCGTGGGACGCCAGCCTTTCCCTGGTCCTGGACTGGGTATTCGCATCGTGGGTGAGGTCACGCAAGAGCGTCTCGACCTGCTGCGCGAAGCAGATGCAATTGTTCGTCTCGAACTCAGCGCAGCTGGTCTGGACGATGAGATTTGGCAGTGCCCTGTTGTTCTGCTGGCGGATGTGCGCTCAGTAGGCGTCATGGGTGATGGTCGCACCTACGGACACCCCATTGTGTTGCGCCCTGTCTCCTCAGAGGACGCTATGACAGCAGACTGGACTCGTCTGCCCTATGACCTCCTAGCCAAGATCTCTAACCGCATTACCAATGAGGTGGCAGGGGTCAACCGCGTCGTGCTGGATGTCACCAGCAAGCCACCAGGAACTATTGAGTGGGAGTAAGTTCCCCCCCCCCCCCAACACAAAGATGCTCCGAGAATTTCTTCTCGGAGCATCTTTTGTTCAGACCAAGCGATCACCAAAACGCTTGGACGTGGTTGTTAGGACTTACCCTCAACAGCTGTTGCCCAGATGGGAACGTTCTTGTTGTTGAACTGGTAAATACCAACGAATGCGGAGGATGGGTCGTTCAGTTCGTTGAAGGGACCAATCGAAGATGGACCCTGGTACTGAATTTCCTTACCAGCCTTGATCAGGTCAACACAGGCTGCGAAGGTGGTGCACTTCTCGCCGCCGTTAGCACCAGAAACTGCAGCCAGGTTAGCCTGGATGGTTGCTGGGGTGTTGTCGCCACCCTTGGTTGCCGCGAGAGCTGCAAGCATGGTTGCGTCGTAGGATTCTGCTGCGTAGATGAAGTCAGTGAGTTCTTCACCCTGAACGTCAGACCAGTACTTGGTCAGCAGAGCCTTGAGCTCGTCTGAAGGAGCTGCACCAGGGATGGTTCCCTGAGCACCCTCAAGTGTGCCGGCTTCGAAGTCTGCTTCGAATGAGCTGGTGTTACCGTCAACGAAGTAGGTGTTAGCCATGTCCCAGCCCTGAGCAACAAGCTCGGGGATGATTGCCTTGGTCTCATCGAATGCGATCACAACGAGTGCATCTGGGTTTGCAGACAGAGCTGCGGTGACCTCAGAAGAGAAGGTGGTCTGAGAAGGAGGGAATTCCTGACCCTTGCCCTGACCGCCGTAAACAACTTCTCCACCTGCTTCATTGATAGCTGCTTCGGTCGAGTCACGAAGACCGGTTCCGTAGGAGTCGTTGAAGACGAGGAATGCAACGCTGGAGTTTCCGTCACCGGTGATGAGCTGACCGAGAGCGTTACCCTGAACGGTGTCTGGTGGTGCAACACGGAAGTAGAAGGGGCTGTAGCCAGACAGTGCTGCTGCAGTGTTTGCAGGAGAGATCTGAACGATGCCTGCTTCGGTGATGGCGTCAACAACGTTAAGAGACACACTCGAGGATGCAGCACCAAGAACGAAGGACACCTTCTGCTGAATGAGGTCTTCTGCAGATGCAGTAGATACAGACATGTCGCTGGAGTCACCAGAGTCGGTGTTGTAAACACATGCGTCGGTACCGTTGACGCCACCAGCAGCGTTGATGTCTGCTACTGCGAGACCAACACCAGCAATTTCAGGTGGGCCGAGGAACGCTAGGTTACCGGTGGTGGGAAGCAAAGTTCCGACCTTGAAGGTGTTGTCGCTGGTGCTGTCTGCAGCACAATCAGCAGCGGCGTATGTCGCGCCAGATGCGTTGTCAGAAGATCCGCTTGCACAACCAGCCAGCACGAGTGCTGACGTTGCTGCGAGAGCTAGACCACTGAGCGCACGTGTGCGGAGTGAAAGTTCACGCATAATGCTCCTCTTTGATTAGGGGCCTGCAGAGAGCAAACCCACCTCACGGTAATACGAAGGAGATTAATCGTTTTTCATTTATCTGAATCGTTCGGAGCCACACGACACAACATCCCTGCTAAGTCGGGGAAATGACGGAAAGACGTTCTCCGCAATATTCCATGGGGTGAAAGAACAGCACCCCCGGTCCGAAGACCGGGGGTGCTGTTTACTGTGCAATTACTGCTTAGGACTTACCCTCAACAGCAGATGCCCATACTGGAACGTTGACATCGTTGTACTTGTAGATACCGATGAACGCGGAGGATGGGTCATTCTTGTCGTTGAAAGGACCAACCGAAGATGGACCCTGGTACTGAATGTCCTTGCCAGCCTTGATCAGGTCGACACAAGCGGTGTAAGTGGTGCACTTTTCGCCGCCGTTAGCACCAGAAACTGCAGCCAGGTTAGCCTGGATGGTTGCTGGGCTGTTGTCGCCACCCAAGGTTGCAGCGAGAGCTGCAAGCATGGTCGAGTCGTAGGACTCGGCAGCGTAGCTGAAGTCAGTGAGCTCTTCGCCCTGAACGTCAGACCAGTACTTGCCGAGGAGTGCCTTGAGCTCGTCCGAAGGAGCTGCACCAGGAATGGTTCCCTGAGCACCTTCGAGGGTACCTGCTTCAAAGTCCTTTTCGAAGGATCCGGTGTTTCCATCGGTGAAGTAGGTGTTAGCCATGTCCCAGCCCTGAGCTACGAGCTCGGGGATGATTGCCTTGGTCTCATCGAATGCGATGACAACAAGAGCATCTGGGTTAGCTGCAAGAGCTGCAGTTACTTCGGAGGAGAAGGTGGTCTGAGCAGGAGGGAACTCCTGGCCCTTACCGGTTCCACCGTAAACAACGCTTCCGCCACCTTCAACGATTGCAGCTTCGGTCGAGTCACGAAGACCGGTTCCGTAGGAGTCGTTGAATACGAGGAATGCAACTGTTGAGTTTCCGTCACCGACGATCAGCTGACCGAGAGCAGAACCCTGAACGGTGTCTGGTGGTGCAGTACGGAAGTAGAAGGGGCTGTAGCCAGAAAGAGCTGCAGAGGTGTTAGCAGGAGAGATCTGCACAATGCCAGCCTCGGTGAACGAGTCAACAACGTTGAGAGAAACACTCGAAGATGCTGCACCAATGACAACAGAAACCTTCTGCTTGATGAGGTCTTCAGCTGAAGCGGTAGAAACAGACATGTCGCTAGAGTCACCAGAGTCAGTCTGGTAGAGGCAAGCGTCCATACCGTTTACGCCGCCAGCAGCGTTGATGTCAGCTACTGCAAGGCCAACACCAGCAATTTCCGGTGGGCCGAGGAACGCAAGCGAACCGGTTACGGGGAGGATAGTTCCTACCTTGAAGGTGTTTTCGCTAGTGCTGTCAGCGGCACACTCAGCTGCGGTGTACGCAGCCTCGCTTGAGCCACCGTCGGAAGATCCAGACGCACAACCTGCCAGCACCAATGCTGACGAAGCTGCGAGAGCCAGACCACCGAGTGCACGAGTGCGGAGAGAAATTTCTCGCATGGTACTCCTTGGTGATTTATATGAGTCGAAGCGCGCAGGACGCACTTCGTTGTATTACCAAACTAGGCGAGACATGTTTCCTGAAACAACATTTCCGGGTTACAACTCGGTAACAAACTGTTAGACACCGAAAGAAATTGTCATATTGCGCAAATTAGGCGCACAAATTGTGCAAATGGCGCCTGAATTGTGCGCCGAAGACTACTTTTTCTTCTTCTCTACGACGATGGTCTTGCCAAAGTAGGCAACGCCGGTTTCAGTGTCGTAGTTAATCTGGCCTGCAGGCCCCACGTAGTTGATGGCTTGTTTGTCGTTGACAGCTGAGACACACATGCCGTAGCTGGTGCACTTGAAGCCTGCCTGATTGGTCACAGCAATGAGGCCCTGAGTAATTGAGGCGCCACCGTCATCCTTGGACACAGTTGCTGCCAGAGCAGACGCAATAGTGAGGTCATAAGACTCAGCACCATAGCCGTATTCGGACACGGAAGGGTCAGAGCTCTTCAGGCGTGCAACGAAAGCGTCATCTGCTTTCACGGCAGTGACCGTCGCACCCTTGGGTGCGTTGTCCTTGGTTGCGATAGAGACGATGGCCACGTTGGCGTCATTCTTTGCCACCAGCTCGGCCAGGGTTTCAGCAACACCCGTGGAGGCAGGAGCAATGATGACGTCTACGCCTCGAGAGACCAGATCGTTGAAGCTGGCTTCAGTTGCTGCCGCATCGCCGTCACCGGCGTTGCGGTGCAGGACCTCGACAGGAACCTTGTTGTAGCCACCCTGTTCGTTGATTTCACGAATAGCAAGTTCAATACCGGCAGCTTGAGAAGCAGAGTAGGCAGCGAGGTCGCCGGTGACAGGAGTCATGTCACCGATGCGCAGCACACCATCGCCCGAGGGCTTCACGGGAGTCGGGGTAGCAGTGGGTGTGACCTCACCGCCGGAGCATCCAGCCAACGTGAGTGCAAGCGCACCTGCAACGATTGTGGCGGCAATCTTATTCAGACCCACGATGTACCCATTTCTGTGAACGACTAACTACCGCCTCCACAGTACCGAGCACTATGCAGGTTCGCTTTGATGGCACGCGCTCTATTCGATAGTGAGTTCTTCTGCAGCACGAGCAAGGCGGTTCGCCTTGCCATGGCGCAGCATGTCTGTGGTGAGCACAATCAGTGCCACCCAGATGATGAAGAAGCCCACCCAGCGCACCGGCGGCATGGGCTCATGCAGCACGAAGACGGCCATCAAGAACGAGAACACAGGTGTGGAGTATTGAATCAAACCAATAGCGGTCAGGGGCAGTCGGCGAGCACCAGCACCAAACATGATGAGTGGCACCGCGGTGACCACACCAGCTGAGGCAAGCAACAGAGTGTGCGTGAAACCATAACCAAAGAAGGAGAGCCCAACCAGGTTAGAAACGATCATGAGCTGAATGATCGCCACCGGCGTCATCCACATGGTCTCAATAGTGAGACCACTGATGGCATCGACCGAGACGCCGGTGCGCTTCTTGATCAGACCATACAAACCAAAGGACGCTGCCAAGGTGAGCGAGATCCACGGAATTGCTCCATAGCTCACGGTCAACACGATGACGGCAACAAAGCTGATGCCGACGGCAACCCACTGCATGGTGCGCAGTTTCTCGCGCAGCACGATCACACCCAAGACAACTGTCACGATGGGGTTGATGAAGTAGCCCAGTGACGACTCGACAATCTGGTTGCTGAGCACCGCCAGGATGAAGACCTGCCAGTTGATATAAATCAGCACTGCTGCCACACCCAAGGTGAGCATGAGTTTGCGCTGTTTCAAAATGACAACAAGTTGTCGCCATTTCCTCGAGACGGCAATCAAGAACGTGCAGAAGATGAGAGAGAACAGGATGCGATAGCCGACCACTTCAAAGGGCGTCGCAGGTTCCAAGGTGAGGAAGTAGAGCGGGAACAAGCCCCACAGCCCATATGCACCAAAGGCATAGAGCAAACCGGAACGGGAGAGCTTCTCGGGTGCAGGAGCAGCTGGAGAAGTCATTATTCGAGACTACTCCTGTGAATAGCCTAAGAGGTTAAACAGTGAGGGCCCCGGAAAACCGGGGCCCTCACTAGTGAGATTGTGTTAGCGAACGACGATCGCGAGAACGTCACGAGCGGAGAGTACGAGGTACTCTTCACCGGCGTACTTGACTTCGGTTCCGCCGTACTTGGAGTAGATAACCTTGTCACCTTCGGCGATGTCCAGAGGAACACGGTTACCGTTGTCGTCGATGCGGCCGGGGCCTACAGCAACGACAACGCCCTCCTGGGGCTTTTCCTTAGCAGTGTCAGGAATGACGAGACCGGAAGCAGTGGTCTGCTCGGCTTCTACCTGCTTGATAACAATGCGATCTTCGAGCGGCTTAATGGCGACCGACACGGTTGACCTCTTTCTTGAACGGGAAGTAAGTAATGGAGTACACATTCAGTTCGTGTACTGAGGTCAAGTCTAGACGGCAATTAGCACTCGCGCAATGTGAGTGCCAATTCATCCCTTGGTAGGTTTACTCTCATGGAGAGTGCTGAACTACGCGAACTGCTCACCCCTGAGGGGCTCGCTCTCCTGAATTCTTTGCCCGAGTATTCCTCCGCGACAGACGTACTCAAGATCGTCTCAGAGTTACGCAAAGCCGGAAATTCCGCGTCATTAGTGGCTTCGGTGCTCACCCAAGCCAAGTTGCGCGCTAAAGCACAATCAAAGTTCGGTGACTTTGCCTCCACGATGTTGTTCACCGAGGCAGGCCTCGAACAGGCAACCAGGCTGCCGGTGGCGGCACTTCATGCCGGTCGTTTTGTTCGCGCAGGGCTCACTCGCGTTGCTGATCTGGGATGTGGAATTGGGGCAGATGCATTGGCTATTGCCGGGGCTGGACTGAGCGTCCATGCAGTGGAGGCCGATGAAGTGACCGCTGCCATTGCCGTGATGAACCTCAGCGCCTTCCCCGAAGCAACTGTTTCTCACGGCACAGCCGAAGAAGCAGACCTCACCGGCATCGAGGGTGTTTATCTCGATCCTGCCCGGAGGACCTCCGGACACAACAACACCAGTCGCCTGACCAAGTCTGAAGACTATTTGCCATCTCTCGATTTTGCCTTCGGTCTCGCAGCGCAACTGCCGACCGGAATCAAACTAGGTCCTGGCTTTGATCGTGAGCTCATTCCAGATAACTGTGAAGCACAGTGGGTTTCTGTTGGTGGAGATGTTGTGGAACTGGGGCTGTGGTTTGGCCCACTTGCTAGGGAGGGTATTGCCCGCTCCGCCTTGATCATGACACCAGAAGGAATGCATGAGCTCACCGGAGCTGCAGACTCTGCTGATGCTGAAGTGGGACCTCTGGGCAGATACCTCTACGAACCTGACGGTGCTGTTATTCGAGCACGCCTGATCGGTGACCTTGCTCGCTCACTCGGTGCTCACATGCTCGATGAACACATTGCCTATATGAGCAGTGAGACGTTAGTCCACTCCCCCTTTGCAGCTGCCTTCGAAGTTCACGAGCAGTTCCCATTAGATGTGAAACAACTTGCTGCTGAACTGAGCAAGCGCAACATCGGCACTTTGGAAATCAAGAAACGTGGTGTTGATATTGACCCGGCAGAGTTCCGCAAGAAACTCAAACTCTCTGGGCCGGAATCTGCAACGTTGTTCCTCACTCGCATTGGCGAGCGCAGAGCCGCACTTCTCGCTCAGCGGGCTTAACGAACTCACGCCATCAACCGAGGATGATGGCGTGAGTGCTCTCGAGTGGATTAGTAGTAGTAATTTCCCATTCCCGAGGCGATCACAACGCCCAGGAAGGCAAAGAGCAGGGAGATGACGAGCACAGCAAGGCCGATGCCGACATAGCCCATGATGAGGCCTGCTAGAGCAAGACCGCCGCCTTGTTCACCCGTGCGGCGAACTTCGGCGCGGGCCATGTGGCCGGTGACGACAGCAACGATGCTGGCAAGGAAGGGAATGAAGGTGAGGCCGACAATTCCGGCAACGAGCGCAACAATCGAGAGAGTGTTGGTCTTCTCCGAAGAGACCACGGTCACGGTTGGTGCGGCAGGAGCTGCTGCCTCCGCTGCAGCAGGCTTTGCCACTGCTGCTTTGGTTGCAGGCTTGGAAGTCTTTGGTGCTTTTTCTGTCATGACTTAATTCTAATGAACGTGGATGTCTGTAACTGGGAGTGTGCTGTCAGCTCCAAAACTTAGCGAGGAGGGCTGAGCGCCTTCCATAATGAGCTCTGACGCGAGCGCCGCAATCATGGCACCGTTATCGGTGCACAGAGAGAATGCAGGAATTCTCAACTCAACACCGGCAGCTTCAGCCCGCTGGCTGGCAACTTCACGCAGGCGAGCATTAGCGACAACTCCGCCGCCAAGTAACAGCCGGGGAACACCATAGTCTTGGCAGGCTGCAATAGCTTTGGCCGTCAACACGTCCACTACTGCTTCGCGGAAGCTCGCTGCCACATCGGCTACGGGTATTTCTTCACCGGCATCCCGGCGCACTTCCACCCACCTGGCCACTGCTGTTTTCAAGCCGGAGAAGGAGAAGTCATAGCGGTGCTTGTCCATGTCCTTAGGCAGAGTGAGCCCTCGGGGGAAACGGATTGCTTTCGGGTCTCCGTCGGCCGCAACGCGGTCGATGTGGGGACCGCCGGGATAGGGGAGGCCAAGGATTCGTGCGACCTTGTCAAAAGCTTCACCAGCAGCATCATCGATTGTTTCACCGAGCATCACCACATCCGAGGTGAGGTCTTTGACCAGAAGCAACGAGGTGTGACCACCGGAGACAAGAAGCGCGATGGTGGGATATTCCAGGGGGCCGTCTTCGCCCAGAACATCTGCTCCCACGTGACCAACCAAGTGGTTGACGGCATACAACGGCTTATCCAGCGAAAGTGCCAAAGCTTTAGCTGCACCGACTCCCACCATGAGAGCACCGGCAAGGCCTGGGCCACTCGTGACGGCGACTGCATCGAGATCTGCAAGCTCGATGCCTGCCGTGGCAACTGCCTCGGTGAGGGCGGGGCGTAAAGCTTCCAAGTGTGCACGAGCAGCAACCTCGGGAACCACGCCACCATAGCGAGCATGTTCATTCATCGAGGAGGCAATAACGTTCGCCAACAATTCACGGCCACGAACAATACCGATACCGGTCTCATCACAGCTGGTCTCAATACCCAGCACGAGGGGTGCTTCTCTATTTATCACAGATCTGCCCCCTTCTTCATGATGACCGCATCCACACCTTCGGGTTGGTAATAACCGGGGCGCACAGCAATTTCTTCAAACCCTAAAGAGGAATACAAGGCAATGGCGTGAGGATTATCTGCACGCACTTCTAAGAAGATGCGGCGCGCATGGCGCGCTTCTGCTTCTTCCAACAGTGCTTCCATCAACCGGCGGCCAAGACCGTGGCTGCGGAAGTCTGGATGAACAGCAATGGTTTGGATATCACCATCGCCAGAACCTTTCGGAGCGAGCAGGCCTGCGTAACCCACGACGAGCGGGTCTCCACCTAACGCATCGGTGTGTGCTTCAGCGATGAGATAGAAACAGTTGTGATCGGCAACATCGCGAGCCATGGCTTCAACAGACCAGGCCTCCCCGCCGAACACAGGAGTTTCGATCTCCATAATTGCGGGCACATCTTCGATGCCCGCTTGGCGCAAGACAATGCTGTTGATCATTTCTGACCCCCACGCATTTCTTGAACAACTCTCTTGGGGCCGTTGCTCATGGTCACATCAGGTGAGCGTAAATACACTGCCGTCGCGGGAGGGAACTCTTTTCCTTGGATCAGCATTGCCTCAGCAACGAGACCCAACCACTCGGCGTGAACTTCACGAGCATCCAACCGGATACCTTCTGCTTGAGGAACTTCATCTGCTTTCGCAAGAGCTGGGCCTTCGACTCGAGCAGGTATTCCGTCCGTGATCTGGGAGTACGCGCTCCAGAACAATTCCTTCCGCCGCGCATCGGTAACCACGTGAACAGGCTGCGAGCTCGCGGCGAAATGTTCAGCAGCAACAGCGTCATGGCTCACCATGGGCAACAGGATTGCCCCGGCGCCGAATGCGAATGCATCGGCGGCAGCAATCCCCACACGCAAACCCGTGAACGGGCCAGGTCCCATCCCTGCAGCTACGTAGGTAACGTTCTCTGCCTTCACTGCAGCCTCGGTGAGGACCTCCTGAATGAAGGGCCCCACCACTTCGGCATGACGCATGGTGTCGGGGGTGGAGCGTGAAGCGAGAACACGCCCCTCATTCACCAGGGCAACGCTTGTTCCCGCAGAGGTATCAATGGCAAGAATGATGGTGGTCATGATTGCTCCCACCGTGACCCGTGCCCGGTAAGGGTGACATGACGTGGCTCGACGAGTTCCTCACCGAGCTCACCAGCTTGGCCGCCCTCGGGGCGCTCAATAACAACATCGAGCCAAGAGTCCACGATGCCATCAAGCATGCCGGCACCCCACTCAACAACAACGACCGAGTTGGCGAAGTCAATATCGAGATCATCGAGTTCAACGGCGCTATTCAAACGATAGGCATCGACGTGCACCAACGGTGCACCGCCGATCAGGCTGGGGTGGGTTCTGGCAAGAACGAAAGTGGGAGAGGTAACGGGTCCACGAACCTGCAAGCCTTCACCAATACCGCGTGTGAGTGTGGTCTTGCCCGCGCCTAGGGGCCCAGTCAACACAAGAACGTCTCCGGCACGAAGCTCACGGCCAATATCGAGACCTAGCTCATGCATCTCTTCCGGAGTGGAAATGGTGCGTGTGCCCAGCATTAGACCTGGCCTTCGTAGATGTATTCCAGGCGCGTAGGAATCAGCCTGGTCACTATCTCATAGCCAATAGATCCGGCGGCCGCTGCCCAGTCATGCACGGAAGGGTGCCCGAGCTCAGGGTTGCCAAAGAGCACCACGTGGTCTCCCACCGCAACAGGGTCATCCCCCACATTCACCAGGAACTGATCCATCGCAATACGGCCCGCCACTGGATAGGTGGAGCCGTTGAGCAGGACAGGGCCATTCAAGGATGCATCGCGGTTGATGCCGTCACCATAGCCAAACGGAATCAACGCCAGGGTGCTCTCGTGTGGTGTGCGGTGCAGGTAGCCATAGCTCACACCTGTGTTCTCGGGAACGCGACGAACAGCCACCACACGCCCCTCAAGCGTCATCGCAGGGGTAAGACCAAACTGTTCTGGACGGTGTTCCTCTGTGGGACCAATGCCGTAGGCAGCAATCCCTGAACGAACCATATTGAATCGCGTCTCAGGCAGCGTCAGCGCTGCCAGCGACGCAGCTAAGTGAACATAGGGAGGTTCAATCCCTGCATCTGCCAGTTCAGAGATCCCCACCAGAAACACCTTGAGCTGTTCGAGGTCATCTTCTGGGGTGGTGTTGGAGAGGTGACTCATCACACCTTCAACAACAAGATCTCCCGAGGCATGCAGTTCGGCAGCGGTGCGGAAGAACGCATCCCACTGATTTGGGCTGGCGCCATTACGACTCAGCCCAGTGTCCAATTTGAGGTGAACGCGAGGGGTTTTGTGCACTCGGTGTCCAGCCGCCGCGATGGCGTTCAGCTGTGCAACCGAGACGGCACCTAAAGTGATGTCTACCCCAACTGCTTCATCGAAAGTTTCATCTGGGGCATGAATCCAACACAGCACCGGCGCTGTGATTCCTGCCTCGCGGAGGGTAAGTGCCTCGGAAATATCTGCTGTGCCCAACCAAGTTGCTCCACCGGCTAGCGCAGCGCGGGCAGCCGGAACCATGCCATGGCCGTAGGCATTAGCTTTGACCACAATCAAAACATCGTCCACGCCGGTGATCTCCCGGATGCGTCGAACGTTGCCAGCTATGGCATCGGTGTTGACGCGGGCAATGCGAAACGGTGTGTGGCTCATGCGGCAGCGCCTTCGGCAACCACGAACGCAACAGCAGCATCGGCGTCATGCGAAATAGACAGGTGCACCGAGGTTATTCCCCGTTCGTGTGCCATCTGGGCAGCTGCCCCACTCAAGTCAAAAGAAGGCTTGCCCAGCTGGTCTTTGATAACAACCATGTCGTGGAAGGTCATCGAACCTGAGCCGCCGAAAGCTTTAATGAGAGCTTCCTTGGCTGCGAACCGGCCCGCTAAAGAGTGTGCGGGAAGTTCACGTTCCGATTCAACAAAGAGTCGTTCAGCGAGTTTGGGGGTGCGCTCAAGCGCCCGCTCAAAGCGAGCGATGTCGACGATGTCGACGCCCACTCCCATGATCATGAGCGTCTATTCGACCGTGACCGACTTGGCCAGGTTACGTGGCTGGTCCACATCCAAGCCCTTAGCATCTGCCAGTTCCATGGCGAAGATCTGCAGTGGAACAACAGCAAGGATGGGTTCAAACATGGGGTCTGCCAGAGGAATCTGAATGACCTCATCGGCATAGGGAAGAACAGCAGCATCGCCCTGCTCCGCAATAGCAATCACCCGAGCACCACGTGCACGAATCTCTTGGATGTTGGAAACAACCTTGGAGTGAATCAGTGCTGAACCGCGGGGGCTAGGCACAATGACGAACACCGGCTGACCGTGATCAATGAGGGCAATAGGGCCGTGCTTGAGCTCACCGGCAGCGAAACCTTCAGCGTGGATGTAGGCAAGCTCCTTGAGCTTGAGCGCACCCTCCAACGCGATGGGGTATCCCACGTGGCGACCGAGGAACAACACCGAAGGGGTGTCACTCATCCACTTAGCGAGCTGAGCAATATTTTCGCCAGTTTCTAACACCTTGGTGACCTTCGCAGGCAAGGCCTGGAGGTCAGCAGCCAAACGGCGCAGTTCCTTCTCATCCACGGTGTTCTTCGAGCGCGCAATGTGCAAGCCGATTAAGTACAGCGCAGTGATCTGTGCGACGAAAGCCTTGGTGGAGGCAACAGCAACCTCGGGACCAGCGTGGGTGTAGACGACCGCATCAGATTCGCGAGGAATAGTTGCACCCTGGGTGTTACACACCGAAATGGTGCGGGCACCCTGTTCGCGGGCATATTTGACCGCCATCAGGGTGTCCATGGTTTCACCAGACTGGCTAATCGAAATGATGAGCGTCTCTGGGGTGATCACGGGGTCGCGGTAACGGAACTCATGGGAGAGCTGAACTTCGACCGGAATGCGTGCCCACTGCTCGATGGCATAAGCGCCGACCATACCGGCATAAGAAGCAGTGCCACAGGCAACCAGAATGATGCGGTTGATGCCGTTCAAGACATCATCACCGAGTTCGGTGAGCTCGGGAACCTCAACGAGTCCGTCCACGACGCGTCCGCGAACGGTGTTCGCTACCGCGTCGGGGTTCTCGGTGATTTCTTTAGCCATGAAGGACGACCAGCCACCCTTATCGGAAGCCGAGGCATCCCAGGCAATCTCGTACTCTTCGATCGCAACAGGGTTACCGTCGAAGTCGATGACCTCCACAGCGTGGGGGGTAATTCTGACAACCTGGTTCTGACCGACCGCGGCAGCGCGATGGGTGTATTCAACGAAGGCAGCCACGTCAGAGCCAAGGAAGTTTTCTCCCTCACCCAACCCAATCACCAGAGGTGAGTTGTGGCGGGCAGCAACAATCTGGTGCGGAGCATCAGTGTGCACAGCCAGCAGAGTAAATGCACCCTCGAGACGGTTGACTACCAAGCGCATAGCTTCGCGCAAGTCACCCACCTCGCGGTAAACATCTCCGAGCAAAACAGCCGCAACAGCGGTGTCAGTTTCTGAGACAAACTCATAGCCCTTAGCCAGGAGCTCGACTTTGATCTCAGCAAAGTTTTCAATGATGCCGTTGTGAATGAGGGCAAGGTTGCCACCGTCACCTAGGTGTGGGTGTGCGTTTATATCGGTGGGTCCACCGTGGGTCGCCCAGCGGGTGTGACCAATACCGGTGTGGCCAGGTGAGACAGGGCTGGTTTCTAACAGGTCAACCAGTGCCTGCAGCTTTCCTGCCTTCTTAGCCGTTTCGATTGCCCCCGATTCGGTGAGCACAGCAATACCGGCAGAGTCATATCCGCGGTACTCCTGACGCTTCAGACCGCCCAAAAGAACGGCAAGAGTGTCTTGCTGACCGACGTAACCCACGATTCCACACATAAGAGTTCTAGTTTAGTTCACGAGCGGCATTTGCCTGGTTTAGGGCAGAATAGGCAGGTGAGGCTAGAGCACACCGGCGCAATCAATACGCACACCACTCCCTTTGTGGAAATCTCCCGGGCAGAGTGGGCAGAGTTGGCGCCCACGACCAAATCTCCCCTCACCGAAGCAGATATTGAAAGCCTGCGTGGACTGGGAGATCGCCTCGATCTCAAAGAAGTTGAAGATGTTTATCTTCCGCTGAGCAGGTTGCTCTCGATCTATGCCACCGGGGCACGCAAACTGCACCGGGACACCACCGATTTCCTCGGCGAGCGCGCCACGACGACTCCGTTTGTCATTGGTGTGGCCGGCTCGGTCGCCGTGGGGAAATCGACGGTGGCACGCCTGCTGCAAATGCTCATGGCTCGCTGGGAGGACACTCCTCGGGTAGAACTGGTCACCACCGATGGTTTCCTTTACCCCAATGCGGAACTGTTCCGCCGCGGCATCCTGGATCGCAAGGGTTTCCCCGAAAGCTATGACCGCCGTGCTCTGCTACGTTTTGTGAGCAAAATCAAAAGCGGTGCAGAAGAAGCCACCGCTCCGGTGTATTCCCACCTGAGCTATGACATCCTCCCAGATGAAGAGATTGTGGTGCGCCAGCCAGACGTTCTTATTGTGGAGGGCCTCAACGTATTGCAGCCTCCCACTCGAGGTGGTTTAGCGGTGAGTGACCTCTTCGACTTCACGATCTATGTTGATGCCCGCACGGCAGATATTGCCTCCTGGTATCAGGAAAGATTTCTCAGCCTGCAACGTGGAGCCTTCACTGACCCAGACTCCTACTTCCACCGCTACTCACAGCTGACCGAAGAAGAAGCTCGGGCAACAGCCCAAGATTTCTGGGAGCGCATTAACCTTCCCAACTTGGAAGAAAACATTCGCCCCACGCGCTCACGGGCAACGTTGGTGCTACGCAAGTCAGCAAACCACGCAGTCTCTACCGTCTTGCTGCGCAAGATCTAAGACGAAGCGGTTGAAAGTTAGAGCGAAAGCTCTGCCTTGACCACATCAGCGAGGCTGTGTGCCAGGCGGTCAGCAGTTGCCTGATCGGCTGCTTCGACCATGACGCGAACCATAGGTTCGGTTCCGGAAGGGCGCAGCAAAACCCGACCGGTGTCGGCCAGCTCTGCTTCAGCAGCCTTCACTGCGTCGTCGATGACCGTGTTGCCAGCAAGAGCGCGGTGGTCAACTCCGCGCACGTTCACGAGAATCTGAGGGTAGACAGTCATCACTGAGGCGAGGTCAGCAATGGTCTTGCCAGTGCGGGCCATTTCTGCAACGAGGTGCAAACCGGTCAAAATTCCGTCACCAGTGGTGGCGTGTTCGGTCATGATGACATGGCCAGACTGTTCGCCACCTAAGGAAGCATCGTGTTCGGCAAGGCCCTCGAGAACGTAGCGGTCTCCCACAGCAGTCTGGATGACTTTGATGCCGTGCTTCTCCATGGCTTTGTGTAGGCCAAGGTTACTCATCACCGTGGCAACGAGGGTGTCGTTTTTGAGGTGACCACGTTCTTTCATGGACACCGCGAGGATCGCCATGATCTGGTCGCCATCAACAACGTTGCCCTGAGCATCGACAGCCAGGCAGCGATCGGCGTCACCATCGTGTGCAATACCAATATCGGCACCGTGAGCAACCACGGCAGCAGCGACCACGTCAAGGTGGGTGGAGCCCACACCGTCGTTGATGTTCAATCCATCGGGGTCTGCCGCGATGACGGTGACCTTGGCACCGGCATCGGTGAAGACCTCGGGAGAGATTGCCGAAGCTGCACCGTGAGCGCAGTCCAACACCACGTGTAGACCATTGAGTTTGTTGGGCAGCGTGCCCAGCAGGTGAATAACGTAACGGTCTTCAGCATCTGCGAAGCGACGAATACGACCAACCTCACCACCGGTGGGCAGCAGGTGATCGGCGTCTAACGCAGCTTCAATGCGGTCTTCGACCTCATCAGGAAGCTTCGTTCCGCCGAAAGCAAAGAACTTGATGCCGTTATCTGGTGCGGGGTTGTGTGAGGCAGAAACCATCACACCAAAGTCCGCACCGATTGAGCTGACTAGGTAAGCAGCTGCGGGGGTTGGGATAACACCCGCATCGAGCACGTCAATACCTGAGCTCGCTAACCCGGCAGATAACGCCGCGGTGAGGAATTCACCCGAGATACGAGGGTCACGTGCAATGACCGCTGTAGCACGACGTCCCTCAGCTCGTCTGGCCTCGGCTCTGCGACCGCTGGTGAGAACCACCGCAGCCGACTGGGCCAGTGCCAAGGTTAGATCTGCCGTGAGTTCACGGTTTGCTAAGCCTCGGACACCGTCCGTGCCGAATAGACGTGCCAAGGGACAGTCGTTCAGTACAGAAGCGAGATTAACGCTTCGAGAACTGTGAAGCCTTACGAGCCTTCTTCAGACCAGCCTTCTTGCGCTCGATGACGCGTGCGTCACGAGTCAAGAAGCCCGCCTTCTTGAGGGTCGCGCGGTTGTTGTCGCGGTCAATCTCGTTCAATGCGCGAGCAATAGCAAGACGCAGTGCGCCAGCCTGACCGGAAGGGCCACCACCGGTGATGCGTGCGACTACGTCGTATGCGCCACCAAGCTCAAGCACGGTGAAGGGGTCGTTGATGAGCTGCTGGTGCAGCTTGTTGGGGAAGTAGTTAGCAAGCTCACGGCCGTTGACCGTGATGGTGCCGGAACCGGGTACGAGGCGTACGCGAGCAATAGCCTGCTTGCGACGACCTACAGCTGCACCTGGAACGTTGAGAACTGCGCGAGGAGCCTTAGGAGCTGCTGCAACAGGAGTTTCGGTTGAGTACTCGGTGACCTCTACGGCCTCGGTCTCGATTTCTGCGTTGTCCGCCATGATTTTTCTAATCCTTTATCTAAATCTTCGAGGCTCTACTGAGCTACCTGAGTGAGGGTGTATACCTTGGGCTGCTGTGCAGCGTGAGGGTGCTCTGCGCCACGGTAGACCTTGAGCTTGCGGAACTGGTCACGTCCCAAAGAAGTCTTGGGGAGCATGCCACGGATAGCCTTCTCGACTGCGCGCTCAGGGTTCTTCTCGAGCAGATCGGTGTAGGTAGTAGCGGTCAAACCACCTGGGTAACCAGAGTGGCGGTAAGCCTTCTTCTGTGCAGCCTTGTTGCCGGTGAGGACAACCTTGTCTGCGTTGATGATGATGACGAAGTCACCCATGTCCATGTGAGGAGTGTAGGTGGGCTTGTTCTTGCCACGCAGGATGGTTGCTGCGTGAGAGGCGAGGCGTCCAAGAACAACGTCGGTTGCGTCAATGATGACCCAGCCGCGTGTAACTTCTCCAGCCTTAGGCGTAAAGGTACGAGTCACAGTAATACTGCTTTCTTGTCGAAATGAGTGGTCCGTGTATCCCGCTCAGTCGTCGCGTTCTGAAAGCAGTATCTCGCTTGCAGAACCCGTCAGTCGAGGGCTCAACTTCGGCGGCCTGTCCATAGAGAACAAGCACCAAGGGTCTAATTTACGCTATGGGAGCGTCGTCGGTCAATTCGCGACGGCTGCGGGTAAGGTCTGCCCGCTGGCCCACCTCATCATCTGGGGGATAAATAATCTGGGTCAAGGTCAAACCGTGAGCAGGCATGACCTTAAACACGCTCGTGCGATCACCCTTATCGCGCAAATCCTCGATGGCATCAAGAGAGTGTGTCCCCGACCCTGCCGCCACACACGCCCCGACGAGGGACCTCACCATGGAGTGACAGAACGCATCTGCTTGCAACTGTGCCACGATCACACCATGCTCATCGCGTTCCCAATGGAACTCCTGCAATTCACGAATCGTGGTGGCGCCAGGGCGGGGGCGACAAAACGCACTGAAATTGCGCAGCCCCAGCATCATCTCGGCGGCTTCGTTCAGGGCATCCACATCAAGCGGATAGAAGTGGAAGGCTGTTCTGCGGCGGTCAATCGGATTCACGTGCTCAAGGCCATCAGCCAAACGATATTCATACCGTCTGGCCAGAGGAGAAAAGCGGGCATCAAAACCTGCAGGCGCGACCGTGACCTTATTGATCACCACATCCGCATTGCGTCCCATTGATCCGTCCACGCGGCGCATCAAGGCATGCAGCATGGAGTGGGGAACCTGCGGCAGGCCATCCACGAAGGGAATGCCGCCTTGCTCTTGGAGTTCACGGCGTTCAACTCGGGAGAAAGAGACCCGAATGAGCTGCTCGAGGGGAACATCAATGTGAGCAACCTGGCCAGCAGCATGAACACCAGCATCGGTGCGACCGGCAACCACAATGCGTGGGGAAACATCCATGCGCAACACCTGCGCAAAGGCATGCTCCATGGTTTCTTCCACCGTGCGCAAACCTGGCTGTTTAGCCCAGCCAGCAAAATCTGTGCCGTCATAGCCGAAGTCCAGGCGGAGCCGAACAACACCATCAACGGGAATGAGGTCAGAAAAGTCGTCCTCTAGGACGTCGTTCTGCGTTACTTCCTCATTCACGTCTATGAGTCTAAAGTCTTCAACACAGCAGAGTTAACGTTCGAAGCCCCGGCGATCAACACCGGGGCTTCGAACATGTTCTGTGTGAAGACTACTTAGCTTCCTCTTCAGGAGCCTCGTCAGCTGCAGGAGCTTCCTCTGCGGCAGGTGCTTCTTCAACAACCTCTGCAACGGTCTCTTCAACAACGGTTTCAACTTCTGCTTCACCGGCAGTGTCAACTGCGACCTCTTCGGTCACCTCGTCAACAACAACCTCTTCAACAACCTCAGCTGCAGGAGCTGCTGCCTTAGGAGCCTCAGCCTTAGCAGGCTTTGCCTTGGCAGGCTTCTTGTTGACTGGCTCGAGCACGAGCTCGATCTGTGCCAGAGGAGCGTTGTCACCCTTGCGGTAACCGAGCTTGGTGATGCGGGTGTAACCGCCCTCACGCTCAGCAACCAGTGGAGCGATTTCAGCGAAAAGGATGTGAACAGCTTCCTTGTTACGCAAGATCGACAGCGCGCGGCGACGTGCGTGAAGGTCTCCACGCTTTGCAAACGTGATGAGACGCTCAGCCACGGGACGCAGGCGCTTGGCCTTGGTCTCGGTGGTCTTGATCGACTTGTGGGTGAACAAGGAAACGGACATGTTCGCGAGCATCAAGCGCTCGTGTGCAGGACCGCCTCCGAGGCGTGGACCCTTAGTTGGGGTTGGCATTTTCTATATCTCCGTAAATCAATACTGTGACGTGTCTAAAAGAGACGTCGCTTAGATGTTCTCGTCGTCGTCGAAGCCACCGTAGAAGTGTGCTCCGTCGAATCCGGGGACAGAATCCTTGAGAGACAGACCCATCTCGATGAGCTTGTCGCGAACCTCGTCGACCGACTTCTGACCGAAGTTGCGGATGTTCATCAACTGAGTTTCAGACAGAGCTACGAGCTCAGAAACGGTGTTGATGCCTTCGCGCTTGAGGCAGTTGTAGGAACGAACAGAGAGGTCGAGGTCTTCAACAGGAATCGACAGCTCAGAGCTGAGGACTGCGTCTACTGGTGCAGGACCGATCTCGATACCTTCAGCAGCAGTGTTGAGCTCGCGTGCCAGACCGAACAGCTCGGTCAGGGTACGACCAGCAGAAGCCATAGCGTCACGAGGAGTGATAGCTGGCTTGGTCTCCACGTCAACAACCAGACGGTCGAAGTCAGTGCGCTCACCGGCACGAGTTGCCTCGACGCGGTAGGTCACCTTGAGTACGGGAGAGTAGATCGAGTCAACAGGAATCTGACCTGCCTCGGAGAACTCTGAACGGTTCTGAGCGCTGGAGACGTATCCACGTCCACGCTCAATGGTCAGTTCGAGTTCGAACTTTGCCTTGTCGTTAAGGGTTGCGATCACGAGCTCAGGGTTGTGGATCTCAACACCAGCAGGTGCGGAGATGTCTGCAGCGGTGACAACACCAGAACCCTGCTTACGCAAGTAAGCGGTAATGGGCTCGTCGTGCTCGCTGGAAACAACCAGAGACTTGATGTTCAGGATGATTTCAGTTGCGTCTTCTTTAACACCGGGGATGGTGGAGAACTCGTGGAGTACGCCATCAAGACGGATGCTGGTTACTGCTGCACCAGGAATGCTGGAGAGCAGGGTACGACGTAAAGAGTTACCGAGGGTGTAACCGAAACCTGGTTCAAGCGGTTCAATGATGAAACGTGAACGGTATTCGGAGATGTTCTCTTCGGAAAGCGTGGGGCGCTGTGCAATGAGCACTATGTATTCCTTTCGGCTAAGTGTCCGATATATGACACTTGCGTGAGCGATGAATTATTGAGTTATGAAAGAGGGGGAAAACTAAACGCGACGACGCTTAGGTGGACGGCATCCGTTGTGAGCCTGTGGGGTCACATCGGAGATCGATCCAACCTCGAGGCCTGCGGCCTGAAGCGAACGGATTGCGGTTTCACGTCCAGAGCCGGGGCCCTTGACGAAGACGTCTACCTTCTTCATGCCGTGCTCTTGTGCCTGGCGTGCTGCAGACTCTGCTGCAAGCTGAGCGGCAAACGGGGTTGACTTACGTGAACCCTTGAAGCCAACTCCACCGGACGATGCCCAGCTGATTACGGCACCAGTGGTGTCAGTGATTGACACGATGGTGTTGTTGAACGTGCTCTTGATGTGAGCCTGGCCCACAGCTACGTTCTTCTTGTCCTTTTTGCGCGGCTTGCGAACTGCCGACTTAGGTGCTGCCATGATTTCTCCTAAAACCTTATGGGGCTAGTACCCGCCTACGCGGATTACTTAGCCTTCTTCTTGCCGGCGACGGTACGCTTTGGTCCCTTGCGGGTACGAGCGTTGGTCTTGGTGCGCTGACCGCGAACCGGCAGACCCTTACGGTGGCGAAGACCTTCGTAGCTACCGATCTCAACCTTGCGGCGGATGTCAGCCTGAACTTCACGGCGGAGGTCACCCTCTACGCGGAAGTTGCCTTCGATGTAGTCACGCAGAGCGACCAGCTGGTCGTCGGTGAGGTCCTTGACGCGGATGTCTCCGCTGATTTTGGTGTCGGCGAGAGTCTTAAGAGCTCGCGTACGGCCAACACCGTAGATGTATGTCAGTGCAACTTCCACGCGCTTTTCGCGTGGAATGTCTACTCCGGCAAGACGTGCCATGGTGGCATCTCCTTGTGTGTAGTGGAGGTGTGGAGCATTCCCGGTGCCACGGCCTCCAACCGTAGGTGTCCTCTCAATTTCTTGAGATTCATGGGAGTGCTTTTTTTCAGTTGTTGCGGTGAAACCGCGTCTCTCACTCTTGCGAGTGAAAATCTGTGGGGGTGTTACTAGCCCTGGCGCTGCTTGTGACGTGGGTTTTCGCAGATCACCATGACGTTTCCGTGGCGGCGAATAACCTTGCACTTGTCGCAGATGGGCTTAACGCTGGGGTTAACCTTCATTTTTCTTACCTATTTCGCTGTCTTCGTACCTGCAGGCAGGCCGTTACTTCTCAGGAATCCTTATTTGTAGCGGTAAACGATACGGCCACGAGTGAGGTCGTATGGGCTCAGCTCTACGATGACCTTGTCCTCGGGGAGGATTCGGATGTAGTGCTGGCGCATCTTGCCCGAAATGTGGGCAAGTACCTTGTGTCCGTTGGTTAGCTCAACGCGGAACATGGCATTTGGCAACGCTTCTGTGATCGTTCCTTCGATCTCAATGACGCCGTCTTTTTTCGCCATATACTCACTTATCGCTTAATTGGGGATTACTGGTCTTGCGGTTGCAATATGGTTTCTGACGACACGCCAAAGGCATGGCAACAGACACCAAAGTACAAGCTTATGCGATATCCGGGCAGAAAGCCAACTCGGATTTAGGCTATCGGGGTTGGAACAACACCGAAGGGCGCTAAACCTGCTGCCCCTCCATCATGCGCGGTGAGAACCCAGATGCCATCCTTGTGCACAGCAACCGAGTGTTCCCAGTGCGAGGCCATGCCTCCGTCTTCGGTGATGACGGTCCAGTCATCCTCGGCAACGTAGGTGTCAATCTTGCCGGTGACCACCATGGGTTCGATAGCAACAACCAAACCCGGCTTAACTTCTGGCCCTTTTTGCTTCACGCGGTAGTTGAACACTGGAGGCGCTTCATGCATGTCGCGGCCGATACCGTGTCCAATGTAATCGGTGAGGATGCCGTAGCGGTGGCCAACCTTCATACCCTCAAGTTCGATATAGCCCTGGATGGCATCTCCCACCTCATTAAGGTGCTTAGCCTTGGCCAACCGAGCAATACCTGCCCAAAGTGATCCCTCAGTGATACGGGAGAGCTGTTCGCGCTCGGCAACAACCTCAGGACGGCTGGGGTCAGGAACAACCACGGTAATAGCGGAGTCGCCATTCCATTCTTGATACTGCGCACCGGCATCGATGGAGACGATATCTCCGGGTTCAAGGATGCGACCACCTGGGATGCCGTGAACGACTTCGTCGTTCACCGAGGCACACACGGTGTGACGATATCCAGGAACTAACTTGAAGTTGGGTTCGCCGCCACGGTCACGAATCGCTTTCTCGGCTGCGGCATCAATTTCGAGTGTGGAGACTCCAGCACGAATGAGAGGACGTGCAGCATCGAGCGCGGCAGCGGTGATGAGTCCAGGTTCAACCATGAGCCTCAGCTGTGCTGGGGACTTATAAATGTTGGTGCGGAAACCCATCTGAGGTTCTAGGCCTGAACGCCGGCAGCAGCGAGAGCGTCAACGATGCGACCGGTCACTTCTTCGACTGCACCAAGACCGTCAACGGTGACAACAATGCCGCGAGCAGAGTAGGTGTCGATCAGTGGTGCGGTCTGCTCTTCATAGACAGACATGCGGTGACGGATGACCTCTTCAGTGTCGTCCGCGCGACCTTCAATTTCAGCACGCTTGAGCAAGCGCCCCACCACAACATCAGTGTCTGCGGTAATCAGAACAACAGCATCGAGAGCCTTCCCGTCAGCGGAAAGCATCCGGTCGAGCTCATTCACCTGGTCAATGGTGCGAGGGTACCCGTCAAGGAGAAAACCATTCGCAGCGTCTGCTTCGTGCAGGCGGTCTTCGACGATGGAGTTCGTCAGCGAATCTGGAACGTACTCACCGCGAGCCAAGATGGCCTTCACCTCAAGACCCAACGGAGTCTCGTTCTTGACGTTGGCGCGGAAGATATCTCCCGTAGAAATAGCGGGAATACCGTATGTTTCGGCGAGGATTGCTGCCTGAGTACCCTTACCTGCTCCGGGTGGTCCAATCAGCAGCAGGCGAGTACCAGTCATTATCGCAATAGCCCTTCATAGTGGCGCTGTTGTAACTGTGAATCAATCTGCTTCACGGTCTCCAGCCCGACACCTACAACGATAAGTATAGATGTTCCACCAAAAGTGAAGGAGGTGCTGGCGCCTGCCAGAGCGAGCACGATAAGGGGCAAAATCGCGACGAGACCCAGGTAGAGCGAACCAGGCAAGGTGATGCGAGTGAGCACGTAGTCGAGGTATTCGGCAGTGGGGCGACCGGCACGAATACCGGGGATGAAGCCACCGTATTGCTTCATGTTGTCGGCGACCTCAACAGGGTTGAAGGTGATGGCGACATAGAAGTACGTGAAGCCCACAATCAGCAGGAAGAACATGAGCATGTAGACCGGGTGGTCACCCTGCGTGAGGTAGGTAGAAATCCAGGTCACCCATGCCGCAGGCTGCTGACCAGCTGCAGGCTGGTTGAACTGTGCAATCAGTGCGGGCAGGTACAACAGTGAGGAAGCGAAGATCACGGGGACCACACCAGCCATGTTCACCTTGATGGGGATGTACGTGTTGTTACCACCGTAGGTGCGACGTCCCACAACACGCTTGGCGTACTGAACAGGAATACGACGCTGAGACTGCTCCACGAAGACAACCGCGATGATGACCACCAAGATCAGTGCCAGAACAATCAGCAGAGTGTTCAGACCGCGTGCGCTGTAGACGTTTCCGAGAGAGCGAGGGAAACCAGCTGCGATAGAGGTGAAGATCAGCAAAGACATACCGTTACCGATACCGCGCTCGGTGACCAGTTCAGCCATCCACATGATCAGACCGGTACCAGCGGTAAGGGTGATGACCATGAGCAGGATTGCGTACCATGCGTCGTTGGTGAGCAACTGAGAACATTCAGGAGTCGAGTTGGTTCCAAAGAGTGCGCCCGAGCGAGCAACAGTGATCAGTGTGGTCGACTGGAGGACACCAAGTGCAATGGTGAGGTAACGGGTGTACTGAGTCAGCTTGGACTGGCCAGCCTGACCTTCCTTGTACAACGTTTCAAAGTGAGGGATAACCACGCGCAGCAGCTGCACGATAATCGACGCCGTGATGTAGGGCATGATGCCCAGAGCAAAGATGCTCAACTGGAGGAGAGCTCCACCAGAGAAGAGGTTGACGAGCTCATAGAGGCCCGAGGTGTTTTGGTTGGCATTCAAACATGCCTGAACGTTGCCAAAATCAACGTAAGGTCCGGGGATGAACGATCCCAAACGGAACAGGGTGATAATTCCCAGCGTGAAGCCAATCTTGCGGCGCAAGTCTGGAGTGCGGAAAATTCGCACAATTGCACTAATCACAAATGACTCCTGTAAATCTTGGGGGTTGTAACGCGTACTGGCTCCCCCTGCGGGGAGCCAGTAACGCTACGTTTGCGCAACCAGCAGGTGGTTACTTGATCGAACCGCCTGCAGCCACGATCTTCTGCTCTGCTGAGCTCGAGACCTTGTCAACTGCAATGTTCAGCTTAACAGCGATGTCGCCGTTACCAAGAACCTTGACCTTTTCGTTCTTGCGAACCGCGCCCTTGGCTACGAGGTCAGCTACTGTGACATCTCCACCGTTGGGGTACAGCTCAGCGAGAGCATCCAGGTTCACAACCTGGTACTCAACACGGAAGGGGTTCTTGAAGCCGCGGAGCTTGGGGGTACGCATGTGCAGAGGCATCTGTCCACCCTCGAAGCCGATCTTGACCTGGTAACGAGCCTTCGTTCCCTTGGTACCACGACCTGCAGTCTTACCCTTAGAACCTTCACCACGACCTACGCGGGTGCGAGCCTTCTTCGCGCCCTCAGCGGGACGAAGGTGGTGCACCTTAAGGACGTGCTCACGAGGTTCAGCAGCAGCCTTCTTCGCAGCAGGCTTCTTTGCGGCAGCAGCCTTGGGAGCCTCAGCCTGAGCTTCGGTCTTCTCAGCAGCTGGCTTAGCGGCAGCCTTGGGAGCAGCCTTTGCAGCAGGGGCCTTTTCTGCAGCTGGCTTTGCAGCAGCCTTAGGTGCAGCAGCTTTGGCAGCAGGTGCCTTCGCGGCGGCAGCCTTAGGAGCAGCAGCCTTTGCAGCTGGAGCCTTCTTTGCGGCTTCCTTCTTCTCTTCAGCCATTAGTCAATCTCCTCGACCTTGACGAGGTGAGCCACGGTGCGAACGTATCCGCGAGTTACCGGGCTGTCCTCTTTGACGACGATGTCGCCAATGCGCTTGAGACCCAGGCTACGAAGAGTGTCGCGCTGGTTCTGCTTTTCGCTAATTACGGACTTGATCTGTGTGACCTTTAGACGAGCAGCCATTAGGCACCTGCCTTTGCAGCCTCAGCTTCTGCGCGCACGAGGCGTGCAGGAGCAACCTGGTCAAAGTCCAGACCACGACGTGCAGCAACGGCGCGAGGCTCTTCGAGCTGCTTCAGTGCTTCCACGGTGGCGTGAACAATGTTGATGGTGTTGGACGAACCGAGAGACTTGCTCAGTACGTCGTGGATACCTGCGCACTCGAGTACGGCACGCACTGGACCACCGGCGATAACACCGGTACCTGCAGCAGCGGGACGAAGGAGTACAACACCGGCAGCTGCCTCGCCCTGAACGGGGTGAGGAATGGTGTTACCGGTGCGTGGTACGCGGAAGAAAGCCTTCTTAGCTTCTTCAACACCCTTGGAGATAGCGAGGGGAACTTCCTTCGCCTTACCGTAGCCAACGCCAACCATACCGTTACCGTCACCCACGACGACGAGAGCGGTGAAGCTAAAGCGACGACCACCCTTGACCACCTTGGATACACGGTTGATGGTAACGACGCGCTCGAGGAACTGGCTCTTCTCAGCGTCGCGATCGCGGTTGCGATCCTTGTTGGGGTTGCGCTCACGGCCACCACGGCGAGCCTCACGAGGCTCGTTGGTGGTGTCTACGAGTGCAGTCTCCACAGCTGCTGCTTCTGCAACAACTTCAGTTTCGTTAACAGTGTTCTCGCTCACAGGCTCAATCCACCCTCTCGAGCTCCATCGGCGATCGCGGCAACGCGACCGGCGTACTTGTTTCCACCGCGGTCAAAGACAACAGCTTCAATTCCAACCTTCTTTGCACGCTCAGCGACGAGTTCGCCAACCTTGCGAGCCTTAGCGGTCTTGTCACCAGCGAATGTGCGCATGTCGGACTCGAGGGTCGATGCCGAAGCAACGGTGACACCCTGTGAGTCGTCGACGAGCTGAACAAATACGTGGCGTGCGGAACGGGTGACGACCAGACGTGGACGTGCAGCAGTTCCTTCGATCTTCTTGCGAAGACGTGCGTGACGGCGGTCGCGTGCGGCCGACTTGGACTTTCCTCGGGTTCCGAGTGCCATGGCTACTTACCAGCCTTTCCAGCCTTGCGGCGAACAACTTCGCCGGCGTAACGCACACCCTTGCCCTTGTATGGCTCTGGCTTGCGCAGCTTACGAATGTTGGCAGCAACTTCACCGACGGCTTGCTTGTCGATGCCGCTCACGATGAGCTTGTTGTTGCCCTCAACAGTGAAGGTGATGCCTGCAGGAGGCTCCACGGTGATGGGGTGCGAGTAGCCGAGTGCGAACTCAACACCAGCGCCCTTAGAAGCAACACGGTAACCGGTACCGACTACTTCGAGGCCCTTTTCGTAGCCCTGGGTTACGCCAACAATCTGGTTAGCGATGAGGGTACGGGTCAAACCGTGCAGCGAACGCGAGTTGCGCTCGTCATCGGGACGGCTCACAACTACCTGGTTCTCCTCAATCACAGCAGTGATTGGAGCAGAAATGGTGAGCTTGAGTTCGCCCTTAGGACCCTTGGTAGTAACGTCCTGACCATCAATGGTCACGGTTACACCACCAGGGATGTCAATAGGAAGACGACCAATACGTGACATTCTCGGTTACCACACGTAGGCGAGGACTTCCCCACCTACGCCCTTCTTCTCAGCCTGACGGTCAGTGAGAAGACCGCTAGAGGTGGACAGAATGGCGATACCGAGGCCACCGAGGACCTTGGGGATTTCGTTCGACTTTGCGTAGACACGAAGACCAGGCTTCGATACACGCTTGATACCGACGATAGAAGCGTGGCGGTCTGCACTGTACTTGAGGTTCAGTGTCAGGGTCTTGCCTACGCGTGCATCTGCAACTTCCCAACCAGCGATGTAACCCTCAGATTTGAGGATTTCGGCAATGCCGGTCTTGAGCTTGCTGTTCGGCATGGACACGGAGTCGTGGTGTGCCGAGTTAGCGTTGCGCAGTCTGGTCAGCATATCTGCGACCGGATCTGTCATTGTCATGTGTTTATCCTTTTTTCACCAGGTTTCGCCATCCGTTACGCGGGTGGCGACCTGTGGTGCTTAGTTGGTAGAGGTGTCTACCGACTTGAATGGGAAGCCCAGTGCACGAAGCAATGCGCGTCCCTCGGTGTCGTTCTTGGCAGTCGTCACAACAGTGATGTCCATACCGCGAGGACGGTCGATTTTGTCCTGGTTGATCTCGTGGAACATTGTCTGCTCGGTGAGACCAAAGGTGTAGTTTCCGTGTCCGTCGAACTGGCGGTCGGAAAGACCACGGAAGTCACGGATACGAGGAAGAGCCAGCGACAGTGTGCGGTCCAGGAATTCCCACATGCGGTCACCACGGAGGGTAACGTGTGCACCAATGGGCTGACCTTCACGCAGCTTGAACTGTGCGATTGACTTGCGAGCCTTGGTAACCGAAGGCTTCTGGCCAGTGATAGCGGTCAGGTCAGCGACGGCGAAGTCGATGAGCTTTCCATCCTTGGCTGCTTCACCAACACCCATGTTCACCACGATCTTGGTGAGGGTTGGGATCTCGTGAACGTTCTTCAGGCCGAGTTCAGTGGCCAGAGCCTGCTGAAGTTCTGCCTTGTACTTTGCCTTGAGACGTGGCTGGATTTTGCCAGCTACTGCGGTGTTCGTCATTACAGGTCCTTACCTGACTTCTTGGCGTAACGGACGCGCACGGTCTTGCTTGCGCCGTTCTTGGTGACAGTCTCGGTGCGGAAACCAACGCGAGTTGGCTTCTTGGTCGAGGGGTCAACAATTGCCACGTTTGAAATGTGGATCGAAGCCTCAACGGTCTCGATACCACCGGTCTTGGTGCCGCGGTCGGACTGACCAACGCGGCTGTGCTTGGTTACGTAGTTGACACCCTCAACGATGACGCGGTTGCGATCGGTGAGAACCTCAATTACCTTGCCCTGCTTGCCACGGTCTCCGCCGCGAGCCTGGCTACGACCAGTGATGACCTGTACGAGGTCACCCTTCTTGATGTTTGCCATGACTAGATAACCTCCGGAGCCAATGAAACAATCTTCATGAACTTCTTGTCGCGCAGTTCGCGACCGACAGGACCGAAGATACGAGTACCGCGAGGCTCGCCATCCGACTTGAGGATGACAGCTGCGTTCTCATCGAACTTGATGTAGGAACCGTCGGGACGACGGGTCGACTTGACGGTACGAACGACGACAGCCTTAACGACGTCACCCTTCTTCACGTTTCCGCCGGGGATAGCGTCCTTGACGGTTGCCACGATAACGTCACCGAGACCGGCGTAACGACGACCGGAACCACCGAGAACACGAATCGTGAGCAGCTCCTTGGCGCCGGTGTTGTCGGCAACCTTGACGCGTGATTCTTGCTGAAGCACTTCTAACTCCTTTTACGAAGTAGGCCAGGGCCTACTTAGCCTTCTCGACGATTTCGACCAGGCGCCAGCGCTTGGAAGCGCTGAGCGGACGGGTCTCGCTGATAACAACCAGGTCACCGATGCCGGCAGTGTTGAGCTCATCGTGAGCCTTCACCTTCGAGCTGCGGCGAATAACCTTGCCGTAGAGAGGGTGCTTCACGCGGTCTTCAACCTCAACAACGATGGTCTTGTCCATCTTGTCGCTGGTGACGTAGCCACGACGAACCTTGCGGTAACCGCGAACGATTGCCTCAGTCTCTTCGGCCTTCTTAGCCTTTGCGGTAGCCATTATTCGGTCTCCTCCGCGGTCTCGGCCTTAGCGGCCTTGGTCTTCTTCTCAGCCTTAGCTGGAGCAGCAGCTACAGCAGGCGTTGCACGAATACCGAGCTCGCGCTCACGGAGAACCGTGTAGATGCGTGCGATATCGCGCTTGACAGCACGGAGGCGTCCGTGGCTCTCGAGCTGACCGGTAGCAGACTGGAAGCGCAGGTTGAACAGCTCTTCCTTTGCCTTACGGAGCTCTTCTACGAGGCGCTCGTTGTCAAAAGTGTCGAGTTCGTTGGGACGAAGCTCCTTGGATCCGACAGCCATTATGCGTCTCCCTCCTCGCGCTTGATGATGCGTGCCTTGAGGGGCAGCTTGTGGATTGCACGAGTCATTGCTTCACGAGCAATGGTCTCGTTCACACCGCTGAGCTCAAAGAGGACGCGGCCTGGCTTGACGTTAGCCACCCACCACTCTGGTGAACCCTTACCGGAACCCATACGAGTTTCAGCTGGCTTCTTGGTCAGAGGACGGTCAGGGTAGATGTTGATCCAAACCTTTCCACCACGCTTGATGTGACGGGTCATCGCGATACGAGCAGACTCGATCTGACGGTTGGTCACATACGCGGGGGTCAGTGCCTGGATACCGAATTCACCGAAGGAAACCTTGGTGCCACCAGTTGCCTGGCCGGAACGGCCGGGGTGGTGCTGCTTACGGTGCTTTACACGACGTGGAATCAACATGGTTATGCCTCAACTCCTGCTGGAACCGCTGCAGCCTCTGCCTTAGGGGCACGGCGTGGACGGTCGCTACGCTCGGGACGGACACTCTTCTGGTTTGCCTGCTCGCGAGCAAGCTCCTTGTTGGTGATGTCGCCCTTGTAAATCCATACCTTCACACCAATGCGGCCGAAGGTGGTCTTGGCCTCGTAGAAGCCGTAGTCGATGTTCGCGCGGAGGGTGTGCAGTGGCACACGGCCTTCACGGTAGAACTCGGAGCGGCTCATTTCAGCGCCACCCAGACGACCGGACACCTGGATACGAATACCCTTGGCGCCAGCGCGCTGAGCGCCCTGAAGGCCCTTACGCATTGCGCGACGGAAAGCCACACGACCTGCAAGCTGCTCAGCAATACCCTGAGCTACCAGCTGAGCTTCAGCCTCAGGGTTCTTCACCTCGAGAATGTTGAGCTGGATCTGCTTACCAGTGAGCTTTTCGAGGTCAGCGCGAATGCGCTCTGCCTCGGCGCCACGGCGACCGATCACAATGCCGGGACGGGCAGTGTGAATGTCGACGCGTACGCGGTCACGGGTGCGCTCGATCTCGATACGTGCAACACCTGCACGGTCGAGGGTCTCGCTGAGCATGTGACGGATCTTGACATCCTCAGTCACGAAGTCGGCGTAACGCTGACCCTTCTTCGTGCTGTCGGAGAACCAACGTGACACGTGGTCAGTGGTGATTCCCAGACGGAAGCCGTAGGGGTTTACTTTTTGGCCCATTACTTGGCCTCCTTCTTCGCAGCCTTGCCAGCAACCTCGAGCTCGTCGGGGGTAGCAAGTACGACAGTGATGTGGCTGGTGCGCTTCAAGATCTTGAATGCGCGACCCTGTGCACGGGGACGGAAACGCTTCAGGGTTGCACCCTCGTCAACAAAAGCTGCTGAAACGAAGAGGTCCTGCTCGTCGAGGAATGCGTTAGACGCATCTGCCTTGACGCGAGCGTTAGCGATTGCCGAAGCAACAAGCTTGTATACGGGCTCGGAAGCGGTCTGAGGTGCGAACCTCAGAATCGCGAGAGCTTCGTGAGCCTGCTTTCCACGGATGAGGTTAACAACGCGTCGGGCCTTCATCGGGGTAACGCGGATGTGACGCACGCGTGCGACTGACTCCACCATTTTCTACTCCTTCTCGTCACCGCGATTAACGGCGACGGCCCTTCTTGTCATCCTTCACGTGGCCACGGAAGGTACGAGTTGGTGCAAATTCACCAAGCTTGTGGCCGACCATGGTTTCGGTAACGAACACAGGAATGTGCTTGCGACCGTCGTGAACTGCAATCGTGTGACCGAGCATCGCGGGGATGATCATCGATCGACGCGACCAGGTCTTGATTACGTTCTTTGTGTTGGCCTCGTTCTGGCGAACAACCTTGCGAAGCAGGTGCTCGTCAACGAAGGGGCCCTTCTTAAGACTGCGTGGCATCTTCTTAAACTCCTACTAGCGCTTCTTGCCGACGGTACGACGACGGACGATGAGCTTGTCGCTTTCCTGGTTAGGACGGCGTGTGCGGCCTTCCTTCTGACCCCAGGGGCTGACAGGGTGACGACCACCGGAGGTCTTACCCTCACCACCACCGTGTGGGTGGTCGACTGGGTTCATAGCAACACCACGAACGGTTGGGCGAACGCCCTTCCAACGCATACGTCCTGCTTTACCCCAGTTGATGTTGGACTGCTCTGCGTTACCAACTTCACCAATGGTGGCGCGGCAACGAGCATCAACGTTGCGGATTTCTCCCGAAGGCAGACGAAGCTGCGCGTAGGGGCCATCCTTAGCAACGAGACGAACAGATGCACCAGCCGAACGCGCCATCTTTGCGCCGCCACCGGGCTTGAGCTCGATCGCGTGGATAACGGTACCGGTAGGGATGTTCTTCAAAGGCAGGTTGTTACCTGGCTTGATGTCGGCGCTGGGGCCGGACTCAACGAAGTCACCCTGGCTCAGCTTGTTGGGAGCCAAGATGTAGCGCTTGGTGCCGTCAACGAAGTGGAGCAGTGCAATACGTGCGGTGCGGTTGGGGTCGTACTCAATGTGAGCGACCTTGGCCAATACGCCGTCCTTGTCGTTACGACGGAAGTCGATAACGCGGTACTGGCGCTTGTGGCCACCACCGATGTGACGGGTAGTGATGCGACCCTGGTTGTTACGGCCACCGGTCTTGGACAGGGGGCGAAGCAACGACTTTTCAGGAGTCGAACGGGTAATTTCAGCGAAGTCCGCAACGCTCGAGCCACGACGGCCCGGGGTTGTGGGCTTGTACTTACGAATAGCCATGATTAATCCTCTTTATCCGTTCCGCTTAGCCAACGGCCGTAAAGATGTCGATGGAACCGGACTTCAGAGTGACAATGGCGCGCTTGGTGTCCTTGCGCTTACCCATTCCAAACTTGGTACGGCGGGTCTTACCCTGACGGTTCAGGGTGTTGATCGAAGCAACCTCAACCGAGAAGATCTTCTCGATAGCGAGCTTGATCTCGGTCTTGTTGGAGCGAGGGTCAACCAGGAAGGTGTACTTACCTTCGTCGATCAGACCGTAGCTCTTTTCGGAGACAACCGGAGCGATGACAACATCGCGTGGGTCTTTGTTCCAAGCTGCGTTAGTCATTACTTGGCCTCTTCCTTCTTCTTGCTGTTCACGAAGGAAGTAATTGCTTCCTGAGTGAACACGATGTCGTCAGAGACGAGCACGTCGTAAGCGTTCAGCTGGTCTGAGTTCAGAACGTGAACGTTAGGCAGGTTGCGAACGCTCTTGAGCGACAGGTCATCGTTGCGGTCAAGAACGATGAGTACGTTCTTGCTCGAAGCGATGGTGTTCAAGAACTCAGCAGCGACCTTGGTGGAAGGAGCCTTCTCACCGAATGCGGTCACAGCGTGAATACGTCCACCGCGAGCGCGGTCAGAGAGAGCACCGAGCAGAGCTGCAGCGATCATCTTCTTGGGGGTGCGCTGTGCGTAGCTACGTGGCACGGGTCCGTGCACGATGCCACCACCGGTCATGTGAGGAGCACGGATTGAACCCTGACGAGCGCGACCGGTTCCCTTCTGCTTGAAAGGCTTGCGACCTGCACCAGAAACTTCGCCACGGCCCTTGACCTTGTGCGTACCCTGACGGGCGGCAGCAAGCTGAGCGACGACAACCTGGTGGATCAGTGGGACGTTGACAGTGACATCGAACAGCTCGGCAGGAAGCTCAACAGAGCCTGCCTTCTTGCCCTTGAGGTCAACGACGTCGAGAGTGGTAACGGTAGCCATGGACTACGCCCCCTTCACTGCGTTGCGAACGAATACGAGGCGGCCACGTGCACCAGGAACAGCTCCCTTGACGAGCAAGAGACCCTTCTCTGCGTCTACTGCGTGAACCTTGAGGTTGAGCACGGTGACGCGCTCTCCACCCATACGACCGGCCATGCGCATGCCCTTGAAAACACGGCTGGGGGTCGAAGAAGCACCGATAGAACCGGGCTTACGGTGGTTACGGTGTGCACCGTGAGATGCAGATACACCCTTGAAGTTGTGACGCTTCATAACACCGGCGAAACCCTTACCCTTGCTGGTTCCGACGACGTCGACCTTCTGGCCGGCTTCGAAGGTGGAGTCAACGGTGAGTTCCTGACCTACGGAGTAGGAGGATGCGTCGGGGGTGCGAACTTCAGTCACGTGACGGCGAGGAGTAACTCCAGCCTTCTCAAAGTGACCGGTTGCAGGCTTGTTAACCTTGCGTGGGTCAATAGCGCCACCGGCGATCTGAACAGCTTCGTAGCCGTCCTTCTCAGTGGTGCGCAGCTGAGTAACCACGTTAGGGGTGATTTCGATAACGGTGACAGGAACAAGCTTGTTGTTCTCGTCCCATACCTGGGTCATGCCAAGCTTCTTGCCCAGCAGACCTTTAACAGTCTTAGTTGCGTTTGCCATGTCGTCCCCTAGAGCTTGATCTCAATGTTGACGTCAGCAGGAAGGTCAAGGCGCATGAGCGAGTCAACAGCCTTGGGCGTGGGGTCGACGATGTCGATCAAACGCTTGTGGGTGCGCATCTCAAAGTGCTCGCGGCTGTCCTTGTACTTGTGAGGAGAACGGATTACACAAACTACGTTCTTCTCGGTAGGAAGGGGCACAGGGCCGACAACAGTTGCACCCGCACGGGTTACTGTGTCAACAATCTTGCGCGCCGAGGAGTCAATGACCTCGTGGTCATATGACTTAAGTCGAATGCGGATCTTTTGTCCCGCCATGTGACTCTCTCTTTCATTCAGTGCGTCGTACAGCCTCGGGACCGCATTGGACGCATCGCGTTAAAACGCTGGCACTCTACTTTTAGGTGTCGCACCACTGTTTACATGTCAATGTGCTTGGGCTCTCTCCCGCGCGAACACGGCAAAGTCTGGGTTACCCCAGGCTCAGCTGAGAGCTTTGGCGATGTTCTCTACCTGCGGCCTAACGTGATCGGAATCTCTCCGCCGTTATGCACTGCCAGGGTAGTGATTTCTGCACAAAGGCAGAAAATGTCGAACTTGAAGAGTCTGCCACACTTTATAACCGGAGTGCAACCCGGGCGTGTCGAGCAGTTTGCCCACTAAAGACGCCACAGTTGCCTCAACTAAAGAAGGGCCGTGGACGACCTTCCGCCGCAGCAGCATCTTCGCGTGTTATATGCGAACGAGCGTGGGCGATAGCAAGCTCTAAATTATCAAAGAGATGGTTGGGGTGGCGCAGCTCTCCCAGCACACCCACGCGAGTAATCAGCTCACGGTGTTGCTGTGGAATTCCCTTGATAATCGCTGTTTTACCGTCACGTTCGAGTTGAGTAACGATCTCTGCCAATATCTGTGCACCGGTGGCATCAAGGAACTGCACGCCCGAGAGCTGAATAATCACCACGGTCACGTCAGGAAGAGAAGTGACTTCCTCATGAATCTTCTCGGCAACCCCAAAGAAGAGGGCTCCCTCAATCCGAAACAAAGCGATGCGCTCATCTGAGGGCTGTGCCGATCCCGGCAAAGCCACGCGGTGCACTTTTCCGCGCATGAACAGAGCGCGAACTGAAAACAGCACCGTCACCAGGATGCCCACCACCACTGCTTCCACCAGATCTAGGGTGACGGTGATCACCGCGGTGATGACAAAAATGAGCGCATCATGTTTGGTGCTGCGCAGAATCCTCCACGCGGCACGGCTGGGAACCATCCGCACCGCGGTGACCATGAGCACCCCGGCAAGCGCCGCAAGCGGAATCCTGGAAACGGGACCGGTCGCGATGTAGACCACGGCTAACAACACCACCGAGTGCACGATGGCTGCCATGCGTGTCTGCGCACCTGAACGAACATTCACGGCGGTGCGAGCAATCGCTCCGGTGGCAGGCATGCCACCAAAGAGCGCTGACCCGACCGAGGCTAAGCCTTGACCGATGAGTTCCCGGTTGGGATTAAAGAGTCCGGTATTCGCCATCGAGGCAGCTACGCGTGCAGAGAGCAAAGACTCTATTGCCGCTAGAGCTGCCACGGCGAGCGCAGGAACAATCAACTCCCCCACCGAGATGCCTGCGAAGTCCGGCAGGGCCGGAAGCGGCAGGGAACTGGGGAGTTCACCAATGCGTTGCAGCGGTGAGCCGGTGAGTTCGGCCAGGAGGGTGACCACCACTATCGCCACGATGGAACCGGGAACTAGAGGCAGCACTTGGGGAATCGCAACCATCATGAGGGCAACCAACAAGACCACACCTAACGACCACAGCGCGAGATTGAGGTTAGTAGCCGCGATGGCATTCCACGCAGAAATCAGTGCACTTGGTGATTCCGCGAATTCAGGAGAGCCCACCGCTGCAGGAATTTGCTGCAAGAAAATAATGACCGCAATTCCCAGGGTGAAGCCTTCAATGACCGGCCATGGAATAAAACTGATGGCCCGGCCGAGCCGGAAGATTCCCATCACAAGAACAAACACCCCAGCCAGCAAGCCGACAATAACGACCGAGGCAACCCCGTGATTGGCCACAATGGGAGCCAGCACCACCACCATGGCTCCGGTAGGACCCGAGACTTGAACATTGGAGCCGCCAAAGACGGCGGCAATAAACCCTGCGACAACTGCCGTAATGAGACCAGCTTCGGCCCCCACACCTGAGCTCACTCCGAAAGCGAGAGCTAACGGCAGGGCGACGATACCGACGGTGAGTCCGGCAAGCAGATCTGATTTCCAGGTACGAGGCAAGGCGGCATAGTCTGCGCGGTTCGGCAGTAGAGACATCAATGTCGCCCACATGCCAGAAAGACTATTCCTGTTGTTGCGTTTTCACCGCACACCCTCTTCCGCTGAGGGGGAAGGGCCTAGCCTTGGACTTTTCCAGAAAATGCGGCAATGGGTTTGAGAATGCTGGGGCGCATCAGCAGCCAGCCAATGACCATGGCCACAACCGACAGCGCGAACATACCTGCGCCCAGCCAAGAAGTTCCATCATTGCCGGCAAACATGATGTTGAGATTACGCAAAGCACCTGTGGTGAAGACGAGGGTGACGTGCACGACGATAAAGACAAAGAAGTAGAACAACACGATCACGTGCAAAGACCTAGCGAGCTTCTCAGGGAACACGCGGTGCATCCAGCCCTCTTTCGGCCACAGCGGCGACAGCCGCAGGCCGGTCTTAATTGCAATCGGTGCGGCAATAAAGACAGTGAGGAAATAGGCCAACACTTGCAGGCTGTTGTAATTCACCCACGCGTTATCGCTGGGCCAATCTAGAGACGCATATTGCAGCCCTGCTGAGAGAGCGTTTGGGAAGACATCCCACGAAGTGGGAACGATACGCATCCACTGCCCGGTGACAAAGAGCAACACGATGAAGATCACACCGTTGAGGACCCACAAGAAATCCATCTGGATGTGGAACCAGTGATACAACCCAATGCGCTGAGCTGGTGCGTTCTTATTCAGGCGAAATTTTGTGGGGGTCCAAAACGCAGGTGGGCGTTTCTTGGAGCGAATAATCCAGCCCGTGCGAATGACAAACAAGAGAAAAAAGAAATTCAGAAAGTGTTGCCAGGCCAACCAGGCAGGAATCCCCACCGGGGCATTCTCCGGAAGTGGTGTCGTTCCCGGATAGGTGGTGATAAAACGTTCCACCTCAGGAAGTGTGCGCAGCCACTGCGCGATCAAGATGAGGGCAGCAAGTACAACCAGAGCAATGGCACTGTAGCCGACTAGCTGTTTGCGTTGCACACTCACACCCTCAAATCTATCGAAGTTAACGAAGAAAGCCCCGGCCGTGAGGCCGGGGCTTTCCGATCAGTAATCGAAATTACTTGATGATCTTGGTTACGGTACCAGCACCTACGGTACGACCACCCTCACGGATAGCGAAGCCGAGGCCCTCTTCCATAGCGATGGGCTGAATCAGCTCAACGGTCATGTCAGTGGTGTCACCAGGCATAACCATTTCCTTGCCAGCTGGCAGGGTGATTACACCGGTTACGTCGGTGGTACGGAAGTAGAACTGTGGACGGTAGTTACCGAAGAATGGGTTGTGACGCCCACCCTCATCCTTGGAAAGGATGTAAGCAGTTCCTTCGAAGTTGGTGTGAGGAGTAACCGAACCAGGCTTTACAACAACCTGGCCACGCTCAACCTCTTCGCGCTTGGTACCGCGAAGAAGAAGACCACAGTTCTCGCCAGCCCATGCTTCGTCGAGCTGCTTGTGGAACATTTCGATACCAGTAACAGTGGTCTTCTGAGTTGGGCGGATACCAACGATTTCAACTTCAGAGTTGATCTGGAGGGTACCGCGCTCGGCGCGACCGGTTACAACGGTTCCACGACCGGTGATTGTGAAGACGTCCTCAACAGGCATGAGGAATGGCTTGTCCTTGTCACGTACTGGGTCTGGAACAGAGGTGTCTACTGCTTCCATGAGGTCCAGGATGGACTGAGTCCACTTGGGGTCACCCTCGAGAGCCTTAAGACCAGATACGCGAACAACAGGAGCGTTGTCGCCGTCGAAGCCCTGGCTGGAGAGGAGTTCACGAACCTCGAGCTCTACGAGCTCCAGGATTTCTTCGTCGTCAACCATGTCGGACTTGTTCAGAGCTACGAGGAGGTAAGGAACACCAACCTGCTTTGCGAGCAGAACGTGCTCGCGAGTCTGAGCCATAGGACCGTCGGTAGCAGCAACAACGAGGATTGCGCCATCCATCTGAGCAGCACCGGTGATCATGTTCTTGATGTAGTCGGCGTGACCAGGAGCGTCAACGTGTGCGTAGTGACGCTTTGGGGTCTCGTACTCAACGTGCGAGATGTTGATGGTAATACCGCGCTGACGCTCTTCAGGAGCGGAGTCGATCGACGCGAAGTCGCGCTGAACGTTGGTTGCGGATGGGTAGGTGTCAGCGAGAACCTTGGAGATAGCTGCGGTAAGAGTGGTCTTACCGTGGTCAACGTGACCAATGGTTCCGATGTTTACGTGAGGCTTGTTGCGCTCGAATTTGGCCTTAGCCACGGGGTCCTCCTAGGACATTCGAGTAGCTTCCGGTTGGAAACTACAGGGTTTGATTTATTTTACTGAACTCACAAGGAGCGAAATTACTCGCCCTTGTTTTTCTGGACGATCTCGTCGGCGACAGCCTTCGGGACCTCGGCGTAGCTGTCGAAGGTCATCGAGTACACCGCACGACCTGAGGTCTTCGACCGCAGATCACCGACGTATCCGAACATTTCCGACAGTGGGACAAGGGCGCTAACGACCTTGACGCCTGTTGCATCTTCCATGGACTGAATCTGTCCACGGCGAGAGTTGAGGTCACCGATAACGTCACCCATGTACTCCTCAGGAGTACGAACTTCAACAGCCATCAATGGCTCGAGAAGTACGGGGTCAGCCTTTCGGGCCGCCTCCTTGAAGGCCATAGAGCCTGCAAGCTTGAAGGCCATTTCCGATGAGTCAACGTCGTGGTAGGCACCATCAACGAGGATGCCCTTGACGCCGACCATGGGGTAGCCGGCGAGAACACCGACTGCCATAGCGGCCTGGAAACCAGCGTCCACAGATGGAATGTATTCACGAGGAACACGTCCACCAGTGACCTGGTTATCGAATTCGTAGATCTTGTCGCCCTCAACGGTAAGAGGCTCGAGAGAGATCTGAACTTTAGCAAACTGACCAGAACCACCGGTCTGCTTCTTGTGGGTGTAGTCGTGCTTGTCTACCTTGCGACGGATGGTCTCGCGGTAGGCAACCTGTGGCTTACCCACGTTTGCCTCAACGTTGAACTCGCGACGCATACGGTCAACGAGGATGTCGAGGTGAAGCTCACCCATACCGGAGATCACAGTCTGACCAGTTTCCTGGTCCTGCTCAACACGGAAGGTGGGGTCTTCTTCAGCTAGCTTCTGGATAGCAGTACCCAGCTTCTCCTGGTCAGCCTTGGTCTTGGGCTCAATAGCAACCGAGATAACAGGCTCGGGGAAGCTCATTGATTCAAGAACAATGGGGTTTGCAGGATCGCAGAGAGTGTCACCAGTGGTGGTGTCCTTCAGACCGATCACAGCGTAGATGTGACCAGCAGACATCGACTCAACAGGGTTTTCCTTGTTGGCGTGCATCTGGAAGATCTTGCCGATACGTTCCTTCTTGTCCTTGGTTGCGTTGAGCACCTGAGCACCGGAGTCAGCTGCACCCGAGTAAACGCGGGTGTAGGTCAGACGACCGAAGAAGGGGTGAACAGCAACCTTGAAGGCCAGAGCCGAGAAAGGCTCCTTTGCATCTGGCTTACGCTCGAGGATCTTTTCCTCATCGCGCACGTCGTGACCCTGAGTTGCAGGGACGTCGAGCGGGCTGGGGAGGTAGTCCACAACAGCGTCGAGCATGGGCTGAACACCACGGTTCTTGAAGGCAGAGCCACATAGAACGGGGTAGATCTCAGAAGCGATAACCATCTTGCGGATGGCCTTCTTGATCTCAGCAACAGTGAACTGGTCGTCACCGTTGAGGTAACGCTCGAGCAGTTCGTCGTCACCTTCAGCAACAGCTTCGATGAGCTTGGCGCGGTATTCGTTTGCCTTGTCAACGAGATCAGCAGGGATCTCTTCGATGTCGTACTTGGCACCCATTTCCACGTCACCCTTAGCGTCTCCACGCCAGGTGAGTGCACGCATCTCTACCAGGTCAACAACACCTTCGAAGGTGTTCTCGAAACCGATAGGAAGCTGGATAACAAGTGGCTTAGCGCCCAGACGCTTGATGATGGTGTCTACGGTGAAGTAGAAGTCAGCACCCAGCTTGTCCATCTTGTTGACGAAGCAGATACGAGGAACGTCGTACTTGTCAGCCTGGCGCCATACGGTCTCAGACTGAGGCTCAACACCTTCCTTACCATCGAACACTGCAACAGCACCGTCGAGAACGCGGAGCGAACGCTCCACCTCCACGGTGAAGTCAACGTGACCGGGGGTGTCAATGATGTTGATCTGGTTCTTGTTCCAGAAACAGGTGGTCGCAGCAGAAGTAATCGTGATACCACGCTCCTGCTCCTGGGCCATCCAGTCCATGGTTGACGCACCATCGTGAGTTTCACCGATCTTGTGGTTAACACCGGTGTAGAACAGGATTCGCTCAGTGGTGGTGGTCTTTCCAGCATCGATGTGAGCCATGATGCCAATGTTGCGGACCTTGTTTAGGTCAGTAAGCACGTCTTGTGCCACAGGATTCCTCCGAAATTAGGGGTGAACAGGGACTGGCTCGGTCTACCAGCGGTAGTGAGCGAAGGCCTTGTTCGACTCGGCCATCTTGTGGGTGTCTTCGCGACGCTTGACTGCTGCGCCCAGACCGTTTGATGCATCGAGAATCTCGTTCATGAGACGCTCGGTCATGGTCTTTTCGCGGCGAGCCTTGGCGTAGCTGGTCAACCAACGCAGTGCGAGGGTGTTTGCACGGTGAGGCTTAACCTCAACGGGGACCTGGTAGGTCGAACCACCAACGCGGCGAGAGCGAACCTCAAGGGTGGGGCGCACGTTGTCGAGTGCCTTCTTGAGAGTGACGACTGCATCTGCACCGGTCTTAGCGGTTACACCTTCGAGTGCACCGTAAACGATGCGCTCTGCGAGACCCTTCTTGCCATCAAGAAGAATCTTGTTGACGAGCTGGGTAACAATGGGGGCGCCGTATACGGGATCGGCGACAACGGGACGCTTAGGAGCGGGACCTTTACGAGGCATTACTTCTTCTCCATCTTCGCTCCGTAGCGGCTACGAGCCTGCTTACGGTTCTTCACGGCCTGGGTGTCGAGTGCACCACGAACGATCTTGTAACGAACACCGGGGAGGTCCTTTACACGACCACCACGAACGAGCACCATCGAGTGCTCCTGGAGGTTGTGACCTTCACCGGGAATGTAGGCGGTTACTTCGGTTCCGTTGCTGAGCTTGACACGAGCAACCTTACGAAGAGCCGAGTTTGGCTTCTTAGGGGTGGTGGTGTACACACGGGTGCATACGCCACGCTGCTGTGGGTTCGACTTCAGGGCTGGAGCCTTGGTCTTGGTGACCTTAGGCGTACGTCCCTTACGAACCAACTGGTTAATAGTTGGCACTATTTCTCCTTATTAAAACTGCACGGTGACAGCCGCTAAACGATTTAGCTAAACATCTGCCGCGACGCCACGAGTGTGGAGTCATTGATGACAGATATGCCGTGGGGGTTCGCCACCGGAATAGTGGGTTGACCCTTAAGGTGTTTCTGGCGCGCAAAACGCACCAATTGAAGAGCTTATCCCAGCAGATGGCACCGGGTCAAACGGCAATTTCCTCGGTAGCGCTGGCCTGATCCGCGTCACGATACTTGCGTGCCTTCAAAGCAATCCAGCCACCGAGCCAGATAGGAATTTCTCGAGAGAGCACTACGGCAACCAAAACCAACGGGTTGAAGGCGATTCCGCGCCACATAAACTCAATAGCTTCACTGTAGGTCAGGGTCCACGCGCGAACAGTGAGCAGTCCCGCCCCAATTGCGGTGGCATAGGTCAACACCGCAACCAGCAAGCCCCACAGCACAAAAGAGCGCCAGTGGCCAGTGTTTACCAGGATGGCCAGCAGGACAAAGTAGAGCGTGAAGGCAAAGACGGTCAACCAATACACCGGGGTCAGCAGGAAGCTCACACTGCGTTCTTGAATGAACGCAGCAGCCTCCGTGCCTTCGGATGATGAACCATACAGCCAGGCAACTGCCGAATAACCCCATGCAGCTAAAGCGTAGAGAACAGCAAAGATCGCACCCCCGAGCAGTGCCACGAGCGCTGCCGTGGTGCGGTTGCTGGGCTTGGTGTCTACTGCGGGAGAATCTTCACTCGTGCCAGCTGCCACCGAAGCAAAACCAGCACCGCGAGCGGCCTCCTCTTCGGGAGTTGGCTTGAAAAACTCGGGGTGTTCCTGTGCAACATCACTCATGATGCGCCCAGCGTACAACGACGAAAGCCCCGCCTCGTGGCGGGGCTTTCGGTAAGTCACAAACTCAGTACTGAGTGTGTTTCCTACTTAGTTGTAGTTACCAGAGAAGTCATCCGACGAGAAAGACTCGAAGTCGACAAAGCTCAGGTCAGCGTCAGAGAAGTCACCCTCAGCCGCGAAGATGCGGTTGGGGTAGCGTTCTGCCTTAGCTTCCTCGGTTGCCTCGACGGCGATATTGCGGTACTTCGCAAGACCGGTTCCGGCGGGGATGAGCTTACCGATGATGACGTTCTCCTTGAGGCCGACGAGAGGATCGGACTTGCCGTCCATCGCAGCCTGGGTGAGAACACGGGTGGTCTCCTGGAAGGAGGCAGCCGACAGCCATGACTCGGTTGCCAGCGAGGCCTTGGTAATACCGAGGACTTCCTGACGAGCCGAAGCAGTCTTCTTGCCTTCCTGCAGCGCAGCACGGTTGAGCTCGGTGTAACGCGAGCGGTCAACGAGCTCACCGGGGAGCAGTTCGGTGTCACCGTGCTCAACAACAGTTACCTTGCGGAGCATCTGACGAACGATGACCTCAATGTGCTTGTCGTGGATAGGTACACCCTGCGAGCGGTATACGCCCTGCACGCCACCAACAAGGTGCTGCTGTACGGCGCGAACGCCCTGTACGCGCAGAACTTCCTTGGGGTCAACGGTTCCAACCTGGAGCTGCTGTCCGAGTTCAACGTGGTCTCCATCGGAAACGAGGAGAGTCGAACGCTTGAGCACGGGGTAGATCACAGGCTCATCACCGTTGTCTGGTGTGAGGATGACCTTACGGCTCTTGTCGGTCTCTTCGATGGTGATGCGACCAGCAGTCTCAGCGATAGGCGATGCACCCTTAGGGGTACGTGCTTCAAAGAGCTCCTGAACACGAGGCAGACCCTGGGTAATGTCGTCTGCACCAGCGGTACCACCAGTGTGGAAGGTACGCATGGTGAGCTGGGTTCCAGGTTCACCAATGGACTGAGCAGCGATAATACCGACGGCTTCACCGATGTCTACCAGCTTGCCGGTAGCAAGTGAACGGCCGTAGCAGGCAGCACATACACCGGTTGCAGACTCACAGGTGAGGACCGAACGGACCTTGACCTCGTTGATGCCAGCAGCGATGAGAGTGTCGATCAGAACGTCACCTGCGTCGTCGCCAGCCTTGGCGATGACGTTACCCTGAGCGTCCACTGCGTCTGCAGCGAGGCTACGAGCGTAGATGGAGTTCTCCACGTTGGCGTCACGAACCAGCTCACCGGCTGCGTTAGCAGCAGCGATTGGCAGGTCGAGGCCCTTAGTGGTGCCACAGTCCTCTTCGCGGATGATGACATCCTGCGAGACGTCGACGAGACGACGAGTGAGGTAACCGGAGTCTGCGGTACGCAGAGCGGTGTCAGCCAGACCCTTACGAGCACCGTGGGTAGCGATGAAGTACTCCACAACGGAGAGACCTTCACGGTACGAGTTGATGATCGGACGAGGGATAATTTCACCCTTCGGGTTGTTCACCAGACCACGCATACCCGCGATGTTACGAACCTGCAGCCAGTTACCACGAGCACCAGAGGTGACCATGCGGTTAATGGTGTTGTTCGCAGGGAAGTTCTTCTGCATAGCTTCAGCAACTTCAGCGGTAGCGTCGGTCCAGATCTTGATCAGTTCCTGACGACGTTCGTTGTCAGTGATCATGCCCTTCTCGAACTCAGACTGAACCTTCGCAGCCAACTTCTCGTAACCAGCAACGATTTCGCGCTTGTTTGGAGGAGTCAGAACGTCGGAGAGTGCAACGGTCACACCGGAGCGAGTAGCCCAGTGGAAACCAGCGTCCTTGATGTTGTCAAGGGTCGCAGCAACCACAGTCTTGGGGTAACGCTCAGCGAGGTCGTTGACGATTGCAGAGATGGTTCCCTTGTCAGCAACCTTCTGGACGTAGGGGTAGTCAGCGGGCAGAGCCTCGTTGAACAGTGCCTGACCCAAAGTGGTGTTGACCAATACGGGACCACCGGTGTAACCCTCAGGTGCTTCACCCTCAGCAAAGACAACATCATTCAGACGAATGCGTGCCATCGCGTTGAGGTCCAGCGTGTGCTGGTCGTGAGCGAGGATTGCCTCAGCAATCGAGCTGAATGCGCGACCTTCACCGGTTGCACCTTCCTTCACAGTGGTGAGGTGGTGCAGACCAATGATCATGTCCTGAGTAGGCAGGGTCACGGGGCGACCGTCTGAAGGCTTGAGGATGTTGTTCGAAGCAAGCATCAAGATGCGAGCTTCGGCCTGAGCCTCAACCGACAGAGGAAGGTGAACAGCCATCTGGTCACCGTCGAAGTCAGCGTTGAACGCAGCACACACGAGAGGGTGAAGCTGAATAGCCTTACCTTCAATGAGCTGAGGTTCGAATGCCTGAATACCGAGACGGTGCAGGGTTGGTGCGCGGTTCAGCAGAACTGGCCGCTCGCGGATGATCTCTTCGAGAACATCCCACACCTGGGGACGGCTTCGCTCAACCATGCGCTTGGCGCTCTTGATGTTCTGAGCGTGGCTCAGGTCAATCAGACGCTTGATAACGAATGGCTTGAACAGCTCGAGTGCCATCTGCTTAGGCAGACCACACTGGTGCAGCTTGAGCTGAGGACCAACGATAATCACGGAACGACCGGAGTAGTCCACGCGCTTACCGAGCAGGTTTTGACGGAAACGACCCTGCTTACCCTTGAGCATGTCAGAGAGTGACTTGAGCGCACGGTTACCGGTTCCGGTAACGGGACGTCCACGACGACCGTTGTCGAACAGCGCGTCAACAGCTTCCTGCAGCATGCGCTTTTCGTTGTTCACGATGATCTCTGGAGCACCCAGGTCAAGCAGACGACGCAGACGGTTGTTGCGGTTGATCACACGACGGTAGAGGTCGTTGAGGTCAGAAGTCGCAAAGCGTCCACCGTCGAGCTGAACCATGGGGCGAAGCTCTGGTGGGATAACGGGAACAACATCGAGAACCATAGCCGCAGGGCTGGTTCCGGTGTTGATGAAGGAAGAAACAACCTTGAGGCGCTTGATCGCACGGATCTTCTTTGCACCCTTACCTTCGGTGATTTCCAGACGCAGAGCTTCCGCTTCTGCTTCCAGGTCGAAGGTTTCCAGGCGGCGCTTGATTGCTTCAGCACCCATGAAGGCGTCGAAGTACAAGCCGTAACGGTCTACCAGCTCGTTGAAGACAGCGTCTTCAGGCTTGAGGTCGCCAACCTTGAGGTTGCGGAAGTCTTCCCAGACGCGCTCGAGGCGAGCGATTTCGTCGTCGATGGACTTACGAATCTGAGACATTTCCTTCTCAGCTACGTCCTTCGCACGACGCTTCTGGTCTGACTTTGCACCTTCTGCTTCGAGAGCTGCGAGGTCGTTTTCCAGACGCTGCATGCGGTCAGCGATGCGAGCATCGCGCTGGTCGCCGAGGGTCTTCAGCTCGAGACGAAGCTCGTTCTCCAGACCAGGCATGTCAGCGTGACGGCCCTCTTCATCGATGTCGATAACCATGTAGGCAGCGAAGTAGATGACCTTTTCAAGGTCCTTCGGTGCCATGTCCAGGAGGTAACCCAGACGGCTAGGAACACCCTTGAAGTACCAGATGTGAGTAACGGGAGCGGCCAACTCAATGTGACCCATGCGCTCACGGCGCACGGATGACTTGGTGACCTCTACGCCACAGCGCTCACAGACGATGCCCTTGAAGCGGACACGCTTGTACTTGCCACAGGAGCATTCCCAGTCGCGAGAAGGTCCGAAGATCTGCTCACCAAAGAGGCCGTCCTTCTCAGGCTTGAGGGTACGGTAGTTGATTGTTTCGGGCTTCTTGACCTCACCAAACGACCAACGACGAATGTCGTCAGCAGTGGCCAGACCGATACGAAGCTTGTCAAAAGCGGTTGCGTCGAGCAATTTAACTCTTTCCTTAGATTCTTACTTGTCTGACTGTCGTTTAGATCTCGTCGATGGACGAAGACTCGAAACGGGTAGAGATGTTGATACCGAGCTCTTCAGCTGCGCGGTATGCCTCATCGTCGGCGTCGCGGAGGCTGACGACATCGCCAGCTTCGTTGAGAACCTCAACGTTGAGACCGAGGGACTGCATTTCCTTCATGAGAACGCGGAACGACTCGGGGATACCGGGCTCCTGGATGTTCTCGCCCTTGACGATCGCTTCGTAAACCTTGACACGGCCCACGATGTCGTCGGACTTGATGGTGAGAAGTTCCTGAAGTGCGTAAGCGGCACCATAAGCTTCCAGTGCCCACACCTCCATCTCACCAAAGCGCTGTCCACCGAACTGTGCCTTTCCACCAAGAGGCTGCTGCGTGATCATCGAGTAAGGACCCGTTGAACGTGCGTGAATCTTGTCATCAACAAGGTGGTGCAGCTTCAGGATGTACATGTAACCCACAGAGATGGGCTCAGGGAATGGCTCACCGGAACGACCGTCGAACAGACGTGCCTTACCGGAAGCACCGATGAGGCGGTCACCGTCACGAGTAGGTGTGGTCACATCGAGCAGACCAGCAATTTCCTCCTCGAGAGCACCGTCGAACACGGGGGTCGCAACCTTGGTGCCAGGGGCAGCCTCGAATGCCTCTGCAGGAAGGTTTGCAGCCCATTCTGGGTTGCCTTCAACCTTCCAACCCTGCTTCGCAATCCACCCGAGGTGAGTTTCCAAAACCTGACCGAAGTTCATTCGACCGGGGATACCCAGTGGGTTGAGTACGACGTCGACAGGAGTTCCGTCTTCGAGGAATGGCATGTCTTCAACAGGGAGAATCTTGGCGATAACACCCTTGTTTCCGTGACGACCAGCAAGCTTGTCACCCTCGGTGATCTTACGCTTCTGAGCGATGTAGACAACAACGCGCTGGTTGACGCCCGAGCCGAGCTCGTCTTCGTCGTTCTCTGCGTCGAATACCTTCACACCAATGATGGTTCCGGCTTCACCGTGAGGAACCTTCAAGGAAGTGTCGCGAACTTCGCGGCTCTTCTCGTTGAAGATGGCACGCAGCAGGCGCTCTTCAGCAGAAAGCTCGGTCTCACCCTTAGGAGTGACCTTACCGACGAGAATGTCGCCGGGGCGAACCTCTGCACCGATACGGATGATGCCGCGCTCATCGAGGTTAGCGATGAGTTCAGGGGACACGTTGGGAAGGTCGCGAGTGATCTCTTCCTTACCCAGCTTGGTGTCACGAGCATCAACGTCGTATTCCTCGATGTGAATCGAAGAAAGAACGTCGTCCTGAACCAGACGCTGGGAGAGGATGATCGCGTCCTCGAAGTTGTGACCTTCCCAAGGCATGAATGCCACGAGCAGGTTCTTACCCAGAGCCAGTTCACCGTTTTCGGTGGCAGGACCATCAGCGATGACCTGACCTACCTCAACACGCTCACCAGCGGTCACGATGACACGGTGGTTGTAGCTGGTGCCCTGGTTCGAGCGGTCGAACTTGCGCAGGAAGTAGTCCTCGGTTCCACCAGCGTCGAGCTGAACGGTGACGACATCAGCCGACACCTCAGAGACAACACCAGCAGCGTTTGCGAGGATAACGTCACCAGCATCGATTGCGGCGAAGTTTTCCATACCGGTACCAACCAGCGGGCTTTCGCTGCGCAGCAGTGGCACAGCCTGACGCTGCATGTTGGCACCCATGAGTGCGCGGTTAGCATCGTCGTGCTCGAGGAATGGAATGAGCGAGGTACCAACAGACACCATCTGACGTGGGGACACGTCCATGTAGTCCACCTCAGCCGCAGGAACGAGTTCAACCTCGCCACCCTTACGACGAACCAGAACACGCTCTTCAGCGAAGTGGCTGTCCTTGGTAAGTGGAGCGTTTGCCTGCGCCACAACGAAGTCATCTTCTTCCGAAGCGGTGAGGTAATCGATGTGCTCGGTTACCTTGCCCTTGACCACGCGGCGGTAGGGGGTCTCAATGAAACCAAAGGCGTTGATCCGCGCGAAGGATGCGAGCGAACCAATCAGACCAATGTTCGGACCTTCAGGAGTTTCAATAGGACACATACGTCCGTAGTGAGAGGAGTGAACGTCACGAACCTCAACACCTGCGCGCTCACGAGAAAGACCACCGGGGCCCAGAGCGGACAGACGACGCTTGTGGGTCAAACCAGCAAGCGGGTTGTTCTGGTCCATGAACTGTGACAGCTGTGAGGTTCCGAAGAACTCCTTGATTGCTGCCACGACGGGACGTACGTTGATCAGGGTCTGAGGAGTAATTGCCTCAATGTCCTGAGTGGTCATGCGCTCGCGGACGACGCGCTCCATACGGGACAGACCGGTACGAACCTGGTTCTGGATGAGTTCACCGACGGCGCGGATACGACGGTTACCGAAGTGGTCGATGTCGTCTACATCGAGACGAATGTCTACCTTTTTACCATCGCGAACACCAGGGAAGGTCTTCTCGTCGTTGTGCAATGCAACCAGGTACTTGATGGTTGCAATGATGTCTTCAACGCGAAGAACAGAGTCAGTCAGCGGAGCTTCAAGACCGAGCTTGCGGTTGATCTTGTAACGACCAACCTTGGCCAGGTCATAGCGCTTGGGGCTGAAGTAGAAGTTGTCCAGAAGCGCGCGTGCAGCTTCAGCAGCAACCTGCTCGCCTGGACGGAGCTTGCGGTAGATGTCGCGCAGTGCGTCTTCCTTGGTGAGGATGGTGTCCTTTTCCAGGGTCTGCAGGATGGAGTCGTAACCGGCAAATTCGGTTGCGATTTCTTCACTGGTCAGACCGAGGGCCTTGAGGAAGACGGTGACAGACTGCTTACGCTTACGGTCGATACGAACACCAACAGCGTCACGCTTGTCGATTTCGAATTCGAGCCATGCGCCACGGCTAGGAATGATGCGTGCGGAGTAGACGTCCTTGTCGGAGGTCTTTTCCTGTGCACGCTCGAAGTACACACCGGGTGAACGAACCAGCTGAGACACAACAACACGCTCGGTGCCGTTAATGATGAAGGTTCCCTTTTCGGTCATGAGCGGGAAGTCACCCATGAACACGGTCTGGGTCTTGATTTCACCCGTGACGTGGTTCATGAACTCAGCCTCGACATAGAGAGGCGCAGCGTAGGTCTTGCCACGCTCCTTGCACTCGAAGATCGAGTACTTCTCAGGCTCGAGGTAGGGGTTGGTGAAAGAGAGCTGCATGGTCTCATCGAGGTTCTCGATGGGAGAGATCTCTTCAAAGATCTCTTCAAGACCAGTGCGTGAAGGCAGGTCCTGGCGACCTTCCTTCTTTGCTTCCTCCACACGCTTCTGCCAGTGTTCATTTCCGACGAGCCAGTCAAAGCTCTCGGTCTGAAGTGCCAGAAGATCGGGAACAGTCAGAGTGTCCGTAATCTTCGCGAACGACAAGCGCGATGCACTACGGCCGTTCTTGATGGACTTGGTGTCTTTTGCGTTGCGCGCAGCAGCCAAGGAAATAACCTCCGTGGGTCCGTCATGGACCATCATGGTTGTGGTTGGTGTGGGATAAATTGCAAACCCGATGAAACCCGCTAAAGTGGGGCCACTCGTGGAGTTATCCACGAGATTGTTGAACTGTCACCCCGACCGCAATATGAGGGCATGACAAAACATCGAGCGCAAATTACAACTCTATAACGGTTTGCGGGCCAATGTCTAGTTGGATTTTTCTGGTGGTGTAAGCACATGGCGAACAACCCAACCATCACCCTCAAGTCTTCCGGCCTGCGCGCAACCATTGAACCTGACCCCTATCAAGACGGCGCCTACGTTCTTGATATCGATGGAACCCCTCAATCTCACGTCTTTATTGACGATCCCAGCGAGCTCTTTTTTGAGTACATTCGTCGCATTGGCCATGTGCTCGACCAGGTTGGGGAACCCGGGGCACCGATTACTGCAGTTCATTTAGGCGGTGGCGCTCTCACGCTCCCCCGCTACATCGAGGCAACAAGGCCCGGTTCCAGGCAACAGGTCATCGAACTCGAGCAAGACCTCATTGACTTTGTCCGGGAACACCTCCCCCTGCAAAAAAATGCAAACATTCGTATTCGTTATGGCGATGCTCGTGAAGTCCTGGGCAAATTGCCCAGTGGACTTCACGGCAACGTCGATGTTGTCATCGTGGATGTCTTTAGTGGCGCCCGCACTCCCGCTCACGTCACCAGCGTTGAGTTCTACACCGAGGCAGCAAAACTCCTTGCCCCCTCCGGTGTGCTCATTGTTAATGTGGCCGACGGTCCAGGCTTGGCTTTTGCCCGTGGACAGGCAGCAACATTGAACGCTGTCCTTCCTCATGTGATTGCTCTGGCAGAAACCCAGGTTCTCAAAGGACGGCGCTTTGGCAATGTGGTTCTGGTGGGAACCCAGGATGCTGCCATTGGTCACTGGCTGCCCCGCCTGCTTGCTGGTGGACCACATCCTGCAAAAGCTGTTGAAGGTGCGGAGATGAAGCAGTTCATTGGTAGCGCCCCTATTGTGTTGGACACAACTGCAATAGCCTCCCCCACCCCGAATAAAACCATCTTCCAGATTTCGAAGAAGTAGCCATGGCCGATCTGGACCGGGTAACAAAATGGGCGGATGCCCTCATCCGCCTGCATCTTGACCCCGCAGTGTGGAGTTTCGGGTTTGACCATGCTCGCACGCGTGCAGGTTTGTGTAATTTCACGGAGAAAAAGATCTCTGTCTCCAGACACCTGGCTGCCAAATATGAGGATGATGAAGTGCATCAGATTCTCTTGCACGAAGTTGCTCACGCGATAGCGGGACCTCGGGCAGGGCACGGCCCAACCTGGAAAAAGATTGCCTACGACCTGGGATATGACGGCAAGCGCACGCATGACGGAAGTGCGGCACATGAGCTTGCCCCCTGGCTGGGCACCTGCCCAGCAGGGCATGAACACTACCGGTTCCGTCAGCCCAAAAAAGTATTGAGCTGCGGTGAATGCGGCCGCGGATTTAATCGTGCCAATTTAATTCACTGGGAAAAGCGAGAAATCAGCTAGCGTGTGAAGTGAGGGGGAATACCCCGCGAAACTCCAGGGGCACCCATGAACGTCTTTCTTCGACTCACACTCGATTGCGAACCTGATGTTGCCTGGCGAGCCATTGCCAACCCGAAGGTGTTCACGGCGGTCTCCTCTCCATGGCTGAAGATTGTTTCCAAGGAACAGGGCGGCTTTCCTCAGGCGTGGATAGGTGATGGCCCCCACGAAGTATCCATGCGTTTATTCGGGGTAATCCCGATGGGCCACCAAACCATCGACGTCAGTTTCACCCAACGTCCCGGCGGCGTTCGAATGATGATTGACTCAGGTAAAGCTCTCAGTGGTCCCATGAAAATGGTCAAGAACTGGGATCACCGCATGGCAATCTCACCCACAGATAACAACCAGACTCTCTATCGCGATCGCTTGGTCGTCAAAGCTGGACTGCTCACGCCCTTTGTCTTTATAGGACTGTGGACGTTCTGGCAGATTCGCGGAGCAAAGCTGAAGAAGCTTGCCCCAACCTGGAGCTAGAACTTAGTCGCGCTGCGATTCAGACTCGTCGAGCGAAACCATGGCATCCGCCGAAGCCAGTGCCTTGAGCTCGAGTGAGAATTCACGCATTGCCTCACGCTGACGCTCGAGGCTGTCACGACGACGCTCTGCTTTTTCCATCATTTCGAGAGCGTGCTCATCAAAGAGGATGGCCAACGTTTCAGCACGTGAACGAGCGCGGCTGATCACGTTGGTTGCACTCTCGCGTGCAGCGTTGAGGAGAGCTTCAGCATCTGCGCGGGTGGTTGCAGCAAAGTCATCCATCTGCTGGTTGAGGCTTTGTGCTTCTTCTTCCGCAGCGCGAAGAAGTTCATTGGCTTCCTGCGTTTGTGCTTCGACAAAAGAGACAGCTTCTTCGTGACGGGCAAGACGCTCGCGCTCAGACTCTTCGAGAGCCAGCTTGATTTCACGCTCAATACGAAGCTGTTCACGCTCTGCAATCTGGCGCAGGGTTTCCATCTCGGTCTTGGCATCTTCAATTTCTTGGTGCAGACGCGCACGAACATCGGCAGCATCACGCTCTGCTTCAGCAAGCAGGGCAGCGTCACGACGCTGCGCGGTTTCTTTCGCGGTGTTGCCCTGAAGAATGAGTGACTCTGCCTTCATGTTCAGCTGAGCAATTTCACGCTCAACCTCAAGGCGCTTATCTTCAATTGACTCTTCGGTCTCTGATAGCAATGTTGATGCTTTGTTTTTGGCTGCGCGCGTGACTGTTTCAGCCTCAGCGCGAGCAGACTCGCGAACAACTTTGGCATCGGCTTCGGCATCAGCTACAAGCTTGTCGGCCTGCTCTTCAGCGACACGAAGGGTTTGCTCGAAGGCCGAACCCAAGTCGGCAAAAGTGGGCTTGGCGTTAGAGCGACGAAGCGCATCACGGAAGTCTGCAAGCTCGCGTTCAAGCTTTTCGACGGTGGCAATGCCCGAGCGTGTGCTTTGGCGAAGTTCTTCCATACGTGCTTCAGCATCGCGGAATACACGCTTGACGTCGTTGGGGTCGTAGCCGTTACGACGAACAGTTTTGAATGATCGAGTCAGATCCATGTTTCAGCCCTACCGTTTCGTCTCATCGGTTAGGGAATCATCATTCATGTCCAAAGCTTCGACAGTCAATTCTTCCGCCAGCTGGTCATCTGCAACGGAGACATAGTTCAAGAGATTGTCGTCGTCTTTGCTCTGCTCAGACAAAGCAATGATGCGCAATTCTGAATTGAAAGCTTCGACAGCCTCGCGTTCAGTGTTAATGCCATCGAGAAGGTTTTCACCGTTTTCCAGCAGAATTGCTGAACGCTCTTCGAGGCGCTCAGTCAACGTGTTGGCACGAGCACGAGCACGGCGAATAATTCCTGCCGCAGTTTCGCGAGCCTCGCGAACCAAGGCCACACCCTCTTGGCGTGAAGCTGCAAAGTTCTTTTGTGATTCGACAAGAATCTCGCGAGCACGTTCACGAGCAATGTCCAGATTCTTTTGGGACTCTTCGAGAAGCTTGGCGATGTAGGTTTCGTTTTCAGCAATGAGGCGACCGTTGTCACGCTCGGCCTTAGCGCGCAGAACCTCTATCTCTTCTTCAATGCGGCGCTTGTCGCGCTCGTGAACCTGGCGCAGAGTTGCAATCTCATTACGTGACTGTTCAATTTCTTGAGCGAGCTCTGTTTCGAGAGTTTCACGCTTTTGAGCGCCCTCAATAGTGATTGCTTCTGCAATCTTCATGGCTTCTTCGTGCTGAATTTCTGCGTTGGCGAGAGTAGAACGAGCAGTGCTCAGGGCTTCACTCAGTTTTTTCTCTGATTCCTTAATCAGGCGTTCAACACGAGCCTCAGTTTCCGAAATAAGTTTGGCCGCCTGCTTGTTGGCATTCTCAGTAACAGCTATTGCTTCTTCTTCTGCAGAACGTCGAGTCAGAGCGCTTGTTGTTTGCGCATCAGCGATTAGCTTGCCGGCTTGTTCTTCAGCTACGCGAAGAGTCTGTTCAAATGCAGCACCAAGGTCAGAGAAGGAAGGCTTTGCGCTGGCACGCTTGAGTGCGCTGCGAACCTCGGCAACCTCACGAGTGAGGGCGTCGATACGCTTATCAATTTCTGCGCGCTCTGATTCCAGGCGTGAGACCTCAATCTGCACGTCAGTAAGCGCTACATTGACCTGCTGGGGATCTAGTCCTTTTTTGTCAGGCACAACGGGAAGTTCGATATCCACGATGTCCTTTCACCTCGACAAACCTGGAATAAACAGTCTGTATCAGTATACGGGCAGATTTTTGCCCGAAATCAGGCCAAAAGTCCAACAATAGGGGTTTATCCCTAAAGATGCAGGAGCTGATTAGTTCAGCGCACCGACTGAAGCCAAGGCAGCGCGAAGTAATGCTCCTCGACCACCCTCCATTTCCGAGGTGACTGCATCGCTTGCTGCCTCACGAGGTGTGAGCCACGTGATTTCCAGTGCGTCTTGGCGAGGATCACACGTTCCCGTCACGGGGACCACGTATGCGAGGGACACTGCGTGCTGTCGCTCATCCGTGAACTGCGAGATGCCTGGAAGCGGGAAGTACTCAGCAACGTGGAAAGGATTGGGATTAGCAGGCAGCAGCGGGAAAGCCATGGGGCCTAAGTCTTTTTCAAGGTGGCGAAACAGCGCTTCGCGCAGTGTCTCGCCATACATCACACGGCCAGAGACGATGGTGCGGGTCATTTCTCCGGTCGAATTAGCGCGCAGCAACAAACCAACTTCGGTAACAACACCGAGACCGTCAACCCGTACAGGCACTGCCTCAACGTAAAGAAGGGGAAGTCGGCGGCGGATCGAGGAAAGCTCGTCGTCGCCTAGCCAGCCGCCGTTGGGATCAGGAGTTCGCACGCTCATGACCTATTTCTACCGGAACACTGCCCGGCGAGGGGGATTTATCCACCTACTGCCCGAAAAAACTTCAGCGTCGAGAAAGCTTGGCCCGCTTCTTGGAGGCCATCAAACCCAGAAATGCGAGGCTCGACATAATGCTCAGCACGCTCAGAAATGAGCCAATAGAGAGAATGCTGCCGAAAGATCCAATCGAGCCGATAGAGAAAGCTGAGCCTCGAGAACCGATGGACATAAACGAATTTGTTGACCACAAACTCAGCACCGAGTTCTTCGATCCCACACTCATGACCGAGTTTTCGTTTTCCATGGCTTCAAACTATCTGATGTGGTGGCCTATATTCTCAACAATCCGAAAATAGACAACTGGTTTAGACTGAACGTAGTTTCCATCCCAAATGGGTGTTCCGAAGATGAGGTACGAGTTGTTCACTTGGACTAAGCGCATGCTCAAGCGCATTACAACTGCGTTGTCTTTTACGACTATTTTCGTCCTCCTCGGCACATCGGCTGTTCATGCTGTTTCGTCTTCTGATCTCTACTTCAACTTGGTCGCATCAGATTCTGGGTCGTATAACCCTTCCTCCCCTGGAACTTGGCGTGACCTCTCATCTTTCGGGAGAAATGGCTCCATCATTGGCGCGCTCAACTACAACAATGCGACCGGAGCTCTTGAGTTTCCAAATAGTGGTGCAAGCAATCTGGGAAGCAATTCCTATGTAGATATGGGGTCGGGCTTCAACAATTTTGGTAGCGGAATCACCATTGAATTTGAAGGCCATTTCGGCGCTTCCAATCAAGCTTGGGAACGAATTTTTGACTTTGGTAATGGAGACGCAGCAGACAATATTTGGGTTGGCGTGCTGGGAGAGTCAAGTAATCCGAACGAACTTGCCATAGAAATCTTCCATGGCGCAACTGGTAAATCCCGCTGCATCAGCACAAACCAAGCACTTCTAAATAACGGGCAAGCCGGTGTTTTTGCCAAATTCGTTATCACACTAGATGGCTCTAAGTGCCGAATGTACAAAAATGGAGCTGAGATAGATACAGCTGTTGGCCAGGTTAGCTTCTTCAACGATTCGAATGATTTAGGAAGTACCTACACTTCCTTGCCGCTCAACGTGACCCGAACTAAAAATTACATAGGTAAGAGCAACTGGGGTACAGATGCTTCCTTCAACGGAGCTATCAAATACGTTCGCATTTACACATCTGCAATTTCTTCAGCAGATGTTTCGAATAACTCCACAACCTATACGCTCACATACTCTTCCTCCGGATCAGATTCAGGTACAGTGCCAGCGGCGAAATCCGGTAACGGTCTCATCACACTCGACGGCAACACAGGTTCACTTGTGAAGGCAGGCCACACGTTTGCTGGCTGGGCAAGCAGTGCCAATCAATCAACCGGTTCAACTGGCTCCTACAACCTCACGGCAAACACAACGCTCTATCCCGCTTTTGCTATCAACACATACAACGTGACATATGACGAGCAGGGTGGAAGTTCAGTCACCGATGGAACGTTCACACACGGTGGTTCATTGACTTATCCCGCCAACCCCACCAAAAACGGCTACACATTCCAGGGCTGGTTTGATGCAAGCTCAGGCGGAAACCTCAAGACAGCAAGCGCAGTGGCCGCCTCAAATGCGAACGTCACCTTATACGCCCAATGGAGTGCTAATACCTACAACGTCACCTACGACGAACACGGCGGAAGCACCGTCAGCGACGGAAGCTATGTCTTCGGCAACACGTTGGTATTTCCTTCTGCACCGACACGTTCCGGTTATAGCTTCGCGGGATGGTTTGCTGCTGCCTCTGGTGGCCAGCCACTCACTGCATCAGGAGTTTCTAGTGGAACCTCGAACGTAACTTTGCATGCACAATGGACCCCACTCCCTGCTCAGACTGTTTCGTGGGCGCCGACAAACACTTCGATCGCACGAAACCTGGCTTCAATCACCCCCTCGAGCTTGGCAACCACAAGCGGAGATGGACAGATCTCATACAGTGTGCTCGATGCGCGAACAACTGGTTGCTCTGTTGATAGCTCAACTGGCGTCGTTACCTTTACTGGCGTTGGTATATGTTCGGTTCGTGCAACTGCAGCATCCACAGCGAACTATCTGGCTGACACACACGACGTGGACTTCACCATCACCTCATCTACGCCTGCTGTTTCCTTGGCGCTAGATATGACGACAGGCTCAACCGTTGCAAACTCGACCGTCGACTATGCAGCTTCCGGACTTCAAAGCAACTCATCCTGGACCCTTGTTGTGCGTTCCAACCCGCAAACAATAGCGTCGGGTACTTTTAGCAGCAGCTTGCTATCAGGTTCGGCACAAATACCTTCAGGCCTCTCAGCAGGGTGGCACAGTATTACTTTGACTGGAACTGGCGCGAATGGTGAAACCATTTCCCACGCAGTCTGGTTCGAAGTTAGTAACAGCGGTACATTGTTGCAAACTTCAGGAACAGGACCTTCCTCAGCCATATCGAGTCCGGCAAGTCTCGCTCAAACCGGAGCAAACACTAATTCTCTCTGGATGGGAGCGGCACTTCTCCTTACCGGAGCAACATTCCTCCTGCTCAGAAGATCTACCGCTGTCAACAAGTAGTTTTTGCGTCGGCTCTCTAGCTAAACAGACTCTGCTGGTTCGTTTTCCAACAAAGTCTTCTTGGCTAGCTGGCGTTCACGCATGGCCATGAACAGGGGGAACGTGAAGGCCATCGCGGTCACACCTGAGAGCAGGATATACAGCCACACACGCTTCATTCCAATACGTCGAGATTCGGTGATCATGAACACCACGACAGCGATGGCAACGATAGTGAGATCGGCCGAGAGGACCCAGTCAACTGCAGACCCGAACCAGGCACCCAGGTAGTCTTCCTGATTCATCACAGCTATGCCGTTGAAAATCCAAGCAGTGATCAGTCCCGCAATGGAGAGCACGAGATAAACCCAGAACAGCTTCTTATGCATGATGTATTGCCCCTCAGTCGTGACTTCACCCTAGCGCGTGAGCACTCAAACTAAATGCTTGAAATTTGCTGTGAGTACACCGAACCATCGTCACCTACTCTTGAGGCATGACTGCCAGTGCGCCCAGTTTTACCCTGCCCGCAACTCAGTGGACCCAGGCTCGGATGTTTCTCTCCGCGCTGTTAGTTGTCAGTTCTGCTCCGCTGTTTTTTGTTTTCCACACCTCGTGGGGATACCTCACCGTTGTTGCAGGACTCGCTCTCGCGTTCTCGATCTCATGGCGCTTTGCTAGGGACCTTCTGCTCATCGCCATTCCCCTGGTGGGAATCGAACAGATCTCTCTCAAAGCCAATCTTGAATGGGGCAACATCGCCCTCATGGGAACAGTGCTGGTTCTGGCTGTTGCTGTGCCCTACTCACTGAGTAGGTGGGTATTCAAAGACCATGCGATTACGTTCCCGGGTAGACCCGGACAACCGTGGACCAGGCTGGAGTGGATCTGGCTTGGATTAGTTCTCATCTTGGGATGGCTCATCCTGCCGGTGTATTTCATTGGCTCGGGAAGTTACCTCAACTGGCCCGCAGTGGCCGAGCCGTCCGAAATTGCTCGACTTTTTGTCGGCGTTGGCTTTGTTGGCATCTGGGATGAACTCTTCTTCATCTGCACCATCTTCGCGCTGCTCAGGCGACACTTCCCGTTGTGGGTTGCCAACGGTTTGCAAGCCATCGTTTTTGTCTCGTTTCTGTGGGAACTCGGGTACCGCTCGTGGGGGCCGCTACTCACTATTCCGTTCGCGCTTATTCAGGCGTGGATTTTTGAGAAGAGTAAATCGGTCTACTACGTGATTACCGTGCACTTACTCTTTGACGTTGTTGTCTTCTTGGTACTGATTTATGCCTACCACCCTCAGTGGGCTCCCATCTTCTTGTTCCCAGCACCCTAAGTTCAACCTGCCATTGGCTTGCAAGTTGAGCAGTTATCCACAGTTTGCACATCACTATCTCGTTACGGCAGGCAGGCCGATATGCGATATACAAATCGCCTTAGGAAACATGCTTTCTCCGGAGACCAAACAAGTAGAGCCCCATCAGTAACAGAGTTATTGCCACCACAGCAGAATTAACCACGGTTAGGCCTGTCTTGGGCAATCCGGCTGGAGTTATTGCATCCTGTGAAGGCTCTGTTGTTTGAGATGCGAGCAATGTACCAGTAGGGCTGACTTCAAACCAGATAGCAGTAGAAACCAGGCCCCCGTTAATGCTGGTTCCAGAAAGCGTCAAAGAATGCCAGCCCTCTGGGAGACCAGCAGGTAGCGACGTAGAGCCAGTTACTGCACCAAGCGAACCAATGTTTCCGCTTGCAAGTGTCTGTGGTGTTGATCGTAAGACGAGATTCCAGGAAGCACCCGGTTGTAATCCAGTAGTTGCGTAGTCCACGGGTGCCTGAGACACCGAGTTACCTACTGCAACATCCAGGGTCAGCGACATAGTTGTGGTGGTGCTTCCAATAGTAAAAGTGACGTCCTTATATGCGGAGCTATACGTTGCATTTGCATTTGCCGTAGCACGGATGACACAGACACCTGCTGAGGTGAAACTCACAACCCCCGACGCATTCCCAACCGTGCATTGTGAGGTGGTGTCGGATTGAACACTGTATGTGATGTTTCCCGTTCCACTAGTTGTGGCAAGGGCAGAGGGGGTCAGTGGTGAAGCGTTTGCCAGAACCTGTGTATTGCTTGGTGCCCATGTGACGGTTTGGCTCTGCGGGACTGTGATGGTGAACACAACATCCTTATATGCCATTGCCTCAGTTGCTGTTCCAGCAGCAGTTGCACGAACAACACAGTCCCCTGCGGATGCAAACGAAATCACTGGAGGGTTTGAGCCAGAAATGGTGCAACCTGTAGTACCCGCATTGTTCGCTGAGTAGCTGATTGCTCCCGTACCAGAGGATGTAGCTGAAGAATTTGGTGTGAGTTGACCAGCACTCGATGCTGCGGATGTATTACTAGGAGACCAAGTCACTGTTTGTGCAGTCAGCGCTGACGTAATCGTGACTGAGGTAGGAGTAGTAAATGGGGCCAAGTAGTAGTTGTTTGCATTAGCACCATTCAAGGTGAGGCCAGATACATAGGAGACAGAATATGTCCCCGTTCCTACTGACGGCGGAATCGAATACTGAGCAGTGCCGGTGGGGGAAGCTAAACCTAGAGAACTCAGGTTTTGTGTTGTTCCTGCAGCATCGACTATCACGTAAGTCATTGTGCTGTAGGTGCCGTCTGTCGGAGCAATAACCTTCACATATAAGGGGATTTGCGGTAACGCTTGTCCCAAAAGAATAGGCATAGCACCTTGAGGGAGTGTCCACACTGTAGGACTAAACCCCGTTGGCAATGAAGTGTATGTAGAGTTTGTGACTCCGGCGTAACTGTTTACCGTATTTTGAGGCGGAGTTGTAATCGTTGCCCCCAAGGTCCGATACGTCGTATAGCTAGAAAAAACGCCGCCCGTGGGTTGAACAGGTACCCATTGCCTCCATCCTGCGATTCCTCCGCTTGAGGTGCTAGACGCACTGATGCTACTCCAAGAGAAGGAGTCCGTTACCGATGAAGTTTCGTCTCCAATCAATACACCCACGATTCCACCTGAGCCGTAGTAGGTGCCCTGACGCAAACCTTCAACAATTGCTCCTGTTGTATATGTTCGAGCAATTTCGACGTGCACAGAACCAGAACCTGGTTGATTGTTGTACACATCACCGATCAGTCCACCGATGGCAACAATTTGAGTAGTAGTGCCTGCGGCACTCACACTTGCCGAGGAATGTGAGTCACTGACGTAGAGGCTTCCGTTATTCAAGCTGCCAATGAGGCCACCGGCGAAATATATTCGTTGCTGATCATTGCCGGCCGTCTCTTGTGCTACTACAGAACCGGAGCTCCACACGTTTGAAATTGACGTTGAATACGCTGCAGGATTTGAAACGCTAACTGAAGAATCTCCGACGCTACCAACCAAAATTCCGACACGTATATTGTTGGAAAAACTTGTAGAGGTCGTTTGAACAAAGGCGTTAGTGACACCCAAGTTTCGAATGGTTGCGCCTCGAAGCTCAGAAAAAAATCCAAGATTCGTCGCAGGGCCCGCAGCAGCTGTAATTCGTAAACCCGAAACTTCATTACCAAGACCGTCAAAAACCGAGGCGAAGGCTCCTGATACTAATGAATTTGTATAGGTATCAGTAAGCGAAATTGATCGACCAAGGGCAATGTTGGTTGATGACGAAGTCAAAGCAATTAACTGAGCTTTGGTGTTCACCACGTTAAACGTTTGTGAATTAATTTTAAGGTTGGGTGTAGCACCCGTGAGTTGAATACTCGCGCCCAAATCGGATGCCAATTTGTAGAGCGGTGTGGAAGTTAGTTCTACACCGGCACTTGCTCCTGAGGCTTTGATTGAAGCATTGATGTTTAGAGTGCCCGAAGAGGTGAGAGTGAGCTTTGAGGATGAAGTCCACGCTATTTCTGAATTGATAACAATCTTTGTCGATGAAATTTCAGTATTGCCCGAGGCTAAAGAAGCAACCACATCCGAAGCGTTAATGTTGACTGGCCCGGTTGAGGATATGACTCCGTTGGCTTTCGTCCAGCCGTTACCCTCTGCAGCACCTCCGGCAGCGACGATAGTAATCTCAGAAACACTCGCCTGTGCTGGTGTTGTTTGAAAACTTACGAAAAACCCAACCACAAACACCATCGCCTGCAATAGACGAAGTTGTTTATGAATCGACTTAATCGACATACAAAATGCCTCCAACGAAATGGTAGAAAACGCCTCGAAAACCAACAGGCAGATTCAGTGGTACACCACTGAATCTGCCTCACTCGGACCGGCTCTAGCCTTGCTGTCCTCGGTGTAGCGAGTACGCCAGCAATAGAAGTCCAGATACCGTCGAAACTCCAAAGGTGCCTAAGAGCATCCAGTTGAATGACCCAGTTTCTGCCAATGCGGGAGAGCTAGTTATTGTTACGCCATTCGAAGACTGACTGTTGTTTGCGGAATTAGCGTTGTTTACCGCAGCGCGAACGGCAGCATCAGCAGGAACATTTGTAAGCTTGGCAAAATTACCAATTGCTGTTCCGTTATAAGAACTAAATGCTCCACCAATCAGTACATCACCATTTGAAATCTCAGTTATTGGGACAATGTAGGGATTAGCACTAAAGCCAGTTCCTGCAGAGAAATTGGGATCAAGCGTACCGGTCGATGATAGTCGAACCATGCTCTTTACAGCCGAACCATTGTAAGTAGTAAACGACCCCGCCACGTAGATGCTTCCGTCAGAAGCCACAGTGACTCCAGTTGCGCGTTGGCCACCAGCAAATCCAGCCCCACCAGAATTAAATGAACTGTCAAGGGTTCCTGAGGAGCTTAATTTGATGAGATAGCCCTGAGGGGTAGAGTTCACACCGGTGAAAAATCCGGCAACGAATATTTGATTTCCTGAAAGAGAGAAATCCATTACAAACTTCATTGCCCCAGTAAGTTGGGGCGTGAATGTTGTGTCGGGAGAGCCGTCGGCATTCAAACGTGCAATACCTATTGGAACTGGTTTACTCGCCGCAGTATAAATACTTGAACTCAGAGTCGTAAATGTTCCACCAACGAGTATCTTTCCATCAGGTTGAACTTCTAAGGCTACGACTGTCCCGTCGCCTGAACCAGGAACACCAGCACCAAGATTTGAATTGAAGGTCGTGTCGAGTGTGCCGGTTGAAGATAATTTTGCGATTCGTCCCACTGGGGTTCCAGGGCTTGTCTGACCTGTAACCATAAATTCGCCAACGACCAAAATGCTTCCGTCGCTCAGAACGCTAACCCGCTGTCCATATGGATTAGTGTTCCACGCAGCAAAGGGTGCAAATGGAGAGACGAAGGAGCTGTCAAATGATCCATTTGAATTAAGACGAACAATCCCTTGAGAGGTATTGCCGTTGAAAGACCTAAATGAGCCAGTAACAACAATTTTGCCATCCGGCTGAAGCGCCAAGCCCTTTGGGCAAAGAGAAAGACTGACTGTTGGAAATCCCGTTCCGACGTTAAGAGTTTGGTCAATTGAACCGTCAGCGTTCAGCCGGACAATCATTGGCGCATTTATGCCGTTGTATTGGGTGAAATTCCCAACAGCAACTATTTTCCCGTCTGGCTGAACGACAAACTCATTAACAGTTCCATTGAATCCGCTTCCAGAGCCTCCGAACGTGCTACTCAAAGTTCCATCACTAGCTGTGACGACTGCAAAAGCAGTCTGAGAACCAGCCGATGCGAATACGATTGCGGCAATCGTGATGAGAATAGTCACCAATTTACGCTTCATAACCATCCTTCACCTGAGGGCATATCGGCAACAACGAGACGGAAAGTTGCCTCTCGAAAAACTACAAACCCAAAAAGCAGAACTCATTGCATTTCAGGGGCTGGCTATTGAAATTGTGGCTTTTGCCCAGTAAAGAGCGAGAAGAGTGAATCAGGTGTACACCCCTGAATTCGAGGTCAGGTAAGACTCAAAGGATGAGAAACTGGCAACACCTCGAAAGGTTGTTTTGATGTTTCAGCGTCGAATTCTCGTTGTCGAAGATGACGAGTTCACTGGCTCGCTTATCACCACTGCTCTAACCAGCGCTGGCTTTCAAGCTCAGCTAGCGACCTCTGCCCTCTCAGCGAAACGCGCTCTGCGTGAATTCGATCCAGACGCTGTGCTCGTCGATATCGATTTAGGTATTGGTCCCAACGGAATTGAATTTGTTCAATTGGTGAGAAAGATCAGACCTGACATCACACCCATTCTTCTCAGCAGACACGGCGACACGGTCAGCGCGGGCATGAAAGATGCCCGCATCCCCGATGGCGTTGCATATTTGCGTAAGAGCATTATCAAGTCAACAGAAAGTTTGGTGAATGCGGTTCAAGACGCAATGCGCGGGCGAACTGAATCTCTCAGGCATGACAGGCAGCGGGCTGGGGGCCTCGGAATGCTAACGAAAACCCAACGCGAGATTCTGCAAATGATGTCCCAAGGACTTTCGAATAAAGAAATTGCTCGGCAAAGAGGTGTAACCCTGTCTTCTGTCGAACAAGTTATTCGAAGTATTTTTAAGGTCTTTGGCTTATCTCAAGACGATCTCATTTCTCCCCGAGTTGAGGCAGTAAGAATTTTTGTCGCCGAAAGTGGTCTTCCTAAGCGCCCATCATCATGATTGATTTCTGGAGAAACCTCGGCCGAAAAGAGGCAATCAACTGGATAGCAGTGGTTCTTCTCCTGTTGATTCAACTCAACGGTGCGCTCTTAGTAGACTTCGATCTCAACCTCTCCGGAAAGATGCCCCTGTTTTGGCTAGCAAATGCGCTGCCTTTTGTTCCCATGGCGTTGGTTCTAGCTTTGGGAAGATTCGTGATTATTCCGCGCTTCCCATTGTCGGTGAGGCCGACGATGACACTAATCATTTTTGAAATATCTATTTTCCTCAGGCTTTTTACTTACGACTTACTACTTCAGGCATTTGGCATAACCGAAGCAAGTCAGTTTTGGGCACGCTTTGGATCAGCTCAGGCAAACCAACTCATCGTCCTTGTTGTGATCGGATATCTGGTTGCATCAGCGCAAGACTACGCACGTCAAAATGCAGAATTAGCGAGTCTGCTCGCCGTCACCAAAAGTTCTCAGCAAGAGGTTCAGAACAGACTTCTCAAACGTAAACAAGCTCTCATCAAAAACATTGAAACACAGCTCAATTCTGCACTCAACACCGTGAAGGAAACAGACTCCCTCCAAATTGCAGAACAACTCAAGTTCGTTATTGACAGTGTGGTACGCCCCCTCAGTCACCAACTAGGTAGAGGGCAAAAAAGCGAACCTTCCACCTTTGAATATGTCCCAAAGAGCCGGATAGACATTCGCTCTTTATTGGTGCGTTCCTTCACAGACAACCCCTTCTACCCAGTGTTGTCCGTGTTGTGGATGTTCTTTCCTGTTATGACAACGATTGCAAGCTATGGCAGTAGAAATACATTGTTGTTGTCTCTCTTGTTTTCAGGGTTGCTCTTGGGGGCACTGTTTATTGCGCGTCTGTTGTGGATGTTGCTTGTACAAAAGTTGGTGCTTCCAGCCCGAGTTGTGTGTTTCACCAGTGTTCCCCTCGTATTATCAGTGCTGATTGTGTGGTTCTTCTCTCTCACTGCTGGGATCAACACCCTCGATAAAATCGGGATGTTGTTTTTGTACTTCTTTGCAATCGTGACAACAATCACTTTGGTTGGTACATCGCGTCGGATGCTTCGGGAAAAAAATTCAGAACTCAAAGAAGCCAACGCTGAAGTAAAGCGTGAGCTTGTAAATGAACAATCCGAAGCGCGAAGCTTTGAAGAAACAGTTTCACGTGTTTTACACGGCCCCATTCAGGATGCAATATGGGCATCCCTGAGGCGCATTGAACAGATGGGCCCAGCGTCGAAACTCAGTTCGCGAGATCTCGAATTCGTGCGTCAGCCAATTACCGACGCGTTGTTGCTGTTGCGGGAACCGGTATCAGAAACTCAAAACATTGAGGATTCGCTACAAGAACTTATTGAACTCTGGGGTGGCGCTGTCGACATCACCTTGAGTATTCCCCCTTCCCTGTCTCACGAAATTGAATGTTCTCCCACAACAAGTAGGGCACTTGCAGAATTACTACGCGAAGCTATTTCAAACGCCATCAGACATGGGGATGCGACAGAAGTTGTCGTTGAACTGAGATCAACTGCTGACGGCCAGGACATCCACGTCAAGGTTGTCAATAATGGGGCACCCATACCGATGACTGCAACCCCTGGACTCGGTACACAACTCCTTGATGACCTCACCCTCTCGTGGAGCAGATCGAATCACAAAAACAGCGTGATTCTCGAAGCGGTAGTGCCCTTACAAAACAACACATATCTAAACCAGTAAGTATGGGCAAAAGAAAACACCTGAACAAAAGAGTTCAGGTGTTTTCATGTCAGCTGACATCACATGGCGGTCCCGGTGGGATTTGAATTCTCTTCACCCTCCAGAACAAGATTGGGCATATGTTAAGAATTGACAGGAATACAGTGTTTTTGGCGCCTTACAGCAATTTATATTCATGCAGGACCACGGTGAGACGTGCTAAGTAGCTCGTGAGCACCTTCTGAATCTTGGGCAACAATTATGGTTCCAATTTGCAGAGGCATTCAAGCACGTTCTGTAAACCGATTGCGGCGCGGGTGTGGATCCAAATCTGGTGCGCCCGTCATCACTTGACGAACCCCAGGGTAGTGTGGCGAAGTCTTCTGCAGCACATCCGCAAAATGCGCGTCTGAGAGTTGCTCTCTCATCGCATCGCGCCAAGCTTCCCACGTCTGGCGCGGTAACTTGCCTTGACGTCGATGGTCAAACTCGTCTTCGCAGAGCCTGAGGTATTGCAAAATAATGAGTTCGTCTTCTGGGGTCGGCTTGCCGTCAATCACCAGCTGAGGTGACCGTCGGTCCATGATCTCCCAGTACCTCTGAACAAATGTCATCTCCATGTCGCGGTGCATTGCCGTGCTTCGCAAGAACAACTGCCACACAGCAGCAAAAACTGCGAGCAGTGTTATCGATTGAAAGATGATGCTGATGGTTTCGTTACTCATGTTCCCCTTTACTTTTCGTTCTGAGTTATTGCGTACTCAACAGTTAAGACAAATATGCCCCCCATCCCGAACTTCGTTGAGAGACAGGGGGCATATATTTTTATTTCTAGCTATTCAGAGCTTTCTTTCGGCTCAGAGCACGAAGGACAACAAGTCCCGCGCCGAACGCAAGTAACACCGCAGAACTAACCAGGTATCCAGACGAGTCAGTTCCCGTCTTAGCGAGGACAGAAGTCCACTGTGCATAAAGCGTGGTGCTACTTCCAAATGGGTAGGAAGCGCCATCAGCATAGGCAGTTCCGGTGCCATCGGCTGCTGTGTTCCACCCGGTAAAGGTATAACCACTGCGGGTAAACGCATTCGTACTGAGGTTTGTTGCAGTCGAAGCGGACTGAACAGCCATCGCACCACTACCACCATTGGCGTTGAAAATAACTGTGCTTGCAGGAGCTACATATCCTGTAAGCGCAACCGGATTAGAACCATTGTCGTATTGAGCAACTGGCTGAGCAGCAACGAATGTTCCTGTTACGACGTTGAGAGATGGTGCATTCGGCAAAATGACAGAGTTAGCAGCAAATGTGAACGTCCAAGTAACGTTGGCAGGCCAGTTATTTGCGTTTGAAGCAAACCCCTGGGCATAAACATCAGAAGATCCTGAAGGAACACAGTTTGGGTTGATGCCTTGGTCCGCCGAGACGCTGACAATGCTTCCGCATTGATAATTAGTCGGTGCGGTAACCCACGTTGCACCCATCAAGCGAACTTGGGAAGAGTTATTCGAATTACCGGCCATAGCTGTAGGTGCTGTGAAGGTCACAACAATGGGAGCCGAATTCGGCTGCCCTGCAGTGAGGGCGCCTGTGCTGGTGACCGTCACATTGGAAGTAGTCGCTGCTTGAGCCGGCGACGTGACCCCCAAGGTTGCCAATCCAGCAACGAGGCCTGCAGCGAGTACACGAAAAATAGAGGAAGCATTCATGAACCAAAGATTACTAGATAAATTATCTATTCTCGGTTCCTGATATTGCATTTCTTTTCTCAATCAGACTGGAGTGAGTTGATTACAGTTTCGACGAGTGCGATCCAGTCTTCATTCGGCACATGCTTGACCGAAATATCGTCAATAGCCCGACCGAGTGAATACGCCTGTAAGAAGACTGCAATTGCTTGAGGGCTCAACTGGGCGTTCACAAAACCTTTGGCCTGGGCGATTGCAATCGCTTCTGCCATGGCGTCGGTGACCCTCTGCTGCTCTTCCGCAAGCGCGACAGCAAATTCCTCATCTGCGGAAGCAGTACTCATTATGCGAGCTCGTTCTGCTCGTATAGGCGCGCGGCTCGGAAGCTGCGTGTATGCACTCAACTCTTTGATACGAGTCCAGTATTCATCTTTCGATTTCGCAGAGTTGGCAACTTCCATCATTGCTTGGCCGTCGGTAGCAACGTTTGCCGAAAAGCGTTGAAGCAACGTGGCCCGGATGAGACCAGAAAAGTCGCCGAAATGGTGATACAGAGAACTGCGCGCTACACCAGAAATCTTGAGGACATCGTCAACCAAGATGCCATGTGGATTAGAGCTATCCAGCATTGCAGAGACAGTGTCCATCAGCTTTTTCGCCGTGGGATGTAACTGCTGTGTCATGAAGAAAGCTTACGCGCTCAGCAACTAAACCTAAATAAAACGATTTTCTCCTGTAATACAAAAAGAAGAGATTGGATAAATTATCCAACTCCCAGATATTCTGCTCGTATGAGCTGGAAAAAATTTCTCACCGTCTTTGTCGCTGCCACAGTCGGGTGCATGACAGCGGTTCTTCCGATTACCGCAGCAAATGCAGCCACTTTGAGTGTCGATCCAGTAAATATGGTTCAGCCAGGTTCGACTAATACCAAACCTTTGTGGATCAGCATTAACAATCCGACGAACCCCGTTTCGAAAATCGAATTGATTTTTACTGGGGGACAAGTGCTCAACTCTGGCGCATCCGCTTCAATTGTTACTGACCTCAACGGAGCAAACTGCGGTAGCTCAGCTATCTACATGTGGTCGGGTAATGCCGTTGGAAGTGGCATTACAGGAACATGCAACAACACAACTGCAAGCCAAATAATCTGGACCTCGGGTGGAACAGCTAAAAATGTTGGCGACAGGTTTGGATTTAACTTACCTATTGGATCACTGACGTTCGCTAGCTCTGGCCCGTACACAGTTGATATTAAGATTGACAACGTTTTGCTTCAAACATTGACCCTGACTCTTGCGACACAGTCGCAAAGCGCACTCAACGTGACGAGCACATCGGGGACCTTTGGTACACCACTAACTCTCACGACTTCGGGTGGCTCTGGAACCGGAGCGATCTCCTACTCCGTCACGAACGGCGCATCGACAACAGGCTGTGCCGTGAGTAGTGGCGTGTTGACGTCCACCTCGGCTGGAACATGCTTGGTGACGGCTACTAAGGCAGCCGACTCGTCATACTCAGCAATTTCTTCCTCCCAGACAACCGTTACCCTCGGGAAAGCGTCACGAACACTCAGTTTTGGATCCACGACAACGTACACGCTTGCTTACGGCGCAACGCAAACAGTCGTGGCCACTCCCGACAAAGGCGCTGGCGATGGCGCGGTAACCTATTCGGTCAGTGCAGGAACAGCCTGCACGGTAGATTCATCAACCGGCCTCATTAGGGTGACTGCATCTACAGGTTCGTGTTCCGTTTCCGCATCTATAGCGCAGGGGTCCAATTACCTCGCCGCGACGACTACGACGCAAGTTATTGTCAACGGCTCGGTCAAGGCCATCACCATCACAGGAGGAAGCCCTACTGTCAATTACGGAAGCTCCTTCAGCCCGACTGCTCTTGACATTAGCCAAGCACTTGTTGGAACTCAGGTGCTCGATTATTCTGCAGCTACCTTCACCTACACAGGGTTCAATGGTACGTCGTATGGGCCTTCAACCACGCGGCCAACCGAAGCTGGTTGGTACAAAGTATTACCTTCCAATGTGATCATCGAGACGCCTGCCAATGTCGATACGACAGCAAACTACAACATCACGTATGCACCTGGGTCTCTCGAAATCAGGAGAGTAAGTCGCTCGCTCACATTCAACACGACTAGCGCCACTCTGTCCTACGGTGATACGCAAAGGTTTACCGCGACTGCCTCTGCGGGAGACGGCACAGTGACATATTCAACGGGTTCATCTACGGCTTGCTCAGTGGACCCTACCTCGGGTGTTGTTTCCATCACCGCTGGAACGGGAACATGCGATCTTTCTGCGTCAATAACTCAAGGAACCAATCACCTCAGCGCAACTGCACTCCCCGTATCACTAACTGTTACCAAACGCGCATTGACAATTACCTCAAGTAGTCCCACTACGACTGTGGGTCACACCTTTACACCGTCCTTCTCAGTGACCACCGGCACGCTCGTGAGTTCTGAGGAAATTTCGGGTGTGACGTATAACTATGAGGGAAGCGGTGGCACCACCTACGCAAATTCAACAACCGCCCCGACTGCAGTGGGCACCTACTCAGTCACTCCCTCAAGTCCGGTATTCGCTGCGGGCTCTGCGGCAAACTATGCAGTTACCTTCACTGCGGGAACTTTAACAATCAACAACAAGTTGTCTCGAACACTTTCCTTCTCGAACACCAGCTACACCCTTGAATATGGGGATTCGCTAATTGTGGTAGCGGCTGTTTCTGGTGGCCCTTTTGATGGAACGGTAACCTATGCGGCAGGTGCTTCTACAGCGTGCAACGTTGATCCCGCTTCTGGAAAAATCGAAGTGACTGCAGGCTCAGGATCTTGTGTCGTAACAGCAGAAATTTCTGAGGGAGTTGATTACCTCGGAGCAGCAACAAACATTCCCGTCACGGTCAGCGTTATACCTCGAGCCATCACTATTACAGCTAAAGATGAAGTTATTGACTTCGGAAATGGCATCACCCCAGGGTATGAAATTACTCGGGGGACGCTTCAGAACTCGGATGCCATTTCGGGAATGAGCTACAACTATGCCGGTGCAGGTTCGACCACTTATGCGAATTCCAGTTCAGTCCCGACTGAGGGCGGTACATATTCAGTGATTCCCTCGGCGGCAGTCTTCTCGTCAGGTTCAGCATCAAATTATTCGCTTACCTACACCCCTGGACTGATTACTTTCAACCAATCTCGTGAAGCTGCTGCCTCTATGGACATGGCGGCATCCGTAGGAATGTATATCGCAGGGACCGCTCTGACCTTCAATGCGAGCGGATTGCAAACTACGGCCGCTTACGATGTTGTCGTTCGTTCAACACCGCAAACTCTCGCGCGAGGGAATGCCGTTGGTGGTTCAGTCAGTAGCACCGCCATCATTCCTGCAGGTCTTGAAGCTGGCTGGCACACAGTCACCTTTACCTCAACTGCTGCTGACGGAACAAAGGTAACTGATTCTATTTATTTCAAGCTCTCAGCCTCGGGAATTTTGCTATCAGAATCGAAGGTGATGCCGACTGAGCTCGCTCTCACCGGTTCCAACATGACTCCAATCGTAATCTCGGGGAACGTAATCATCCTGCTTGGAGTAGCCCTAATGGCTTTCAGCCTTCACAGAAGAAGAAAGATGGCATAAAGCCTCGATTTGAAGGAGCATTGCAAAAGGCTGACTTCCACACGACGGTCGCATTATTTCTACACAAGAGATTAATGACGCTTTAGTCCAGGCATGGAAAAAGACCTCCCTCGAAATGGGGAGGTCTTTTTCAATGGCGGTCCCGGTGGGATTTGAACCCACGGTACGCTTTCACGTACACAACTTTTCGAGAGTTGCACCTTCGGCCGCTCGGACACGGAACCAGTAGTAAAGAGTTTACGCACAGCTTGCGCACGCCACCAATCCACTGTCCGCCGCCACAGCTAGGCTGTCCGCATGGCCAAAGCAACTCCTGGATACACCTGCACAGAATGTGGCTGGACCACAGTTAAGTGGGTTGGTCGTTGTGGTGAATGCCAGGCGTGGGGGACCGTCGTTGAGGAGTCAACAAAGACCGGCATCCAAGTCAAGATGACCCCGGTTTTTGTCAGCGAAGACAATGCCGCCAGGCCTATCACGGAGGTTCCCGTCGATGGTGAACTCACTCACTGGGCTAGTGGTATCAACGAGTTTGACCGTGTGCTCGGCGGAGGAATTGTTCCCGGTGCTGCCATCCTGCTTTCTGGTGAACCCGGTGTGGGAAAGTCCACGCTGCTGCTCGAGGTGGCATCCCGCGCTGCCAAGACCGGCATCAAGGTTCTCTATGTCAGCGCGGAAGAGTCAGTGAGTCAGGTGCGCTTGCGTGCGTCCCGCACGGGCGCACTGACCGACAACCTCTATCTCGCAGCTGAGACAGATCTCTCCACCATCATCGGCCAGATTGATGCGGTGCAACCTGCCTTGCTCATCGTTGACTCTGTGCAGACTGTTGCCAGTTCTGCTGTGGATGGTCTGGCCGGTGGCCCCAGCCAAGTGCGCGAGGTTGCCAGCGTTCTCATTCGCGTAGCGAAGGAACGCAACCTCCCCATTCTTCTTGTTGGCCACGTCACCAAAGACGGCACTATTGCCGGACCTCGCCTTCTCGAACACTTAGTTGATGTTGTCTGCCACTTCGAAGGCGACCGTCAAACCGCCTTGCGGTTTGTCCGCGCACTGAAGAACCGGTTCGGTCCCACCGATGAAGTGGGCTGCTTCGAAATGACCGGAGATGGCATTGCTGAAGTTCCAGACCCCAGTGGTCTGTTCTTGAGTAGATCTTCAGTTGCCGTTTCGGGAACGTGTGCAACGGTTGCCCTGGAAGGAAAGCGGCCACTGCCTGTGGAGATTCAGGCGCTGGTGGTTCCCACCAGTGCACCCAATCCTCGCCGGGTCACCAACGGGTTGGACAGCTCACGTGTTGCCATGTTGCTGGCTGTGTTGGAGCGCCGAGCTGGACTCAAACTCAGCGACAAAGATGTCTACGTCTCCACTGTGGGAGGTGTTCGTCTGAACGAGCCTGGTGCTGACCTGGCCATCGCCATTGCCGTGGCGAGTGCATTCCATGACAAGCCAATCGCTCACACTGTTGCTGCGTTTGGTGAAATCTCTCTGGCCGGAGAAATCCGCCCCGTCAATGGCGGTAAGCAACGTGATGCCGAGGCGACCCGCTTGGGCTTTAGTACCCGTATCGATCACAATGTGGGAACACTGCGCTCAGCACTCAAAGACGCCTTCGACACAGCCAAAGACGCCCGCGAGCGCGAAATCGACGCTGCGTTCTAAACAGCCTCTGCTTTGAGGAGGCCGAAGTGTTCGATCTCCTCGTCGGTCAGCATGCGAGAGCGAATCATGAAACGGACTCCCTCGGGAGCTTCAACCGAGAATCCGCTACCTCGACCCTTCACCACATCAACGGTGAGGTGGGTGTATTTCCAATACTCATACTGCGATGCCGACATATAAAACTCGATGGGGTCTAAGCCGTCAACTTCGAGCTTTTGTAACAGGACGTCGGATCCCCCGACCCGAAACATCCCGACGGGGTAACACATCGGGGAGCTGCCATCACAGCAGCCCCCCGACTGGTGAAACATCAACGGACCGTGCTTGAGAGTCATCTTGCGCAGAAGCTCAGCGGCTTCTGGTGTGTAATCAACTCTGGTGAGGTCCATGTAATGATTCTCCCGTGTTTGTTACCTGTTTGATAGTGCCGATTTAGAAGAAGCCCATGGGTCCTTCTGCGTAGGAGACCAGGAGGTTCTTGGTCTGCTGATAGTGATCGAGCATCATCTTGTGGTTCTCGCGACCGATACCAGACTGCTTGTAACCACCGAAGGCGGCGTGAGCAGGGTACTGGTGGTAGGTGTTGGTCCACACACGACCTGCCTCGATGGCACGGCCAGCGCGGTAAGCGATGTCGCCAGTACGGCTCCACACACCTGCGCCAAGACCATAGAGGGTGTCGTTGGCGATGCTGATGGCGTCGTCGTAGTCCTTGAAGGAGGTGACAGACACCACGGGGCCAAAGATTTCTTCTTGGAAGATACGCATAGAGTTCTTACCTTCGAAGACAGTGGGCTGGACGTAGTAACCACCGGAGAGTTCACCACCGAGGTCAGCACGTTCACCACCGATAAGAACCTTGGCGCCTTCAGCCTTACCAATGTCGATGTAGCTGAGGATCTTCTCCAGTTGGTCGTTGGATGCCTGTGCACCAATCATGGTGTTGGTGTCCAGAGGGTTGCCCTGGATGATTTTGCCTACACGAGGCAGAGCGTCAGCCATGAACCCGTCATAGATGGAGCCCTGGATCAGTGCACGGGAAGGACAGGTGCACACTTCACCCTGGTTCAGGGCGAACATGGTGAAACCTTCCTGAGCCTTCTCGTAGTAGGCGTCCTTCTGAGCTGCAACGTCTTCGAAGAAGATGTTGGGGCTCTTGCCACCGAGTTCGAGGGTGACAGGAATCAGGTTCTCACTTGCGTATTGCATGATGAGGCGACCAGTGGTGGTTTCACCAGTGAACGCAATCTTGCGAATGTTGTTGTGAGAAGCAAGAGGTGCACCAGCTTCGATACCGAAACCGTTAACAATGTTGAGCACACCATCTGGAATGAGGTCATTGATCAGATCCAGCAGTACGTGGATTGATGCAGGGGTCTGCTCGGCTGGCTTGAGTACGATGCAGTTACCTGCAGCCAGTGCTGGAGCAAGCTTCCAAACAGCCATCAAAATGGGGAAGTTCCAGGGGATGATCTGGCCAACAACACCCAGTGGCTCGTGGAAGTGGTAGGCCACAGTGTTGTGGTCTAGTTCGGAGATGCCACCTTCTTGAGCACGGATGGCACCAGCGAAGTAGCGGAAATGGTCAATGGCCAGAGGAATATCTGCGGCCATGGTTTCACGAACAGGCTTACCGTTGTCCCAAGTCTCCGCAACAGCGAGGAGCTCAAGGTTTGCTTCCATACGGTCAGCAATCTTGTTCAGAATGATGGCACGTTCGGTGGCACTGGTCTTGCCCCAGGTTTCGAAGGCCTTCCACCCGGCCGCTACAGCCATGTCAACATCTTTGGCGTTACCGCGGGCGATCTCGCAGAACACCTGGCCGGTTACCGGCGTGATGTTCTCGAAGTATTCACCTGACGACGGTGCAACATACTTGCCACCAATGAAGTTGTCGTATTTGTGGTTGAACGTGATGACGGCATTAGGTGTGCCGGGGTTTGCATAGACAGTCATTTATGTACCTTTCGACGTCTTTGTCGTAGTGCCGGATATGGCACTCCAACATTAGGGAGCGAAAGGTTGCAGAAAGTTGCGAAGGGAAACTATTGCCCATGCAGTTCCACGAGGTTTTCCACGTGAGCAACCACATGTGCACGCTTGGGGGATTTTGCCGGCAGCATTTTGAGCACCTGGTGCCACACATCCAGATCTTCTAAGCCTTGCTCGGAGTTGGCATAGTCCATCAGGACATCCACGGAGGCATCACTGAGTAGTGACTCTCGCAGGTGTGAACACACTTCGGTGCGGATGTCTTCAATACCCGGTGAGACCGAGTCCGGAAGCAGCGTCCCGCGGAACGCGGACAACGCTGCCCGGTGTGCTCCACGATCGAGCAATGCCACGACGTGCTGGGCATCTATCTCAACCTGCTCGGTCAGACGATACGGCTTGGACTCTGGCGCAATCCCGGGATGGAATTTGTCTAGGAGCTTGCGCAAGCGCACCAGCTCTGGCCGCAAGCGTGAGGTTGCATGAGGGTCACCCCACAACAGTTCCGACAAACGTTCAGCAGATAACCCCGAGCGGTTCCAGGCCAGCAGGGTCATAATCTCGGCATGACGCTGGGTGAGTTCGATGGAACGATCACCAATGCTGAGAAGTGCGGTGTCACGGCCAAGGATGTGAAGTGTTGCCCGGGCTGACTTGTTCTTCACCGAAGAAGGCAAGTTATTAAACAGAACAAATTTAGAGCTAGCAGCTGACCTCGAGGAGGCAGCATCACGACTGCGAAGCCTGCTCACCATGAGCTCTGTCTCGACAGCGTGAGCCGTTGCCTCCACCAAGGGCATGGTGTGGCGATCCACCGCTTGGTCTCCCCCGGTGATATCAATAACACCAATAATGGCTTTGGTCTCTGGGTCGTGAACAGGAACAGCCGTGCAACTCCAGGCGTGAACGAGACGGTTGTAATGCTCATCCCTACGAATTTGGATGGCGTGGTCTAAAGCCAGCGCTGTTCCCGGTGCCGAAGTTCCAGCCACGGATTCACTCCAGTCAGAGCCTTCAACAAACATCATCGACTCGGCACGAGACTTGAGCCCCTGGTCACCTTCGACCCAGAGCAGGCGTCCCATTGCATCACCGACGGCAACAAGCATTCCTGAATCGTTGTCTGCATCGCGCACGAGAAGCTTGCGAATAACCGGCATCATTTCTGCCAGCGGGTGCGCTTCGCGGTATTCGTGAAGTTCACTGCTTTCAAACAGCAGTGGAGAAAGCATCCGATCAGGATCAAGTTGGCTTTGTTCCGCGCGCGACCATGAGTCTCGCACGACTGCGCGAACAGTGCCGGGAACCACAACGTCGGGGTCGGCAAGCCAAGGACTTGTCACGTGCTTGAGCATACGCCTCTCAGGCGTTCAAAGAAAAGAGCTAGTACAGAAGGAACTGACTCGAGGTCTTTGAGGTTGCTTCGCCGACCTTGGCAGTGAGGTAGTACGAAGCACCACCGGCAGGAACCTGATCGCGCACGCCACCACAGGTGTCGGGTGCGCTGCGCTCACGAGGCCAGGCAACTGGAGCTGATGGGTAGACAACACCGGGCTCCAATATGGCGACCGTGTCTGATCTTTCTGTTTGGCAGTCAGTAGAAACCCAGTAGGTTTCTGCACCAGAAGTAATGGTGAGTTGCTGGGCAGCTGTTCCCACGTTGTAGTAGCAGGCTGTGCTTCCTGTGTTCTGAATGGTCAAAGACAGATTAGGCAGAACACCTGCTTGGTAGTCGACCGCATCGGTGACTGGAGTGACCACGAGGTTCTTCACAGCACATTCTTTATAGGACGACACATCAACTGTGGGAGTGGGCGTAGGGGTGGGAGTCTCTGAGGCAACCGCGGTAGGTGTGGGTTTCGCTGTTGCGGTCGGTGTGGGCTCTGGCGTTGCCTGTCCAGGTCGAACAATGATGAGCACAACCGCAGTAACGACAGCAATAAGTGCGAGAAGAGCGACCAGTCTGCGGCGGCGATACACCGCGGGTGAGACGCGTCCAGGTTGTCCAGGCATCTGAGAGCTCATGCCCCTAAATTACCTACAGGACGCGCAGCATCCTTGTATTTCCCAGAGTGTTGGGTTTTACACGGGCAAGATCCAGGAATTCGGCAACACCCTCATCGTGCGAGAGCACCAATTGCGCATAGGTTTCAGGATCAATGATGGCGTCGGAGACTTCCACAAATCCGTGGCGAGTAAAGAAGTCCACCTCAAAGGTGAGGCAAAAGAGTCGACCAAGCCCCAACTCGGTGGCATCGTCGACGAGCCTGGCCAAGATGGCAGCACCAACACCTTTGCCCAGCCATTCGGGGGTCACAGCGAGGGTACGAATTTCACCCAAGTCCTGCCACATCACGTGCAGAGCACCACAGCCTATTCGGTTGCCGTCGCTGTCTTCTGCAATACGGAACTCTTGTACAGCCTCATAAATAGAGACCGCATCTTTACCCAACAAAACCCGCGAGTCCACGAGTGGCTTGGTGACTTCTAGAATCCATGGCACGTCTGCTGTGCGGGCACGACGAACGTGTATGGGTGAAGAAGTCATGCTCCCCAGAATACTCTGGCGGGAAGGCTACTCTCCGTCTGCCACAATCTCTGGGGTTGCGGCAATACCGTTTGCCTGTGAGGCAGCAGTGACCCCAACAACCTCACGAGCAGTGGTGGTGAAGACGAACTCGCCGCCAATAAAGTCCACGTGAACGTGATCTCCAGCTGCGAGCTGGCCTTCGAGAATCTTCTCGGAGAGGCGGTCTTCGACCTCGGCCTGCATCGCACGACGCAACGGACGAGCACCCAGGGCTGGGTCGAAGCCGACCTCGATGAGGCGGTCCTTCGCAGCTTGAGTGAGCTCGATGGTCATGTCGCGATCCATCATGCGGTCGCTCAGGCGCTTGGTGAACAGGTCCACGATCTGAACCAGCTCTTCCTTGCTCAGCTGAGGGAACACGATGATGTCATCAACACGGTTGAGGAACTCAGGCTTGAAGTGCTTCTTGAGTTCTTCGTTGACCTTGCCGCGCATGCGGTCGTAGTCATTGACGGCGTCACCTTCAAGCTGGAAACCAACAGGACCACCAGAGATTTCCTTGGTTCCCAAGTTGGTGGTCATGATGATGACGGTGTTCTTGAAGTCAACAACACGGCCTTGACCGTCGGTGAGACGACCCTCTTCCAGAATCTGCAGCAGAGAGTTGAAGATGTCAGGGTGTGCCTTCTCGATTTCATCGAAGAGAACAACACTGAATGGCTTGCGGCGCACCTTCTCGGTGAGCTGACCACCCTCTTCGAATCCAACGAATCCGGGAGGGGCACCAAACAGACGTGAGACGGTGTGCTTTTCACCGTATTCACTCATGTCGAGAGAGATCATGGCGTCTTCGTCATCGAACAGGAACTCAGCCAGTGCTTTAGCCAGCTCTGTCTTTCCCACACCGGTGGGACCAGCGAAGATGAAGGAACCAGCAGGACGCTTGGGGTCCTTCAGTCCAGCACGGGTGCGACGAATGGTCTTGGACAGGGCCGCGATGGCCTTCTCCTGACCAATCACACGCTGGTGCAGAGCCTTCTCCATGAAGACCAGGCGGGCTGATTCTTCTTCGGTGAGCTTGAAGACGGGGATACCGGTTGCTTGGGCTAGAACTTCAGCAATAACGCCCTCGTCCACGATGCCCTGGCCACCTGCATCGCCCTTGCGCCATTCAGCCTCACGGCGAACACGCTCAGCTTGCAGCTGCTTTTCTTCATCGCGCAGTGCGGCAGCACGTTCGAAGTCTTGATCTTCGATTGCTGCTTCCTTCTTGCTGCGGGTCAGAGCAATCTGGTCATCCAATTCACGCAACTCTGGTGGGTTGGAGAGGATGGATAGGCGCAGACGAGCACCTGCTTCGTCGATGAGGTCAATTGCCTTATCGGGAAGGAAGCGGTCCTGGATGTAACGGTCGGCAAGGTTTGCAGCCGCGACAATTGCACCATCGGTAATCTGAACCTTGTGGTGTGCTTCGTAACGGTCGCGCAGACCCTTCAAGATGTTGATGGCGTGAGGCAAGGAAGGCTCAGCAACCTGGATGGGCTGGAAGCGGCGCTCCAGCGCTGCATCCTTTTCAAAGTGCTTGCGGTATTCATCCAGAGTGGTCGCACCAATGGTCTGGAGTTCACCACGAGCAAGCAGTGGCTTAAGAATGGAGGCGGCATCGATAGCACCCTCGGCAGCACCAGCGCCGACTAGCGAGTGAATTTCATCAATGAAGGTGATGATGTCGCCTCGGGTACGAATCTCTTTGGTGACCTTCTTGAGGCGCTCTTCAAAGTCACCGCGGTAACGAGAACCAGCGATGAGTGAGCCCAGGTCGAGTGTGTAGAGCTGCTTGTCCTTGAGGGTCTCAGGAACATTGCCGGAGACAATCGCTTGTGCGAGACCTTCCACAACGGCAGTCTTACCAACACCGGGCTCACCGATCAGAACAGGGTTGTTTTTGGAGCGGCGAGAAAGAATCTGCATGACGCGTTCAATCTCTTTTTCACGACCGATTACAGGGTCAAGCTTTCCTTCACGAGCTGCAGCGGTGAGGTTACGACCGAACTGGTCAAGAACCTGAGAACCACCCTGAGCAGAGGCTGCCTCGTCCTTGTTTCCGGCAGCAACAGGCTCCTTGCCCTGGAAGCCAGACAGAAGCTGAATAACCTGCTGACGAACACGGTTGAGGTCAGCACCAAGCTTGACCAGAACCTGTGCAGCAACGCCTTCACCCTCACGGATGAGGCCTAAGAGGATGTGCTCGGTGCCAATGTAGTTGTGACCAAGCTGCAGTGCTTCACGCAGCGATAGTTCGAGAACTTTCTTCGCACGTGGAGTGAAAGGGATGTGGCCGGTGGGCTGCTGCTGTCCCTGACCAATGATGTCTTGGACCTGCTCGCGCACCGCATCGAGGGAGATGTTGAGAGACTCGAGAGCCTTCGCTGCAACACCTTCGCCTTCGTGGATGAGACCTAGAAGGATGTGCTCCGTGCCGATGTAGTTGTGATTGAGCATCTTGGCTTCTTCTTGCGCCAAGACAACGACGCGGCGAGCGCGGTCGGTAAATCTCTCAAACATTTCTCTCCCATCAGCACTGTGGTGTTCGTATCCAGTGCAGGTCTTGCTTTTGAGAGTAACGCCGTATTGCTCTTAAAGATGCCCCTGTTCGCCCACGGCGTGAGCTGGAATGGTGATGTTCGCTGGAGGGGGAACATCTGGTGCCACGGAATAAATACTTAGCCAGAAACGTAGTCTGTAGGTATGAGCATTCTGACTCCTCGTGATGTGCCCCTCGGAGGCCTGCGAGCGATGACAGTGCGCAGAACTTTACCTAACCGGCACCGCACCACCATTGGTGCATGGTGCTTTGTTGATCACTTTGGTCCAGACCTGGTTGAACACAGTGGTGGCATGCATGTTGCACCTCACCCTCACACGGGCTTACAAACTGTCACCTGGCTTTTTGAGGGTGAGGTGGAGCACCACGACAGTGTGGGCAGTAGTCAATTAGTCAGTCCTGGTCAGGTGAACCTCATGACTGCTGGTGCAGGGATCTCTCACTCGGAGGTCTCTACCTCCACCACCTCCCGGCTTCATGGTGTGCAGTTATGGGTTGCCCTACCTGATGAACACCGGTTCATTGCTCCTTTCTTTGAACACCACGTCTCTCCCCGGATGACTATTGGTCCAGCCCAATTCACTGTGTTTGTGGGAAGTCTCACCGGCGAGGATGTCACCGCTACCTCCACAGCCACGACGTTTACTGGTCTTGTTGCTGCTGAAATCTTGATTCCTGAAAAAACCACCATCGCCATCCCCGTTGACCACAGCTATGAGCACGGTTTCCTTATTGATTCGGGTGAGCTCACCGTCAATGACGAACAGGCCCTCAAAGACGAGCTTGCTTATGTTGAGCCTGGCCACACCAGCATCACCATCGCCACCGGTGATGTTCCCTCTCGAGTGTTAATGATCGGTGGCGAGCCGTTCGAAGAAGAGCTCGTGATGTGGTGGAACTTCATTGGCCGCAGCCATGAAGAAATAGTTCAGATGCGCCAGCAGTGGCAAAGCAATGTAGTTGAGGGCTCCAATCCTGACGGAGTATTTGGTACCGTCGCATACGAGGGCCCCGTAATTCCCGCCCCAGAAATGCCTCACGTTCACCTTCGACCACGAAAGTTGCCCAGGCCATGAGTGATCTCTATGACGGAACCGAGAACCGCAAATTCGGTCGAGTGTATAAAAAAGAAACCCCCGACATCCTGGAAGCGTTCCTTGCTTTCGACAACGCGGTCTTCGCTGAAGAGGGTCGCGCTATCCCACTGAAGTTCCGTGAGCTCATGGCGCTCAGTGTTGCCTTCACCACTCAATGCTCTTTCTGCATCGATGCCCACACCAAGGGTGCGATTAAAGCTGGCGCAAACGATGCCGAGATTGCTGAAGCAGCCTGGGTTGCTGCAGCACTGCGTGCAGGTGGTGCGTTTACGCACGGTCGCATGGCGCTGCAGATCAGTGACTCCGTGAATCACGAGCACTAATCATGGCCGACATTCAACACCCCGAATCTGTTGAGCGTTTCCGCGCGGCTCTGAAAGAGCACGGCGCGGAAGGTGATGTTGTTCGCCTCGATGACAACGCCCACACCGCCCAAGCCGCAGCGGAAGGTCTCGGCATTACGAGGGGCCAGATAGCGAACTCGCTCGTTTTCCTCGCCGATGGCGAACCCGTTCTCGTAATGAGTTCTGGTGGACACCGCGTGGACACCGACAAAGTCTCTGCTGCGTTTGGTGGGAAGAAGATCACCAAGGCCAACGCCGATGACGTTCGTGCTGCCACTGGCTATGTCATTGGTGGAGTCTCACCCGTGGGACTTGCCACCGAACTTCCCACTCTGGTGGACAACGACCTAGCCCAGTACGACACCATCTGGTCTGCAGGAGGTCACCCGGCCTATGTCTACCAAACCACCTTTAGCGAACTGGTTCGGATGACTGGCGGAACTCCCGCCGATATTGGTGAGTAAAAACTCCAGGTAATTTACTTGCCTGATTCGGTGCCGTGCACCGCAAATTCATCAATCGCGTCGAGTTCTTCTGGCTCAAACTCTGGACCGTGAATAGCAGCGATGTTGTCTTCGAGTTGCTTCACAGAGGAGGCACCAATCAAGGCTGAGGTGACCCCAGGGTTACGCAGAGTCCATAACAGTGCCATCTGAGCGAGCGTCTGACCGCGGGCCTCGGCGATAGCCGCCAGACCGCGGACGCGCTCGAGATAGGTGTCGGTGATTGTGGACGCTTTGAGATGTTCGCCCACTGCAGCACGGGAGTCTTTGGGAACCCCACCAAGATAACGGTCGGTGAGAAGGCCCTGAGCAAGTGGCGAGAAAACGATGCACCCGGCACCAATCTCGTCGAGGGTATAGAGCAGGCCGGAACGCTCGATGGTGCGATCAAACATGGAGTAGCGAGGCTGGTGAATCAGCAGAGGAACACCGAGTCGATCCAGTTCTTTCTTTGCAGCGATGGTTTGTTCAGGAGTGTACGAAGAGATCCCGACATACAGTGCCTTGCCCTGCTGCACGATCGAAGACAGTGCACCCATGGTTTCTTCTATGGGGGTGTTGGGGTCCGGGCGGTGGGAGTAGAAGATGTCGACATAGTCCAAGCCCATGCGGGTCAGGCTCTGATCAAGAGATGAGATGAGGTACTTCCGAGTTCCCCACTCGCCATAGGGTCCATCCCACATGAAATATCCGGCTTTGGAGGAGATAACCATTTCATCGCGATAGGGCTTGAAGTCTGAAGCCAGCACTTCACCGAAGTGGCTTTCAGCCGAGCCAGCAGGAACACCGTAGTTGTTGGCTAAATCAAAATGAGTCACGCCCAAGTCAAAAGCACGACGAAGAATCTGCTTTTGGTTCTTGAGAGATCCTTCGTCTCCGAAGTTGTGCCACAGGCCTAAGGAAATCTCAGGAAGCTTCAAACCCCATTTACCGCTTCTGCGGTAGTTCATGATGTCGTAGCGTGAGGGCGCTGCTTCATAAGCCATAGAGAAAACTTTCGTTACTGCAGTGAGGAAGTCAGACGTGCTAAACCGTCAAGAACGGTTGAGCGCAGAGGCTGCTGCATCCACTCGTCAAGGGTCAGTGCACGAGAGTCATTGCGATAGGCAGCCTCAACATCACGCATCTGCTTGACGAAAGAAGCGCCCTTAACCATGAGAGACACCTCAAGGTTGAGGGAGAAGGATCGCATGTCCATGTTGGAGGAACCGATCACCGCAACCTCGTCATCGATGGACATGTGCTTGGAGTGCAAGATGGTCGGTGCTTTATACAGCCAAATAACAACACCGGCACGAAGCAGTGCTTCGTAGTAGGAACGCTGTGCGTGGTAAACCAACGCTTGGTCTCCAATTTCGGAGACGAACAGTTCCACGCGAACACCACGCTGGCATGCTGAGGTGATGGCATACATCAAAGACTCATCAGGGACGAAGTAAGGCGAAGTAATGATGATCTTCTCTTGAGCTGAATACATCAGCGCTAAGAACATCCGCAGGTTGTTCTCGGAAGCAAAGCCCGGGCCGGAGGGAACAATCTGGCAATCCAGGGCGTTTTTATTTGACGTGGTTGATAGTGGAGCTGCCTCACGTGTGAGCAGAACATCTGTCTCGGAATACCAGTCAGTAATGAAGATGGCGTTCAAACCAGCAACAATGGGCCCTTCCAGGCGAACCATGGCATCTTTCCAGTGCAGTCCACGCTTGATGTTGGACTTCTTGAGGTAACTGGAGTCAATGAGGTTTTGTGAACCCATCCAGCCGATCTTCGAGTCGATGATCAAGAGCTTGCGGTGGTTGCGCAAATCTGGTCGCTCGTACTTTCCTTCAAGAGGGAGGAAAGGAAGCATGAGGTGCCATTCGGCACCGATAGCAGTCAGACGCTTCTTGGTTTCTTTATAACCGACGGTGCGTTTTCCAGCAATGTGGTCAAAGAGCACACGTACCTTGACGCCACGTTGAACTGCGCGCTCCATCGCTTGGAACAGTGGTTCTGTTGTGGAGTCGGCCGCCAAGATGTAGAACTCGACGTGAACGTAGTTCTTCGCTTTATCGATGTCTGCTGCCATATCGAGAAAGTTTTTCTCGTAGTCGATCTGCATCTGTGCGCTGTTGCCACCAATCATCGGCATAGCACCCAAGTTGCGGTTCATCGTAACGATGGAATCCAACCATGCCGGCCAGGACTTGTCGTGCTTTACCTTGTCCATGCCCTCGGTGGAGTCCATGATGAACTGGTTAATTTCTGCCTGGCGACGGCGACGCTTGCGGCCCAAGCGTGGACTACCAATGAGCAGGAACAAAATCACGCCGATGAACGGAATGAAGAAGATAGCAAGTAACCAGCCCAAGGCAGAGGATGGACGACGGTTGCGAGGAACAATAATGATTGCGGCAACGCGGATAGCGAAGTCAATCAGGAACAGGATGATGGTGATCCAGAAATTCACATCACCCTGTGTCATTGTTTTTCCCCATTTTGTGAGTCAGTAGACAAGCCGCGCTTAGCGCGTTCTTCGGCTTCCAGCTTGGCGTAGGTTTCGCGTTCGGTTCGATCCGAACGCAAAATGGACCGAATAATCAACCAGAACAAAAGCCCCAGAATGACAGTGGGTGTGATCGACCACAGGGCATTAATCCAGAAGTTGTCCATGCTTGTCAGACTACCGGTGTGAACTGATTACTTCACCAGGGGAAACATAATGGTTTCCCTGATACCAAGACCAGTAATGGCCATGAGAAGGCGGTCCATACCCATGCCCATGCCGCCAGCAGGTGGCATGGCGTGCTCGAGAGCTTTGAGGAAGTCTTCGTCCAGGCGCATTGCTTCCACATCGCCTTTAGCGCTCAGTGCAGCCTGCTGCACAAAACGCTCACGCTGGATGACGGGGTCATTGAGTTCGGAATAACCGGTGGCAAGTTCGAAGCCTCGAACGTAGAGGTCCCACTTTTCCACCACGCCAGGAATTGAGCGGTGCTCTTTCACGAGCGGGCTTGTTTCGACTGGGAAGTCCATCACGAATGTGGGACGGCTGAGACCATCTTTCACGAAGTGCTCCCACAGCTCTTCCACGAGCTTGCCGTGGTTAGCGAGGTGTACTTCGACGCCTTCTTTATCTGCCATTTTTTGCAATTCGGCAACTGAGGTTTCGGGAGTGATTTCTACACCGGAAGCTTCGCTGAGCGAGTGGTACATGCTGATGCGATCCCACTGACCACCGAGATCAAACTCGGTGCCATCAGCCCAGGTGACCACGTGGCTACCGGCAACGGCCAGAGCAGCATCCTGGATGAGCTTTTGGGTGAGGTCTGCAATCGAGTTGTAGTCGCCGTATGCCTCATAGGCTTCGAGCATCGCAAACTCGGGTGAGTGAGTGCTGTCAGCACCCTCGTTGCGGAAGTTGCGGTTTATCTCATAGACACGTTCAATGCCACCAACCAGAGCACGTTTCAAATACAGCTCGGGAGCGATGCGCAAGAACAGCTCCATATCGAAGGCATTCGAGTGGGTCACAAAGGGGCGAGCAGATGCTCCACCGTGCATGACCTGAAGCATGGGAGTTTCAACCTCAACGAAGTCGAGTGAAGTGAAGGTCTCACGCAGTGAGGCCATGGTCTTCGCGCGAGCGAAGACAGTCTTGCGTGCTTGTTCACGCACGATGAGGTCAAGGTAGCGGGCACGAACACGAGTTTCCTCGTTGAGCTCATTGTGCATGTTCGGCAAAGGAAGAACTGCCTTAGAAGCCATCTTCCATTCGGAGACCATGATCGAAAGCTCACCGCGGCGTGAAGAGATCACCTCACCGCTGACAAAGATGAGATCACCTAAATCAACGAGGTCTTTCCAAAGTTCAAGCTGTTCGTCGCCGACTTCTGCCAGAGAAACCATGGCCTGGATGCGACTGCCGTCACCTGACTGCAAACTGGCAAAGCACAGCTTGCCAGTGTTGCGCAGGTGAACAATACGACCAGCTACACCCACGGTTACACCTGTGGTGGCGTCAGCTTCAAGACCATCAAAGCGTTCACGAACTGAGCTAATGCTGTCCGTGACAGGAACGCTGACGGGATATGCCCCGATACCCAGTTCGTTTAAGCGCTCACGCTTGGTGAGACGAACGGCCTTCTGCTCGCTGACTTCGGCTTCTGTCAGTTCGGGCTCAGGTGCGGTGTTCTCACTCATGCGTGGAGTCTTTCAATGTTTTCGGTATCAATCAGGCGTGTATTTCCCACCTTCGCGGCCACCACCACAGTGACTGGTCCCTGATAGTCATCTGGAACAGGCAAGAAAGTGGTGGGATCGACTAGGTCGAGATACTCAAGTCTAACCAGCGGGTACTGCTCGAATGCTCGGATGCCTGCTTCCCGAGTACCCTGAACGCCTTCATGCAGTGCTGCATGAGAAGCAGCAAGAAGAGCGTGCGGCAGCGCTGCTGCCGCTGCGCGCTCTTCCTCACTGAGATAACGGTTGCGGCTGGAGAGGGCAACGCCGTCTTCTTCGCGGACGGTGGGAACCACCTCAAAGGTGATGGGCAGCTTATTTTCTGTAATGAGCTGGCGAACTAAGAACACTTGCTGGGCATCCTTTTGCCCAAACACAGCAACATCCGGTTTCACGAGCTCAAAGAGTCTGGCAACCACCGTCAGCACACCGTCGAAATGGCCTGGTCTGCTTGCCCCTTCAAACAGATCACCCACTGGTCCTGCGTGCTGTGCAGGAACAGCTTCTCCCCCAACGCGGTCAGGATAAACCTCATCAGCATCAGGAGCAAAGACATAGTCTGCTGCTTCGGCTAGCGCAGCAACATCTGAATCGAGGGTGCGCGGATACCGATCAAAATCTTCGCCAGCACCAAACTGCAGTGGGTTCACAAAGATGGAAACCACCACCACATCTGCTAATTCACGGGCCCGTGATACCAGTGCCAAATGTCCTCGGTGGAGAGCACCCATAGTGGGCACGAGTGCCAGGGTCTTACCATCTGCGGTCAGCCGTGCTCTCAGTTCTGCTAACTCGGCCTCGGTGTGAAGAACGACGGGTGTGCTCATACGAGATCGTCGATTCCAGTAAAGCCCAAACGTGACGCATCTCCTGCCTGACCGAGGGCGTTGTCAACGGTGGAACGAATCAGTGGGGCAACAATGCGCCCGGGATTCTCGATGCCCATCTCTGCCAGAATTCCGGTTGCCTGCTCCACGATGGCCAGTGAAAACTGTGAGGCCGTTGCAATGGCCTCGGCATAGGCAGGTCGCTGGTTCTCGGCAATAACAATAGGTTCGCCGCCCATCTCCACGGCGAGCGCTTGACCAATCGGCAAAACCGGTGTTGGTGCTGTCACGGCAATGTAGCTTTCACTCAGTCGGGAAATATCCATGCTGGTTCCCGTGAACGCCATTGCCGGATGCAATGCCAGCGGAATTACTCCTGCTTGTTGAGCAGGGAGGAGAACATCAACCCCATACTTCGCCGAAGTGTGCAGCACGATCTGTCCTGGCTGCCATGCTCCCGCAGTGGCAAGGCCGGTAATCAAGCCTGGAAGTTCTTCATCAGGAACAGCAATGAGAACGAGTTCGCTGCGCTCAACAATCTGAGTAACATCCAAGACGGGTACCTGTGGAAGTAGTGCAGCTGCGCGCTCTTTGCTTTGCTCTGAGATTGCGGAGATACCGACAAGAGCATGACCGGCTCCTGCTAGCGCAGCACCCAGAATCGGCCCGACGTTGCCAGCACCGATGATGCCGACGCCGAGGCGTCCATCACGCTGTTGGTTCACCGACAGCCCCTTCGTCATTGTCTTCGGGAGGAAGCGCGCACAACGATTCGGCGATCAGTCCAGCTGCAACCAGAGTGGCTGCTGAAACGATGTGCAAGATGACGTTGGTCAAAATTGCTTCGTTAGGGGCGATGGGTCGGCTGAAGAGATAGAACAGTATTCCTGCGCCCACACCACCTAGTAACGCTCCTGCAAGGCTGCTTGCTTTCGCTAGTGCCAACACACGAGCAGCGTAGAGCGGGTCAATGGGTTCTTTACGTTTTCCTGTGACGCGGCGACGAATAGGAATGGCTAACAAGATGACTGCAACTGCAACCGCCGCCAAAGTTACGGCAACAGTGAGCGGCGGAACAAAGATGAGCCCACCACGGGACTGCATGACAAGTTCAAAGAGGTAAGCAACGACGCCACCAATGAGGAAGAGTCCGATCAGTGGAGCAGGTCCCGTGCGTTTCATGCTGTGGCCTCCCATCGTTGAAGTTCGTGACGCAGTTGATCTGCTAAAGGAGCAAGTGCTCCGACTGGTTCTACTGTGGCATCTGGTTGAACATCACACCAGGGAACAACAACAAAGGAGCGCTCTAAAGCGCGAGGGTGAGGAATGGTGAGATGCTCGGTGGCCATCTCCACGCCATCCACCCACACGATGTCGAGATCGAGAGTGCGATCACCCCAACGTTCGTGACGCTCACGGCCGTGGTCTTGTTCAATCCCGGCAAGCTCGGTCAACAAATCTTGCGGAGGAAGATCCGTGTTGATTAATGCCACAGCATTGAGGTACTCAGGGGCATCCAAATCGACACCTTCAGGTTTGATGGCAGCTGATTGATACAGCGGTGACATCGACAACAACACTGTTCCGCCCAGGTCGCCTAGTTCTCGAGCTGCGTCTCGGATGGTTTGTGCACGATCACCCAGGTTGGAGCCAAAGGCGATAATGGCATTTCTGCGTTGAGCATCCATTAGCGGGTGCGCTCTATCGTCACGGCAACATCGGCAAACGGGACGCTGATGGGTGCTTCAGGTTTGTGCACGGTGACCTCAACACGGTCAACTGGCTTATGCGCAAGCACGACCAGTGCCACGCGTTCTGCGACTGTTTCAATAAGGTCCACCGGTTCGCTGGCGACAGCTGCCACCACTTCTTCTGCCAGTTCGCCATAGTGCACCGTTTGCGCAAGGTCATCAGAGAGTGCTGCTGGAGAAAGGTCCAGCCACGCGGTGACATCGATGATGAAAAGTTGACCTTGTTCGCGTTCGAAGTCGAAGACGCCGTGGTTGGCGTGGACGCGTAAACCGGTAAGTGTGATGCGATCCTTAGCCACGGGCACCCTTATTCCAGGATTCCAATACGCGCAGCGCACCATACGTACGAGCCACGTCATGAACTCGAACACCCCAGGCACCAGCCTGTGCTGCCAAAACACTCACGGCAACACTGGCAGAGTCACGATCTTCCATCGTGGCGTCTTCAGGAAGCAAGGCGGCAAGGAAACGTTTGCGAGAGGCACCGATCAACAATGGATAACCCAGTGCTTTGAGCTCATCGAGACGACCGAGCATCTGCCAATTGTGTTCAGAGTTTTTTGCAAAACCCAAGCCAGGATCCAGAATGAGCTTCTCAGGTTTGATGCCTTCTTCAAGAAGTGCCTCAACTCGGTCGCTTAGTTCACGGGTGATGTCCGTGGGTGCATCTTTATAGAGAGCCTTGTTGTCCATGTTCACCGAGTGGCCACGCCAGTGGCTGGCGATATACATCGCGTCAGATTGTGCGACCATCCTGGGCATAAAGAAATCTGCGAGACCACCTGAGACATCGTTCACATAGGTTGCACCGTGCTCCACGGCAAGCAGCGCTGTAGCAGCGTTCATGGTGTCGATGCTGACGGTGGCGCCAGAGCGCACCAGCGCTCCCACCACCGGCAGCACGCGAAGTTGTTCTTCTTCCACGCTGACGCGCTGTGCACCAGGCCTGGTTGATTCTCCACCGATGTCGATGATGTCCGCGCCTTGTTCCATCATGGCGATGCCGTGCTTGATGGCTGCTTCGGTGTTGAGGAATTTTCCGCCGTCACTAAACGAGTCTTCGGTGACGTTGAGAATCCCCATGATGAGGGTGCGATGCTCAGTCATGATCGTGTCCTGCAGTTGACGTACCTATCAGCGTCATAATTTCAGCACGCGCAACAGGGTCGGTCAATTCCCCTCGAGAGGCGATGGTGATGGTTCTGCTGTCTGTTTGTTCAACACCGCGTGCTCCCACGCACTGGTGCTTGGCTTCAACTACAACCACGACTCCGCGAGGGTCTAGGCCCTCGACCAGGGCGTCCGCAATCTGTTCTGTGAGACTTTCTTGCATTTGTGGACGTGCAGCCAGGGTGTTCACCACGCGAGGAAGTTTCCCCAACCCGACAACCCGGTCGCCGGGCAGATAGGCCAGGTGAGCAACACCTAAGAATGGCAATAGGTGGTGTTCACACATCGACCGGACGGTGATATTTGTGACCACCACGGCATCGGAGAGTTGGTCTACAGGAACACTCTCGGCAAGATGCACTAGAGGGTCTTCTCCCACGCCAGCGAAAAACTCCGAGTAGGCCTGAGCAACCCTTTCCGGGGTCGTTGAAAAACCTTCCTTCGTCGGGTCCTCGCCGATGGCGTGCAGGAGCTCGACGACGGCAGCTTCAATTCGTGCCCGGTCGATTGCCATGATTATGCCTTGGTGCTTGGCTTCTTGGGTGCGCGCGCAGCAGGCTTAGCTGCTGCCTTGGCAGGAGCCTTTTTGGCAGCTGTCTTGGCGGCAGGCTTAGTTGCCTTCGCAGCTGGTTCTGCCTTCTTAGCTGGAACCTTCACGGGTGGGAGCTTCGAAACTGGGCGCTCATTGCTCGAGAGCCACTGCTTGCGCAGAGGAAGCTTCTTCACATCCTTAAAGATTTCCTCGAGCTGGTTGTGATCGAGAGTTTCCTTCTCAAGAAGTTCGGTAGCGAGGCGGTCCAGAACCTTACGGTTCGAGTTCAAAACCTTCCACGCTTCAGTGTGAGCGTTCTCGATGAGAGCACGGATTTCTTTATCCACGTGCTCGGCCATGACCTCAGAGTAGTCACGCTGGTGACCCATGTCGCGACCGAGGAACATCTCACCGGATGCGCCACCGAGCTTGACCGAACCAACGGTTGCACTCATGCCGTATTCGGTGACCATCTTGCGGGCAATGTTGGTTGCCTTCTCGATGTCGTTCGATGCACCAGTGGTGGGGTCGTGGAAAACGATCTCTTCAGCAACGCGGCCACCCATGGCATAGGTGAGTTGGTCAAGTAGTTCGTTACGTGTAACGGAGTACTTATCTTCCAGCGGAAGCACCATGGTGTATCCGAGCGCACGACCACGAGGAAGGATTGTCACCTTGGTCACGGGGTCAGAGAAGTTCATCGCGGCTGCAGCGAGCGCGTGACCACCCTCATGATAAGCAGTGATGAGCTTTTCTTGATCCTTCATCACACGACTGCGACGCTGAGGTCCAGCAATCACGCGGTCGATGGACTCATCGAGTGCACGGTTGTCGATCAGTTGTGCGTTGGAGCGAGCAGTCAACAGCGCCGCTTCGTTCAAAACATTAGCAAGGTCAGCACCTGTGAAACCTGGAGTCTTGCGTGCGACAACTTCGAGGTCAACGTTCTTCGCCATGGGCTTGCCCTTGGCGTGAACTTCCAAAATCTTCTTGCGGCCTTCCATATCTGGCGCGTCAACACCAATCTGGCGGTCGAAACGGCCAGGACGCAGAAGAGCAGGGTCAAGAATGTCAGGACGGTTGGTGGCCGCAATCAAAATCACGTTGGCCTTCACGTCGAAGCCGTCCATCTCCACGAGCATCTGGTTGAGGGTCTGCTCACGTTCGTCGTGGCCACCACCCATACCTGCACCACGGTGTCGGCCTACGGCATCGATTTCATCGATGAAGATAATCGCTGGAGCGTTTTGCTTGGCCTGTTCGAACAGGTCACGAACACGGCTGGCACCCACACCAACAAACATTTCAACGAAGTCGGAACCAGAAATAGAGAAGAAGGGAACACCCGCTTCACCAGCAACAGCGCGTGCGAGAAGAGTTTTACCCGTTCCGGGAGGGCCATAGAGGAGCACACCCTTCGGGATGCGAGCTCCCACGGCCAGGAAGCGTTCGGGCTCTTTGAGGAAGTCAACAATTTCTGCTAGTTCTTCCACGGCCTCGTTGGCACCAGCTACGTCAGCAAAGGTGACGGTGGGGGTTTCTTTGGTGACCATCTTGGCGCGGGACTTACCAAACTGCATAACACCGCGTCCCCCACCTTGCATCGAGGAGAGCATGAACCAGAAGAAGGCACCGATCAGGATAACGGGCAAGAGGATGCCCAGCATGCTGAGGAACCAGTTCTCTTTGGGAACCTCATCGTTAAAGCCATCGGTGAGGTCGGACGCGTTAACCGCATCAACGACCTGGACACCACGAGGGGCAACATAGAAGAACTGCACGTCCGTGCCGTATTTCTCATCTGCTTCTTTGAGCTTGAGATCTACGCGCTGCTCAATGTCAACAATGGTTGCACTGGCAACCTTGTTGTCTTTAAGGAAGGTCAAGCCATCATCGGTGCTTACCGATTGGAATCCGGTCATGGAGATCAGCGAGGAGCCAACCCAGACCGCAACAACAGCAACAACGATGTACAGCAGGGGACCGCGCAGAAGGTTCTTCAGTTTCATGGTCTTCTCAGGGTATCGGGCGGAACGCTATGCCCGCTGGGTGTTTGCCGAGGGCGGAATCACATCCGCCCGTGAATTCTCAGGCGTGGGGGTCTTCTCCGCCATAAACGTGGGGAGCCAGAACGGCCAAGCCACGAACGTTGCGGTAGTCCTCGTTGTAGTCCAAGCCATAGCCAATTACGAAAGCAGGTGGGATATCAAAGCCCACGTATTTCACGTCAACAGGTTCTTTGATTGCTTCTGGCTTGCGGAACATGGCCACAACCTCAATTGAGGCAGGACCGCGAGACTCGAGGTTTCCCATCAACCAGTTCAAGGTCAGACCAGAGTCAATGATGTCTTCCACAATCAGTACGTGACGGCCTGCGATTTCAGCATCGAGGTCTTTCACGATGCGAACAACACCTGAAGACTTCGTGCTGGAACCATAGGAGGACACAGCCATGAAATCGATGTGTGCGTGGAACTTCAGCTCGCGCACCAAATCACTGAGCACCATCACAGCACCCTTGAGAACGGCAATGATGAGAACGTCTTTGCCCTCGTAATCACGCTCTATTTCGCGAGCAAGCTCAGCGAGGCGGTTTTGAATTTGCTCCTCGGTGAAGAGGATTTCGGTGATGTCTGATTCGACGTCGCGCAACTCCATGCGTGCGATCCTTTAGTGCTGGTGAGCTGAAGACTCGGTGGGCGGGGACGAGGTGGAACTCATGACGAGTTGAGTACCTTGTCGCTCAACTCTAATACCGGGAACGTGTGCTTCACCCTGTCCATGCCAGTGCGTAATAAGTCTGGTGATGGAAGTGGTGTGTGCTGCACTCAAACTGACCGAAAAAACCTCAAGTGCTGTGCGCCTAATAACCCTATTAAGAATGGCCACAGGCAACGCTTCCAATTGAGAAATCTCCAACACAGCGCGCCTGCTATCGACAGGCTCTCCCAGCGCGGGGACGAGAACAGTGGGCATCATTTCTGCAGTGAGTGCGTCTAATACAACGGCATCTTGGCGCAGTTGTTCAGCAGTGCGAGCAAGAGCCTCGGCAACACCTGGTCCGAGTTTGTCTTCGAGCATCGGCATGATCTCAGTACGAATACGAACCCGCGTGTAGGCACTGTCCTCATTGTGAGGATCATTCCAGGGGGTTAATTGCTGGTCCGCGCACGCGGCAACAGTTTCTGCACGACGAATACCCAGCAGCGGTCGGCGATAGATTGCATTAATCTCGCTCATTCCGGCCAGACTTGTTGCGCCCGAACCACGAGTGAGCCCGAGCAAAACAGTCTCTGCTTGATCATCGAGTGTGTGGCCGAGAAGAACAGCCACAGCGCCAGTTTCTTTGGCAACTGCTTCCAATGCGGCATAGCGCGCAGTGCGGGCATCAGCCTCCGGCCCGGACTGTGGCACGACTTTCACTGAACGGATAATGACCGGGTCCAAGCCAAGGGCTTGTGCCTGAGATGCGGCACGCTCAGCAACCTCGGCCGAACCGTCCTGCAAACCGTGATCCACAATGATGGCACCGGCACGCAGGCCTAATTTCGGGGCTTCAAAGCCAAGCCCGGCAGCCAAGGCGAGAGAATCTGGTCCGCCGCTGAGTGCGACGAGAACAACGCTTCCATGCTCAACGTCTGCGAGGTTCGTGCGAACGGCACGACGAACGTCAGCCACAGCTGGCGTGAGTCGAGGTCGTTGAGTCATTATCAAGTAACGTTATTAGGTATTCATCCCAACCGTGAAGGAGCCCTCGTGGCCGCGTACGATGTCATCATTGAAATCCCTAAGGGAAGCCGCAACAAATATGAGGTAGACCACGAAACAGGTCGCGTGTACCTCGACCGTGTTTTGTTCACCACCTTCGTCTACCCCACCGATTACGGATTCTTCGAGAACACTCTCGGACTCGACGGCGACCCCGTAGACGCACTTGTTCTGCTTGAATACCCTGTCTTCCCTGGCGTTGGTGTCAGTGTTCGTCCCGTTGGTGTTCTCAACATGAGTGACGAAGCTGGTTCAGATGCCAAGGTCATTTGTGTTCCAGCTAAGGACCCTCGCTGGGCACACATCCAGGACATCTCTGATGTTCCTGAGCAGACCAAGAACGAAATCGACCACTTCTTCAAGCGCTACAAGGACCTCGAGCCTGGCAAGTTTGTCAACGTTGAAGGATGGGGCAATGCTGCCGAAGCAGAGCAGATCGTTGTTGACGGTTTTGCTCGCCTCAAGGCAGAAGGACACTAAGCACCTCGTCTTAAACACTGATGCCCCGCTCACCAGAGCGGGGCATCAGTCGTTAAGGCTGTTGTGGTTTAGAAACCAACTCCACGATCTGCCATGAATGCGCGAGGGTTGGTGGTTGAACCATTGAGACGAACTTCGTAGTGGAGGTGGCAACCAGTGGAGTTACCGGTTGTTCCAGTTGTTGCAATCTGTTGACCGACAGAAACTTGTTGGCCCACAGAAACCATGATTCCGCCTGGGCTGATGTGAGCGTAGCCAGTCGAGACTCCACCACCGTGGTTAATGCGGATGAGGTTTCCGTAGGAACCCTGCCATCCGGCATAGGTCACTGTTCCACTTGATGCTGCATACAGAGGGGAACCACAGCGAGAACCAATGTCAGTTCCGAGGTGGAAGTCACCCATGGAACGCCAGCCATAGTCACTGGTCACGCCATAACCAGGAGCGGGGTGTGCCCACCCTGCATTAGAAATCGTGATGCCTTGTGCGGCCAGTGCCGCAGCGGCAGCAGCGGCAGCTGCACGCCTAGCTTCCTCTTCTTGGCGCTTACGTTCTTCAACACCTGCCTGGTAGCCAGCTACGGTCTGAGCTGTTGTGTCTTTAAGTGCTGCAAGCTGTGCTTCAAGAATTGCCGACTGCTGTTCACTTTCTGCAAGCTTGGCATTCGCCGCCTCGTTCGCAGCAATGGCTTCGTTCATGGCTGTCTCTGCTTGGACACGAAGTTCTTCACGTGCCGTCTTGGCAACCTCTGCCTGCTTGGACAGTGACTCTGCTTCGTTCTTGGCAGTTTGAGCTTGAGCATAGATTGCGTTGGATCGTTCAACCATCTTGCTCATGCTGCCAAGCTTCTGCAGAAGCTTGTCGCTTCCATCCGCCGTCTTCTGCATGAGAAGGTTCATGCTCAGATCACTACCGCCAGAGCGATAGAGCTGTGCGGCAAGGCGTCCTGCTTGGGTAGAAGCAGTCTTTGCTTTCTCGGCGCTTGCTTGTGCTTGCGCGGTGAGGTTTTGAGCCAGAATGTCTGCTTCGTCGAACTTCTGCTGAGCAATCTGATACTCAGCGCCCTTCTTTTCAGCTTCCGCTTGAGTTGCCTCAACTTCTGCTTGCAGACCAGCTATCAAACCTTGAATCTTTTGGACCTGTGCGTTCTTTGCTGCCTCGTTTGCCTTCGCGTTTTGAACGTCCTGCCAGGACGGATAGTCCACGGCATAAGCAGGTTGGGCTAGAGAATTACCCACAACGAGCGCAACAACAGCAAGCACTGCTGTTACCAGCAGGATGGGAAGAACACGCAACGAACGAAGTGACGCTGCGCGCGTTTCACTCATGCGAGGCATGCTTTCTCCACTCGTTTATAGGCACGGTCTTTTCGACAGTAACAAGCGAACTTGGAGAAAGCTGGGAAGGCTCTCCGAAGCTGTGGATAGTTCGATTGGCGCAGCGAACAAATATTCCCTATGCTTGTCTCTCGGTAGCTGCTTTCAGTCTGCTTCCCGGCCCCATCGTTTAGCGGCCTAGGACTCCGCCCTTTCACGGCGGCAACACGGGTTCGAATCCCGTTGGGGTCACCAGGATATAGACTGAAATTAGTTACCAAGTAAGGCCCTGTAGCGCAGTTGGTTAGCGCGCCGCCCTGTCACGGCGGAGGTCGCGGGTTCAAGTCCCGTCAGGGTCGCGGATGCCCTTCTTCGGAAGGGTTTTTCATCTAAGCGGCACTTTTGCTTAGGGCTCTGTAGCTCAGTTGGTAGAGCGCACGACTGAAAATCGTGAGGTCACGGGATCGACGCCCGTCGGAGCCACCACCAAACCCCGCTTGCGCGGGGGTTTTAGATTTTCTGTCGGATGTATCATTAGCAGATTTCAGAGCTTCCTGCTTACTCTGCGCTGGCCTCGGCTATGACTTTGAGTTCACGTCTCAAATTAGGGCAACACCCCACCGCACATTGGCTTGGCCAAGGTCCCAGAGGTGAGAGTGCTTGAGGCGTAGCTTCGTTGATCCGTTCCAAAATGAGATCCGCGATGCCATCCGTAAAAGCGAGGCTACTCCCAGGAGTAGTGACACGAGCAAAGTCCATCCCAAGCTCTAAAGCAGTTTCCTGTGCTTCGTTGTCGAGATCCCAAATTACTTCAACGTGGTCGCTCACGAAACCGATAGGAACAACGATGACACCTTTCTTTCCCGATGCGTGAATATCCCGAATGGCGTCGTTTACGTCAGGTTCGAGCCAAGGTACCTGTGGAGAGCCACTGCGAGATTGATAGACGAGCTGCCATGAGACCGGAGAAATTCCTAGGTCAGAGTGGACTTTATCCATCACTATTTCAGCAGCAGCAAGATGTTGCGCTGCATAGGCACCGCCTGGCTTTTCAAAGGTTTCTCGCAAAGCTGGTGGTCCACTCGTTTCACCCATGGCATCTGGGATGGAATGGGTGGCAAACATGACGTCAATTTCTGAAAAATCTAGGCCGTTCTTGACCATTGCTTGGAGTTTGTCCTCAAGGTCTCCAATAACAGGCTGGAGGAAACCTGGGTGATCAAAGTAGTGACGAACTTTGTCTATGACCATTTTGCCGACGAGGTCATTGTCCGTCAGGGCTTGATAGAGGTTCTCTCGATATTGTCTGCACCCTGAGTAGGAGGAGTAAGCGCTCGTCACCCACGCAAGAACACGACGATGGCCGTTGTCATACATTTCCTTGACGACATCAGCAAAGAACGGTGCACTGTTGCGATTACCCCAATAGATCGGGATATCTATTCCACGTTCAGGGAACCTCTCCTTCATTGCGGCAAGGAGAGCACGGTTTTGTTCGTTAATGGGGCTGACACCCCCCAGAGCGAGGTAGTGGTGCGAGACCTCTTCCAACCTTTCTCGCGGAACACCACGTCCGGCAGTAACGCGCTCGAGAAAAGGCATCACTTCGTCTGGACCTTCAGGTCCTCCAAAAGAGGTGAGGAGTATTGCATCATAAGTCATGAGAAAGTACCTGCAATCTGAGAGAGTTCAACTTTGCGGCCAGTGAAGAAAGGGACTTCTTCACGGACATGCATACGGGCTTTGGTGTACCGGAGGTCGCGCATCATGTCGACAATTTCGTGGAGGTCTTCAGATTCAAGAGCCAACAGCCACTCGTAATCGCCAAGAGCAAAAGACGCCACCGTGCTGGAAGTTATGCCTTCATACTTGTGACCAGCAAGACCATGTTCGACGAGCATCTCCCGACGCTCCTCTTCAGGAATGAGGTACCAGTCGTAAGAGCGCACGAAGGGATACATGCACAGCCACCTCTTTGCTTCCTTGCCCAACATGAAGCCGGGCACGTGAGTCCGATTGAACTCTGCAGGGCGATGAAGTCCCATTCCAGACCAGGTGGATTCAAAGTGTTTGCCGAATTCAAGGCGGGAGAACTCTTTGAGAGCATCCTGAACTTCTTCTGCAGAGCTGGCATGAATCCATAACAGCAATGCAGTATCGCCACGGAACCCTCGAATGTCGTATGTTCCACGCAGGGTGATGTCGCGGGCAGCCAAGCTCGCAACCCATTCGGTGAACTCTTCTTGCGCAGCGTCAGGCAGACCGACGGGACTCGTCATGCGATATGCGGTCCAGTTGGTGTATCGAATGGTGTCGTTGATGGTGTCGAATTTAGTTTCTGTCACGGGGTCATCCTTTGGTAGTGATCACGAGTAATGCCAAGTAGTCCGTTCCCGGAAATGTAGGAGCCACACAGTTCGACTTCGAGTTTTTGTGCAGTGATAAGAAGTTGCTCTTGTTTTGCCTTGGCGGCAGTACTTGCTTGATAGAGCGAACCGGGCCAATGGTGAATTGTTGCGCTGTGAATAGTCGCGTCATCAATTTGGTAGAGGCGGGGAAGGTCATCGTGAGCAAGTGCAATGAGATCGCCCTCGGGAAGAATTCCATCTCTGCCGTAACTCAGGCGAATGAGATGGTGATGCTCTGGCAGAGCATTGTCTACCCATTCCCACTTGGCATTCACATGAGTTGATGCCTTGGCTGTCACGCCACTGCTCTCCGTAATGAGCGCTCCACTACCGAGGGGGAAGGAGTCCAGTTGGGTCGATTCGACCAACAAAATCACTAGTGCAACATCGACGGAATGAGTCTCCGGTGTTGCAAGTTCAGCAACTACTTCTTGACTGTCCCAGGAGGCGAGGACGTATGCAGCCGTGCTGATTCCGGTCGCAATAGTCATTTGGGTGCTGACGAAGGTTCCGTTACTCGTTTTACAGCACCACTGGTCATTCTCCTGCTGGACACTGGTGACGTCGCTGTTGAAAGAGAACCAAACTTTCTTGCTCAGCAAAAGGCGATAGAGCTCAGCGACGAGAGTAAACATGCCGCCATCAAGACTTGCCACAGCGGCTCCAGGCCGCGGCTGGGCGGCACGAATCTGTCGTGCTGCTGAACACAGAGAACCTGTTTCACTCATCGCTCGCAGAAGTGCGGGTATGGTGGATTCGGCAGACAGCGTTTGCGCTGAGGAACCGTGAACCCCGCTAAACAGAGGTTCGACCAGCTTGTCGACAAACTCAGAACCGAGACGTGTGTCAACCAATTCCGCCACGCTCATACCTTGGAGCTCACCCACTGGTTGAGAATCTAAGCGGCGAGCTTCTTCCAGTCCCTGAGGAGAAATGATGGAAGCGAGCTCGGGGTCATCAAGTGAACTCGGGATCCCTAAAACACCATGCGGAATCGGATATCGAAGCGTCGGGGAGGCAACGATGCGCGCATCGGTTCGCTGGGGGGAAACGATGTGATCGTTCAAACCCAATTCTTTCAGCAGCTGCAGGAAGCTCTCCCCGGCGGTTGAAAACGCTTCAGCGCCAGCATCGATATCAATCTCGCCAATAGTGACGGGGGCAATCAGTCCACCTGCGTGCGCTTCTTTCTCGAGAACTACAACCGTTTCGCCACGGGAAGTCGCCCGAAGCGCTGCTAGCAAGCCGGAAATCCCGGCACCAATGACGACCCGATCTGCTTGAATCATGTTGTTGTGCGGTGGATGTATTCAGTAATTCGGGTGAGCACGTCTGGATCTGTTTCAGGAGGAACACCATGGCCCAGATTGACCACATGACCTGGAGCATTGGCACCTGAGGCGATAACTGCATCTATGTGTTCTGCCAACGTCTCCCAGTTTGCTGTCAACAGTTCTGTAGAGATGTTGCCTTGGAGAGGGACCTTGTCGTGGAAGAGGGCAGATGCTCGAGCTAGATCAGTCTGCGAATCAATACCCATCACGGTTGCACCAACTCCATGCATGGATTCCAAGAGAGGCTCTGTCCCTACGCCAAAGTGAACGCGCGGAACCGGAACTCCATCCTTGTCAACGAGAAGTGCAAGCTGTGAAAACAATCGTTCTGAATAGGGCTTGGCAAACGTTTCGTATTCTTCTGGGCTCAAACGTCCTGCCCAGCTATCAAATACTTGGAGTGCACTCGCACCTGCAACGACCTGGGCAGAAATGAACTGTGCCGTGATGTCAGCACACCAGTTCAAAATCTGTGCCCACAGCTCAGGCTGGTTTCGCATCATCTCTCTGGAATGAGGAAGGTCTTTCGATGGGCCACCTTCGATGAGATAGGAGGCGAGGGTGAAGGGAGCGCCACCAAACCCGATCAGGGGGGTTGAACCCAGTTCCTTCACGAGCATGTCAACAGCGGTGGTGATGGGAGCAAAGGCGTCGGCATCGATGTGGTGCAACGCGTCGGCGGCTTCTTGGGTGCGCACCGGATGTTCCAACACAGGCCCAACTCCTGGCTTGATGTCAACATCGAGTCCCGCAAGTTTGAGGGGGATCACAATGTCAGAGAAGTAGATAGCAGCATCCACACCGTGGCGGCGAACCGGCTGCATGGTGATCTCAACGACAAGCTCAGGAGTGAGGCAACTGTCTAGCATCGCAATGCCTTCGCGCAACTTCCGATATTCAGGAAGTGAACGCCCTGCTTGCCGCATGAACCACACTGGCAACGGACAAGTGCGGTGACCGCGCATGTTCAGCACCAAGAGAGACTCACTGGTCTTGCCGGTGTTCAGAGGATGTTCCGCAGGAAGTATCACAGGCTTATTCTCTAGAGCGGTGCGATCAGAAAAGCTGACACGGTGTCAGAAGGCCTGTTGTTATCTTGAGCTTTGTGGCACTCGTCTATTTAGGAACTGACTTCCACGACACCCCGTTAACTGATCTCGAGAAGTTTGAATCAGCATCGGCAGAGGTACTAAATGCCTTGAGTCCGAGCGATTCTGTTCTTGAAGGGGTCGTCGTGTTGGCGACCTGTAACCGTTTTGAGATCTATTTCGAAGCTGAGTCTTTTCACGACTCTATGGATTACGTCACATCTGCCGTCGCAAAAGCTTTAGGAGTTCCTACTGACGTGGTGACCTCAATGTTGAAGGTCCTCTATGGCAATAGTGTTGCCCAGCACTTGTTTTCTGTGGCATCAGGACTTGAGTCCATGATTGTGGGCGAAGAAGAAATTTCGGGCCAAGTAAAACGCTCACTCACACAAGCGCATCAGCGTGGCTTTGTCTCCAAAAACTTGAACCATTTGTTCCAAAACGCAGCATCTGTCGCCAAGGCCGTGATGACAGAAACTGGTCTCGGCGCTTCGGGACGTTCGGTCATCATGACGGCGCTAGAAATCGCTTCAGAAGAGCTGGGTGGAATTGCCGGGAAGTCCGTTCTCCTCATTGGAACCGGTGCTTATTCCAGAGTAGTTACTGCGGCAATTCAACGACTCGGCGTTGACAACATCTTTGTGTATTCACGTGCGGGACGGGCAGAGAAGTTTTCAGAAAACCATGAAACTACTCCCGTGAGCAAAGACCAACTTGTCCAGGTCATGGCAGAGGTAGATCTCATCATTAGCGCAAGTGGCGCAACTGGGTATGCCGTTGATGTAGCCCTTGCACAGGAAGTACTCGCCCACCGATCTGGCAAGCCGGATTTAGTCCTCATCGATGTATCACTATCGAAAGATGTCGCGCCCGAAGTGTCTCAACTTGAGCATACGAGTGTGATTGATCTTGAGCAGATCAAACATCGGGCTCCTCAAGAACACATTGATTCTGTCATCACTGCACGAGAAATCATTCATACTGCTGTGACTAATTTTGAAAATAGTATGGCGTCTCGGAGCATTGATCCTGTCGTTGCCGCTCTCCGCTCACACATCGGCCTCTGGGTTGATGAAGAGATTGAAAGCGTGAGACGAAAGTCCGGGAATTCAGCTGCCGAGGAAGTGCAGAAGTCCCTGCGCAAGGTCACAAATGCAATCTTGCATGCGCCCTCAGTAAAGGCCAAAGAGCTCGCTGTTGATGGCAATCACGACGACTACATCAATGCTGTTCGACTCCTGTTCAACATCGAGGTGAATGAGCGTGACTAAATTACGTGTGGGCACGCGAGGAAGTCTTCTGGCTCTCACCCAGACCCGACTCTTTACCTCCCTGCTATGCCTGAAACATCCCGATCTTCAGATTGATGAAGTACTGATCCAGACGCAGGGCGATATCAGTACCGAACCGCTCAATCAAGCAAAGACTCCGGGTCTGTTCGTCTCAGCTTTACGCGATGCACTCCTCTCGCATGAGGTCGACTTCATTGTGCATTCGTTGAAAGACCTCCCCGCCCAACCCTTTCCAGGAATCGACACAGCTTGTATTCCTCTCCGCGAAGATTCGCGAGATGGATTTGTTAGTCGAGGAAATATCCCCCTCATGCAACTCCCTGCAGGGGCAGTCATCGGAACGTCTTCACCACGCCGTACGGCACGTATTCGCCAGCTGCGCCCCGATCTCACCGTGATGTCCATCCGTGGAAATATCGATACCAGAATTGCCAAAGTTGAGCGGGGCGAGTTCGATGCCACTCTGCTCGCAATGGCAGGTCTGAAGCGTATTGGGCGGGCAGATGTGGTGTGTGAAATCTTTGACAACACGGACTTCATCCCGGCAGCGGGACAGGGCGCTTTGTCTATTGAATGCCGCTCGGAAGATTCAGAGATCAGAGAGCTCCTTGCTGTTCTCAATGATGAGGAGACCCGACTACTTGTCACGGCGGAACGCCACGTTTTAGTCGGCCTGGACGCTGGTTGTGCCACAGCGATTGGTGCATGGGCTTCCTTGGATCAGGGAACCCTCACTCTTCGTGCGGAGCTCTCTGTAGAAAGCACGGGAGAGTCCCAGCGGGTTGAACTCAGCGCTGAGCTCGGACTTGATGAGTGCCTCCGGGCAAGTGAGTTAGGTCTAGAAATTGCTTCCCGTTTGAAGGCAAGCCCTATCGCAGAGAGGGTGGCGTGGAAGTGAGCATTCTCCTCATCCGTGCAAACAGAAATGATGTCGATCAGGCAGCACTTGACGCGTATGGCGTTGAGAGCATTGTCGACCCCTATCTGAGCATTACCAAGGTGGATAACCCAGTGGGCATCGCACGACTGCGCGAAGCCTTGATTGCGCCAGGAAACAAATGGCTCGTCGCTACGTCAACTAATGCGTTGTCCTTTTTCCAGGCAGAACTCGGCCCAGGTGCGCTCGAACAGATTATTCAGTCGCAGCCTGACCTTAAATTCGCTGCCATCGGCGCTCAAACAGAACAGCAACTGCGTGACGTGGGGGCGGTGAATGTGCTTCGCGCATCCGAGGCAGACTCCCACTCATTAGCCACGGTGATCGCAGAGACAGAACCGTGCCCTGTCGTCATCCCCTCAAGTTCCATAGCCATGAAGTCCCTCTCTCGAACGTTGCAGTCGCACGGTTTTGATCTTGTTGAAGAAGTGATTTATTCGACGGAAACTGTGTCGCATTTCCCCTCATCTGTGAAGCAGATTGCTGAAGGTCAGATTTCAGGTATCCTCCTTCGCTCCCCAAGTGCCGTTAGAGCTTTTGTTGATTTCAACGGCGTTGTCGATATCCCCGTCTTTTGCGCCGGTCGCACAACTGCTGCCCAAGCGGGGATGCTCAAACTGAACGTATCTGCGGTTTCAGCAGATCCAAGCCCTGAAACTGTTGCCCTAACCATCTCGGAATATCTGAAAGCACACGACTCATGATTAATCGTCCCCGACGACTCCGGACAACCCCAGCGATGCGTGAGCTCGTTGCAGATGTCACATTAAGTCCGAAGAATCTCATGCTCCCCGTCTTCGTAAAAGAGGGGATTACTGAACCTCGTGAAATCCCGGGCATGCCTGGAGTGCTTCAGCACACGGAAGAATCCTTCCTTCACATCCTCGATGACGCGATTGCTGCCGGAATCGTTTCTGTCATGTTCTTTGCTGTTCCAGAGCACAGAGATGAGACAGGAAGTCAGGCATGCCTATCCGAGGGAATCTTGTCTCGAGTGACTAGAGCAGCACGTGAGCATGTGGGAGACGCACTGGTTCTAGTGGCGGATCTGTGTCTGGATGAGTTCACCGATCATGGCCATTGTGGAGTATTAGACTCCTCAGGTGCTGTCGATAATGATGCGACACTGGAGCACTACGTGGCGATGGCATCAGCCCTTGCAGACGCAGGAGCTGATCTTCTTGGGACCAGCGGAATGATGGACGGACAGGTCGCAGCCATTCGTGCCGGGCTGGATGCTCGCGGGTTTGTAAACACCGGAATCCTTGCCTACGCCGCGAAGTATGCCTCGAACTTTTATGGCCCCTTCCGCAATGCCGTGGAATCACAACTCTCGGGCGACCGCAAAACCTATCAACAAGATTTCCGCCGGACCAAAGAGGGCGCAGAAGAGATTCTCCTGGACCTCGAAGAGGGCGCAGACATGGTGATGGTTAAACCTGCGCTCGCATACATGGACGTGCTCACCCAGGCAGCGCAACTATCTTCCAAGCCAGTGGCCGCCTATGTGGTTTCGGGCGAGTATTCCATGGTGGAAACGGCAGCAGCCCAAGGCGTAATCCCGCGCGAGGCAACCATTTTCGAACTGCTCTATGCCCTCAAACGAGCGGGAGCAAACATTATCTGCACCTACTGGGCTCTTGAATTTGCCCAAAAACTGAAAGAGCAATCATGACCACTCTTGAGACATCACTTCAATGGCATAACCGCGCCAAGCGCATCATTCCTGGCGGTGTGAGTTCACCCGTTCGCGCCTTCCAGTCGGTAGGTGGCACTCCTCGCTACTTCGTTAAAGGCGAAGGCTCAAAGATCTGGGATGTTGACGGCAACGAATACGTGGACCTTGTGGGTTCGTGGGGTCCCATGATTGTGGGACATGCACATCCTCATGTTGTGAGCCGGGTGAAGTCAGCAATGGAGAAATCATTCTCATTCGGCGCACCAGGACCGGGCGAAGTATTGCTTGCTGAAGAAATTGCAGCTCGTGTTCCTACGTGTGAACGCGTGCGTTTTGTTTCCTCTGGAACAGAAGCTGTAATGACAGCAGTTCGACTCGCTCGTGCTGCAACTAGCCGCAACCTGATCGTGAAGTTTGCGGGTTGCTACCACGGGCACAGTGATTCCCTTCTGGTTCAGTCAGGCTCCGGAATTGCAACCCTTGGATTGCCCAACTCGCCAGGTGTAACACCCGGTCAAACTCAGGACACCGTTGTTGTTCCCTTCAACGACGTGGACGCTGTGACGCAGCTCTTTGCCGAGCGAGGTTCTGAGATTGCCGCAGTGATCACTGAAGCAACCCCCGCGAATATGGGTGTTGTTCCACCGCTGCCAGGTTTCAACAAGTTCCTCTCTGACATTACGAAGAAGCACGGTGCGCTGTTCATCCTGGATGAGGTTATGACGGGCTTCCGCATTTCTCAAGGTGGATGGTGGGGAAAGTTTGGTTCTGAAGAGGACTGGACTCCCGACCTGTTTACCTTCGGGAAGGTCATTGGCGGAGGTATGCCTTTGGCTGCCGTTGGTGGCTCTGCTGCCGTCATGGAGCTTCTCGCCCCAAGCGGATCTGTTTACCAAGCAGGCACACTGAGCGGTAACCCTATTGCCACCACTGCAGGTCTCGCAACGCTGGAACTGTGTGACTCTGAGCTTTATTTGGCACTTGATTCCAGATCTCTTGAAGTGGGTTCCGCTATCTCCAATGCCTTAACCGCAGCAGATGTCGAACACAGTTTTCAGCAGGCGGGAAACCTCTTTTCCTTCTTCTTCACTTCTCAAGACGTCAGTAACTTTGATGATGCAAAAAAGCAGGACACTTCGGCATTTGCGGTGTTCTTCCATTCGCTTCTTGAACAGGGAATTTCGGTACCTCCGTCTGCATTTGAGGCGTGGTTTGTCTCCGGTGCTTTGACAGATGACGACGTGGACAAGATTGCCAAGGCAGCGTCAGTCGCTGCGCAACAAGTGAAACTGCGTTCAAGCTGAGAAATTACTGAAAGCGGTATTACCGCACGCTTATAGGATTAACCATCATGGTTTCCCAGATTGCAGATACCCGCAGAGAAGCAATCTTGTTGGCTTCTCTCGAGTTGCTCGATACTTCAGGAATCGAGGGAATTTCCATGGCGAGAATCGCCCAGGTAACTGGATTGTCACGCCCCGCGATTTATCAATACTTCTCTTCCCGAGAAAACATTCTTGGTGAACTACTCATCAACGACATGGCAGATCTCAGCAATGAGATTGACCGTATTGTTTCTGCCGAACAAGAACCAATGGAACAAGTTCGTTTGTGGATTCACTACTCCCTGGCACACATGGCAAGCAAAGAACACCGAGTCGTCAGAGAGATCTCCGTCAAAAATCTGCGTGAAGATCAACGCGGCGAACTGATGGCAATGCACGGCTACTTTATGACTAGCCTGATTTCGCCACTAAAAGAGTTGGGGATCGAAGACCCTTCTTCTCAGGTCAGCCTGATTTTTGCTGCGATTACCTCTGCTGCCGAACGAATTGATTCGGGTAAGCCTTTCATCGCAGAAGCAGCTGCTTTAGAGAAATTTTTGATTGCTGGAGTAGAAGCCGCGCTCTAGCAATTCATGTTTGAAACCGAATTGTAAATGCCATTAAACCCTCAGAACAAACCCGACTTAAGTCAACGATTAGCACCATAGAAATAAGCAATTTATGGTTTTGTGACTGAAACTCATTCATCAGAATCGTCCCCCCGCACGACCGAAAATTGTGAGGTCACGGGATCGACGCCCGTCGGAGCCACCACTGGAAGCCTCTGGTTTATTCAGAGGCTTTTGTGTTTTCTGAGGTGTGACGTCAACTTTCCCGCCACAATAAAGGGATGAAGACTTCTCCTTGGAAACAGCTACTTGCTTTGCTGATCAATCCATTCAGATACGGTGTCATCGCAGCTTTGGGTGCGACCTTTTTTCTGAAGCTCGTTGAAGTTGGCCAAGAGCTACTGTACGGAGTTATTCCTCACTCACTGGGTTTCACGGAAACCCCGTGGTGGTTAGCGGGAATTTATCTGCTCGTTTCTGCAGTGTTGATTCTGTTGATTCGCAAAATGCCTGGGCAGGCAGGTCCCGGACCTTTGACCGGATTCCACTTTGATACTCCGCGTGAATTTGCCCCCGCTATTTTGCTCACAGCTTTAGTGAGCCTGATTGCTGGAGCTTCCCTTGGCCCAGAAGCTCCATTGATTATTTTGGGAACCACTCTTGCTCTGTTGACTACGCGAAGTCATGATGAACAAACACGCAAGGCGGCAATGTTCATCTCTGGTGCTGCTGCAATTGGTGCTGTTTTCGGCAACCCCTTTATTACAGCCTTTATGATCTTGGAGTTTGCTGCAATTGGAATAGTCCCCTACGCGCTGATCCTTCCAGTGATGACAGCTTTAGCTGCGAGCTTTATCGTTCAAACCGGAATCTGGAGATTCAAAGGTTTTGAAGTGCACCCATTGGCCGTGCAGGGAATTCCTGACTATTCCACAATCGACCCTGGTGATTTTCTCGGAGCTGTGTTGGTGGCTGTCATTGCCGGTCTCATTGCACTGTCTACCCGTGCCCTGGGTGGTCGTGTTCAAGCCTTCTCTGACAAGAAGTTCGCTCCCACTTTGTTTATCTCTGTTGCCATCATTATTGCGCTGGTCTTTGTGGGCCAGACCTTCTTCGGGATTGAGCTCAACCAGCTGCTTTTTAGCGGCAACAGCGGAATGTCTGGGCTGATTGCCGAGAGCTCTGTGTTTGTGGTGATTTTTGTCTTGCTGGCCAAGACAGCAATCTATTCGCTGACCTTGGGTTCTGGTTTCCGTGGTGGACCAATCTTCCCCATCACCTTCTTAGGTGTTGCGGTGGGAGTTTTGGTGAGCCTGCATTTCCCCGGTTCACCAGTGAGCGCTTTTGCGGCTGCAGGTATTGCTGGGGCTTCAGCGGCCTTCCTAAAACTGCCCGCAACGAGTGCACTTCTAGCTGCAGTGCTGATCGGTGGTGCTGGGGAGGCTATAGCTCCCATTGCCATTACAGGTGCTGTGGTCGGTTTCATTATCCGCGCGATGGCAGATGCCCGGGCTCCCCAGGAGACTCCGGCTCACTCCTAAGAATCTTTCGGCAATCTTTCAGCAACCAGCCATAGATTGTTGCCATGGGATTTCTCGACAAACTCTTTGGAACTAATCAGGACGAAGAATATCGTCGCACCACACAGCAGGTTCGTCAGGCCAGTGCTGCTCGCAACGAAGACGAGATAGCTGTTGAGCGTTATCGCTACCTGCTGCGCACCGCTTCCCCTGAAGCAATTGAACAGGTGCATGAGGAGGCCTTTAGCAAGCTCACCCCCGAGCAGCGTCACATTCTTTACACCCAGCTCAGTGCAGACGCTCCTGCTGGAGAAGCTCCCCTGAGCGAGGAGCCCCGTGCTCTTGCAGTGTCAGCCACACGCTCTGAAATGCGCCAGCCAGGAACAATGGAGCGCACGCTTGGCCAAGCTGGAGGGGCTCCCGGATTTGGAACCATGTTTGCCAGCTCGCTACTTGGAAGCGTTGCCGGTTATGTCATCGCATCAAGCTTGATGACTGCTTTCATGCCGATGGATATGGGAGCAGACACCGCAGGTGCTGACACCGGAGGCGATGCTGGATCAGATTTTGGTGGAAATGAGACCATCTCTGCCGACGGTGGATTTGCAGACCCCGGCATGGGTGATGCCGGATTCGGTGACGCCGGGTTTGGTGACTTCGGAGACTTTGGGTTCTAACCCACAAGCAAAACTGCTGTCAGCAGTAAGAAAATCAGCACGAAGATTGTTGGCGTCACAAAGCGCACAACGTTGAGCCACTTTGAGAAGGCAATGGCCTGACGCGTTGCTGCTGATGGGTTCTTCACGGCAGCGAGATCTTCAGCGATAGCCTGCGCCTGTGTCGCGCTGGAGTACTGCGCGAGTGCTCCCAAAATTCCTGAAGCGAGCAAGATTCCGACTGTTGCGAGGGTGAGGAACAGTGGCGCCGTCGCTAAGCCGAGGGTAATGAGACCCACGGTGACAATGAGCAAAAAGGTGGGGGCAAATTGTGAAACAACGATGTGGAATCGTGCTTTGTTCCACAGTTCAAGAAGTTCGTGTTCAGTCATGTCTTTACTCTACGCAATAGTGCCTCCGGGGTCTGGATAAACTAGTACCACCGCGCACATCAAAGGAAGCCTCCAGTTGCGTACAGTTTCTAACTCTGGAGAACCCATGTCTATCCCCCGCGCTCTTCTGACAACCAGTGGTCTGCTGCTTGCCCTCACTCTCACAACCTGCACTTCGGCACCGGCCGAAACAATCTCTGAAGAACCTTCAGGGTGTAACGGCGTAGAAGTTGTTGTGAACTTTGGTGTTCTCGATGGAACCGGAAGCACCACCTGTGTTGATATCTCTGGCGACTCTGCCAAAGCAATTGATGTGGTGCACGAGGCCGGATTCGAAACCGAAGGAACGGCCACCTATGGCGATGCCATTGTCTGCCGTGTCAACGGTTTGCCCTCTCCAACCGAGCCCGTTGTTGTTGAAGGTCAAGCAGAGTTCACAGAATCGTGTGCAGATATGCCTCCCGCATTTGCCTACTGGGCGCTGTGGCAGAAGTCTTCTGCCGGCGGCCAGTGGGAGTATGCCCAGTCTGGTTTGGGCGATCTGATTATCAAAAAGGGTGAGTCTCTCGGTTTGGTTTTCACCACCGGTGAGAGCACCCCCACTCCCGTGAGCGAATAATGTTGCCCGGCCGCTCACGATGGACGCCCTTGTGGGTGAGTCTGTCGTTTGCCGCCATCTTCATTGCGCTTCGTATTTTCTATCGCCTTCTTTTTGGTTCCTTCAGTTGGATAGCTGTTGGGCAAGCAGCACTGCTTGCTCTCCCTTTTGTGGCCATCATCGTGGCCTGTGGTTTATTCAGTTCTCTCATTGACTTCAGGAAGCTGTTGGTCTCACTTTCTGGATTGAAGTATTCGCGTTCTGTCGGAACAGCGCTGACGATTGCGTTGGCAAGCTTCCCCACGTTGCTTGCTCAAGTGAAGAAGATCAACACGTATCGAACCCTGCGTGGAATCACCTCTCGTTTTGCCGTGGTCGTTCCCGTTCTCGAGCACACCGTTGAAAAGTCCGTTGCCCTCGCTGCCGCAATGGAGCTTGCAGGTTTTGGCTCGAGGGGGCAACTTCGTGAGGCAAACCCCAGTCCCATCACGTTGGAAAAGTACTCACTGAGTTTCGGTGATCACACCGTACTGAACAACGTTTCCGTTTCATTTGCCCCAGGCACTGTGTCCGTGCTGACCGGTGCAACAGGCTCTGGAAAGACATCCCTTTTGGAAAGCATCGCTGGCCTCAGCCAGCATTTCCATGCGGGTATTGCCACCGGTACTCTCACTCTGGGCACCATTGACCGCATCCGTGTTCCACCGCGCGACACCGCAGCCTTAATCGGTTTCGTTCCCCAAAATGTTCGCCTGAGTTTCACTGCATCCACCGCACGTGAAGAACTGGAGTTTACTCTTCGTCTACACGGTGAAACCAAGGAGCTCCTTCTTTCCCGAGTTGACGAGCTCCTGAGTGAGTATGGTCTCCGTGACTATGCAGATGTGCCCGTGGATCTGCTCTCAGCTGGTCAGGCAACTCGCGTAGCTCTCGCGAGTGCACTGGCGGCATCACCACAAATTCTTATACTCGATGAGCCACTGGCAGATCTTGATTCTGCGTCAGTGTCAGAGCTCATTGAGATTCTGGATCGTCTGCGTACCTCAGGCATGACCATCGTGCTATCTGAACACCACACAGCAGCGTTGCAAGCACTTGATCCTCGCTGGCTCGTGCTTGAAGCTGGAGCGGTATCTGAAGGACAGTTTGTTCCTGCATCAATGTTTCCTGCTCGTGCTCTGCCCTTGACCAGTTCTGATTTGGTCCTTGCTGTCACCGGCTTAGGAGTTGCTCACGGTAAAAAGAAGGTCTTAAGTGACGTCTCCTTCACTGCACGCACAGGAGACATCATTGCGCTCACTGGCGCAAACGGGGTGGGAAAAACATCTCTTCTTAATGCTCTAAGCAGCACGCGGTCTGCTGGAGTGGTGGAGGTGTTGGGAACAGACCTTTCGACCCTTCCTGCAACACAGAAGGTCAGACTCGTAGCTAGTGTTCCCGAACAGGCCTCCTGGCTGTTCATGAGCGAAAGCTTGGCGGAGGAGCTCGAGTATGCCGACAAGATTGCTGGTGTTCCTGCCGACACGGGGTTGACCGAGCTCACCTTCCGATCTCTGCTATCTCGTGATGTTTTATCTTCGAAGTTGTTGAGAACTCATCCTCGTGACCTCTCCGCTGGAACTCAGCGCGCTCTGGCTATTGCTCTTCAACTCAGTTGGAAACCAGGTGTCATCACAATTGATGAACCCACTCGAGGTTTAGATCCTCACTCACGCTCTGCCATGGCAGAGGTTCTGCGCTGTGTTGCCGAAACTGGAACAGTTGTGGTGTTTGCAACCCACGATGTTGAATTTGTACGCAGTCTCAATGCGCGAATCTTCACCGTGGCAGAAGGAACACTCATCCACCCCGAGCAGGTAAACGCATGCTGACGCGACTAAGTTCACTGAGAACGAGCCTTGTAGTGGCTGCCTCGCTCATGGCACTTGCTGCTTTTGCCTGGCCATTGTTCACTTCTGCACTTCCCACCCAGGCTCAAGCTGCCGTTCCTTTCGTTGTCTTTGCTGTTGTTCCGCTGCTGGTTGTAGTGATGTCGCTGATTCTTGATGGCAGCATCACCAGTTCCAAAACTCTTGCCCTCCTTGGTTTGCTCACTGCCGTGGGCACAGCCGTGCGCATTGCCAGCACAGGGGTGGGCGGCTTTGAAGCCGTCTTTATTGTGTTGATTCTGGGCGGACGTGCTTTTGGTGCACGATTTGGTTTCCTGCTCGGCATGCTCACCATTGCGTTGTCTTCTGCGCTGTGGGGCGGGTTGGGTCCCTGGACTGCTTTCCAAATGTTTGCCGCCGGCTGGGTGGGGGCAGGTGCTGGATTGTTGCCTGGGCGCAACACCCCACCAACAGATAAATCATCGCGTCGCAAAGAAATTGTGATGCTGGCGGTATATGGCGTCTGTGCCTCCTATCTTTTTGGCGCAATAATGAACCTCTGGTTCTGGCCGTTTGGAGTGGGGCCAGAAACGGACATCAGTTACGTTCCTGGTGGCAGCCTGTTTGAGAACCTCAGCCACTTTGCGGTCTATACGCTTCTGACGTCGACTCTCACCTGGGACACCGTGCGTGCCATCACCACGGCAGTCGGTCTTGCACTTATTGGTGCACCAGCATTGAAAGCACTGCGCCGAGCAAAACTCTAGATATACACAGCCTCATCGAGGATGTGTGCATCCGAGATGGGGTGTAATCCGTCACGGTTGACCACATTGACAAACCTGCGCAGTACCAGCTCCATCTCGGTGGCAAACTGCACCAGGTCAAAATAGGTCGCCTGAGCGCTTGGTCCCACCAGCATGTCGAGGGGATCGTCTTCTCTGAGTGAATCTGTCAGCGCAGGCCCAAAGATAGCCAACTCATCAATGTTGTTCATGGCCGCCAGTTTGTGGAGAACATCACTCATTTCACCGAGTGCTTCCATGCTCACGTTTCCCGATCCACCCAGAAGAACCTTGCGGCCGGCCATGTATTCCTTATAGGGAACAATGACCGCCTCAGGTTTACGATGTGCACCCATCACCACGGGAAGTGCATTCGGGTCTGCCCGAAAAGTCTTCAAAATCTTCGAAAGATTCTCCCTGGCATCGGCAACGCTGACGATGACATCCGGGTTTGAGTACCACACGTTCCAATATTACTAAATTTGTACATAATTTTGTGTATTTATTATGTACATATTTTGAATTATGCGAATTTACAGGCTATGAGCATCAATTGACGCTTACGAGGACCCTCAGTTAGACCGAGAAGTACTTTGCCTCAGGGTGGTGGAATACAAAAGCGTCAGTGGACTGCTCTGGGTGTAATTGAAGTTCCTCAGACAGTTCAACGCCGACACGTTCTGGACGCAGGAGTTCAACAACCTTGCGGCGGTCCTCCATGTCAGGGCACGCGGGGTACCCCAGGGAGAAACGAGCACCGCGGTAGTTCAACTTGAACATTCCGGCGAGATCATCAGGATCTTCAGCTTTGAAGCCCAGTTCTTCACGCATTCTGGAGTGCCAGAACTCAGCCAAAGACTCCGTGAGCTGCATTGCTAAACCGTTGAGCTCCATGTAGTCGCGGTAAGCGTTCTCTGCGAACATTTTGGCGGTGAACTGGTCAACTGTTGCACCAACGGTGACCAACTGGAAGCCCACCACGTCTACTTGGCCGCTTTCTCGAGACTTGACGAAGTCAGACAGGCACAAGTGACGATCACGGCGTTGGCGTGGGAAGGTAAATCGCAGGCGGTCGGAGCCGATGGCTCCCCCGCTTGGAAGCTGTGCTGAGCCGCCATCGGGGGCTAAAAGTCCTGGTTGACCCAGAATTCCTTGAGGATCATCGCCGTGGTTCAGGATGACGAGATCATCCCCTTCTGAGACTGCTGGGAAGTAGCCATAGACAACCGAGGCATCCATCATGCCCTCGGCAAGGATGCGATCAAGCCAATAACGAAGCCGTGGCCGACCTTCGGTCTCTACCAGCTCTTCATAACTTGCCCCGTCATCAGCGCGGCTGGGTTTGAGACCCCACTGCCCCATGAACGTGGCACGTTCATCAAGGAAAGCCGCGTAATCAGCGAGGGCAATACCCTTGACGATGCGCGTTCCCCAGAACGGGGGCGTGGGGACGGGGTTATCCAGCGCAACATCCGAACGTGTGGGCATGTTCTCGGGTTCGGTTACTTCAAGCAGGCTTTGCTTGTGAATACGCTTCTTCAGCTGGGGCAAACCGACGCTCTCAGGATCTGCACCACGACTGATCGCAACCAGTGGTTCCATCAGGGCTAAGCCTTCGAAGGCATCGCGTGCGTATCGCACGGTGCCATCAAACATGGAGGCCAAATCATCTTCCACGAAGGTTCTGGTCAAGGCGGCCCCACCGAGAATGACAGGCCACTTGGTGCCTAGCCCTCTACTAGTGAGCTCTTCGAGGTTTTCTTTCATCACCACGGTGCTCTTGACCAGCAAACCACTCATACCGATCACATCAGCATTGTTTTCTTCCGCAGCCTGAATGATTTCGTTGATGGTTTTCTTGATGCCGATATTGATGACGTCATAGCCGTTGTTGGTGAGGATGATGTCCACCAGGTTCTTACCAATGTCGTGAACGTCACCACGGACGGTGGCCAGGACAATGGTTCCCTTACCGGCTTCATCACTTTTTTCCATGTGAGGTTCAAGCAACGCCACGGCGGTCTTCATGACCTCAGCAGACTGCAGCACGAAAGGAAGCTGCATTTCACCACTGCCGAAACGCTCGCCAACCACCTTCATGCCTGCCAGCAAGTGATTGTTAATGATGTCGAGTGCTGATGTGCCTTCAGCGCGGGCGAGGTCGAGGTCCTCCTCGAGGCCTTTGGATTCGCCGTCAATAATGCGGCGCTCGAGGCGCTCTCCCACGGGAAGAGCAGCAAGTTCTGCAGCTCGCGCATCCTTCAAGCTTGACGAGTCAACACCATCAAAGAGATCCAGCATGGTCGCGAGGGGGTCATAGGTGAGGTTGCCCTCAGCATCGTATTCGCGACGGTCCCACACCAAATCCAAAGCAACTTTGCGCTGCTGTTCTGGGATGGAGGCCAGGGGAACAATCTTGGCAGCATCCACGATTGCTGAATCTAGTCCGGCCTCCACAGCTTCGTGGATGAAAACCGAGTTCAGCACAGCACGCGAGGCGGGGTTCAAACCGAAGGACACATTGGAGACACCCAGTGTGGTGTGGATTCCGGGGTATTTCGCATTGATCTGGCGAATAGCTTCAATGGTTTCAATCGCGTCGCGACGCGTTTCTTCCTGACCGGTGGCAATGGGAAACGTGAGAGCATCAACGATGATGTCATCCACACGCATGTCCCAGTCGTTGACGAGGGTGTCAATCAAACGACTGGCAATGCGCACCTTGTCTTCAGTGGTGCGCGCCTGACCTTCTTCGTCGATCGTCAGAGCGATTACAGCTGCGCCATGCTCTTTGACCAGCGGCATAATTCTGCCAAAACGAGAATCTGGGCCATCGCCATCTTCGAAGTTGACCGAGTTCACAACCGGACGGCCACCAATCAATTCCATGCCCGCTTGCAGCACGGCAGGTTCTGTGGAGTCGATGACCAATGGCAGCGTGGACGCACTCGCGAATCGTGACACGATTTCGCGGGCGTCATCGGTGCCATCACGACCGACATAGTCCACGCAGACATCGAGCAGGTGAGCACCGTCACGAACTTGCTTGCGTGCAATCTCAACACAGTCATCCCAGCGGCTCTCGAGCATCGCTTCACGGAAGGCTTTTGAACCGTTGGCGTTTGTACGTTCACCAATAGCGAGGAAGGTGTTGTCCTGGTCAAAAGGAACGTGCTGGTAGAGGCTGGCAACACCGGCTTCATGCTGGGGGTTGCGCGGGGTGAGTTTCATTCCGCCAACACGGTCAACCACAGCCTTGAGGTGGGCAGGTGTTGTGCCGCAGCAGCCACCAACCAAAGCAAGACCAAACTCTTTCACAAACTGTTCGTGAGCGGTTGCCAACTCTTCTGGCCCAAGTGGATAACGAGCGCCGTCTGCGGTGAGCTCAGGCAAACCTGCGTTGGGCATCACCATGACGGGAACGGTGGAGTTCTTGGAAAGTTGGCGAAGGTGCTCGCTCATTTCGGCAGGACCGGTAGCGCAGTTCAACCCAATCATGTCGATGCCTAACGGCTCGAGGGCAGTCAGTGCTGCACCAATCTCGGAACCCATCAACATGGTTCCGGTGGTCTCCACGGTGACCTCAACAAAGATAGGGAGCTTGATTCCCTCTTCCTCGATGGCTTGCTTGCAGCCGTTCACGGCTGCTTTGGTTTGGAGCAGATCCTGCGAGGTTTCAACCAGGAAAGCATCTGCTCCGCCGCGAATTAGCCCCACAGCTTGTTCAGCGAATGTTGCCTTCAGGTGTGCATAGGTGGTGTGACCCAGGCTGGGAAGTTTTGTTCCCGGGCCCATCGATCCCAGCACCCACCGCATCCGGCCATCAGCGGCTTCAAACTTTTCAGCACTTGCTCGAGCAATTTCTGCTCCTGCTTGAGCCAGCTCCGTTATGCGATCTTCAATGCCATAGTCACCCAGGTTGGACCAGTTAGCGCCAAAGGTGTTGGTTTCAACACAGTCAATGCCAGTTTTGAAGTAGGCATCATGAACCGCGGTGACAATATCGGGGCGGCTCACATTGAGAATCTCGTTACACCCCTCCAACTGTTGAAAATCATCCAGGCTGGGGTTGTGATCTTGCAGCATGGTTCCCATGGCGCCGTCAGCGATGACGACGCGCTCGGACAGCGCATCCATGAGCGCCTTGGAACGAGCAGGAAGCTGAGGTGTAGTCACTCTCCAAGCTTAATGGCGCGCATTAGCCAAGATGTTCGCCAAAGAAGCGCTCGATGCGCTGCCAGGCATCGGCTGCTTCCTCCGGACGTGGCTTGAATCCAACGACAGTATTCATAAGGGGACGCAGAGCTTTCGGGCCAGCTTGTGTGGGGTTCATAAATGCGTGTGAAGCTTCGGGATAAACCTTCACGTCGTGCGGGATACCTGCCTTGGTCAAAGCTGCTTCCAACTTGGGTCCTGCACCTTTGAGGGAAAGATCTTTCCCTCCGAAACTGGCCACAATCGGACAAGATCCCTGTAGTTGTGTATCGAGATCCTTCGCCGCTTGGCCGTAATTCACTGCAGCAGCGTCATAGCCTTTGTTCACCAGCTGCAAGGCGAAACCACCGCCCATGCAAAAGCCCATCACGCCAATCTTGCCGGTGCAATCAGGTCTGGACAGCAGATAGTTTTTTGCAGCTTCAATATCCTGATATGCCTGACCTGTTCCATCCACGAGTGCGCGGAAGGTGGCTTTCAAACATTTCCGCATGCCACCGCGACTATAGAGATCAGGCATGAGAACCAGGTATCCCGCACTGGCCATCCGGGAGATGTGGGAAGTCATGGATTCATCAATCCCGAACACCTCGTGCACAATCACCACTGCAGGGAAGGGACCCTTCCCTTGAGGTACAGCGAGCCTGCCCGGGATGTGTTCACCAGACTCAAGAGGGATGGTGATATCCGAAAGAATCGGTTCCGCGGACGTCATGAAGTGGCCAGAGCAGTGATGAGTTGTTGATGATCATGCTCAGAAATATCGGCATAACCCAGCGCATATTCCGCGATGGCTTTATCAAAGGCCTTCGAGGTTCCCAAGTATCCGGTGATGAAGGAGGCATCGCCAGCGCGAGCATGTGCCCTCGCTAACACTGCTCCGCAGATACGGGCATAAGAATTAATGCCTTCGACATCAAGCTTGGCTACGTCGATGGATCCCTTCATGTCCCACAGTTGACGGAAATAAAAATCATGTGGGGTAGTCGCTCCACCATGGCACCAACCCAAGAAGGGGTCGCCGGTTGCCTGCATGAGACGGGTTCCCACAACAACTCTTTCACCCGAGTTGGAGAAAACACTCTCTCCCACATAGGGCTCAAGTACTGAGGCGCTGGCTTGCTTTGCCTGCAGAATCAGGGGTTCACCATCACCAGACTCAAGCAACATGACATATGCCCGAGTACCCACGGACCCCACTCCAACTACTTTGAAAGCGAGGTGTTTGAACGAGTAGCGAGAGAGCAAGATTGCACGGTCAGGTTGCAGCGTTTTGATGTAGTCGGTGAAGACCGGTGCGAGTGCTTCAACAACAGTGCCTACGGCCGCGTCATCAATAGGAGTCAGCAGGGGTGGATCGGCGCGGAAGCGTCGCTGTCCATCGACAACCTCGGTGAGTTTGTTCACGGCAGAATCAACGGTTTTCTTCTTGGCTTTGTTGCTTGCCTTTTCAAACATGGAACGAATGTCCGAGTTTTTCATCTGCGACATCATCCACTTGACGTCCACTTTGGCAAACCATAAATCTAAGGTTTTGCGCTCACTGAAGGCAGACATCCATTCGCGGTATGACTGAGCAGATATCTGACACGCAGTGAACTGTTCGTCCCTACTGAGACCGTTGTTGCGAGCAGCCAGCGCAAAGCTGGCAGCCAATCGCTTCACATCCCACTCAAAAGGTCCCGGAGCAGTTTCATCAAAATCATTGAGGTCAAAAACCAGGCTGCGCTCTTGTGAGGCAAACATGCCAAAGTTTGCCAGGTGGGCATCCCCGCACAGCTGCACTTCAATACCACTGTTGGGTTGCAGGGAAAGATCGTGGGCCATGACAGCAGCCGCCCCGCGCAGATAGGCAAAAGGGTTCTGAGACATTCGTTCGTATCTCAGCGGCACTAAAGACTGTTCGCGGTCTGCTTCTTGTCCGCGCAGAATACCCAGCGCCTCTTCACGTTCGTGGGGTGCTGGAAGACCCGCATGGCTTTCCAACGGAACTTGTTCACGGCGATGCTCCCCAAGAATTCTGCGTTGTTCACGAGTAGGCCTAGGCCGTGAAAAGAAATCGATAGATGCTTGGGCGCCATAGTTCACTGACATGTCTACCTCAACTTCGTGACAACAGGAATGGCGGTGGTGGGAGATTCACCCTGGTCGTAGACCTCAGCAGGGCTACCTATGATCAGTGAATCGTTCAGGCCAATCACACTGGAATCCTTGCCCTCGTAGTTGAAGGCATTCAGTACCCACTTCATCGCTTCGAGGCGTGCACGTTTCTTATCGTTCGATTTCACGACTGTCCACGGCGCCACATCGGTGCTGGTGGCTCTAAACATTGCCTCTTTGGCTTCGGTATAGGCATCCCATTTATCCAGTGATGCTAAATCAGTGGGGGAAAGCTTCCAGCGTTTAACGGGGTCTGTACGACGTTCGAGGAAGCGTCGACGCTGCTCCGCTTCCCCCACAGAGAACCAGAATTTGAAAATCTTGACTCCAGACTTTGCGAGCATGCGTTCGAACTCTGGAGCAGAGCGAATAAATTCTTCATACTCCGCTTCCGTGCAATATCCCATTACACGTTCCACCCCTGCGCGGTTGTACCAAGAGCGGTCAAACATGACGAGTTCTCCCGCGGCTGGGAGATGTTCGACGTAGCGTTGGAAATACCACTGGGTGCGTTCACGCTCTGTTGGTTTTTCGAGAGCAACCACTCGTGCACCACGAGGGTTGAGGTGCTCCATGAAGCGTTTGATGGTTCCACCCTTACCCGCAGCATCACGGCCTTCAAACAAGATGATGACGCGTTGACCTGTTTCTTTAATCCACACCTGCAGTTTGAGCAGTTCCACCTGCAAGACATGCTTGCGGTGCTCATACTCTTTCCTAGTCATCTTGGTGTCGTAGGGGAAACCCTGCCGCCAAGCATCATCTTCGGTCAGTGTGGTGGGGGCATCGTCATCCAGCAGATCTTCCGGCGTAAAGCTGGACTTGAGAATTTCTGCGGTGTCGAACGTGTCACTCATACCTTCAGCCTAGAACTCTCTAAGGGTGCAGAGGCTGCGAGCGCAGGCGTGCCCACACTCGTGCAATGAGCAATGCGATAAACGCATTGAATGCCATGAACGCGGCAATACCAAAGATGTATGCCACCACTCCGCCAACACCGTTAGGGCCATCAGGTTCAAGGAAGGGATAAGGCCACCACCCGGTGATCATTCCTCGAATCACGGTGAAGGCAACCCATGCAAGCGGGTAAAGCAGAGCCCACCACATTGCTCTGAGGCGCAGAGCGATTCGGCCTGAAGCAAAAAGCCACTCGAGCACAATCACGATAGGAACCCACACGTGTGTGCTTTCGTTGCACCACGCAGGAGGCTCATACCCTTCGGAAGGAATGTTGCGCAGTAACAGGTTGTAAACCACACCGGTGACGATCGCATAAGAGAAGACAGAGACGCGAACGATTGTGAACAGTCTCGTATCCTGTACCCGGGTCCACGCTAACCAGCCACCGACCGCGAACGCGACGATGTTGATCAGGCTGGATTGAATGGTGAAGTAACTAAAGTACTTTTCTGGATAAAAGGCGTCGTTGGCCACTTCGGACCAAATTTGGGTGGCGATTGCTGCGAAGACCCAGGCTGAAATTCCCCAGCGGACTAGTGCAGTGATTTTGCGCGACGGTGTGCTCACATGCTCGACGTTATCAACAGTTTCAGCTCACTAACAGGGTGAGTTTCCTAAACTGGTGTTATGTACACTGATCAAGGCCTCCTGGTTGAAGAACCTGGCCTCTTTGCCCTCATCCTTATCCTCGTTCTCTGGAGCTCAATCTGGAAGGCCTTCGCGCTGTATCGCGCAGGGTCATTAAAGTCTGTTCCCTGGTTCACCGTGCTGTTTGTTCTCAACACTGCAGGCATTCTCGAAATTCTCTACCTCTTCGTCTTCAGCAAAAAGAAGCAGCAGGAAGAAGTAGCCGCTTAGGGCGCTAACAACCACAGCAATGGCAGTAGAGCCATCGCAATAGTCGCAATACCTAACAGTATGCGCGACCACAGGGGGCTCTTCCATTTGCCCAAGAGTTTTTCATCGCTGGCAAGCCACCAAATCACCGCCATCAAGATTGGCGCAGCCAAGCCATTGGTGATCGCGGCAATGACCAGAAACTGCATCGGGTTGAGCCCGATGAGGTTGAGAATAAGTCCCACCAAGATGGAAAAGAAAATCACGCCATAAAAGGCCCTGGCTTGGCTGGGACGCTTTTCTAAACTCTCACGCCACCCAAAAGTTTCAGCCATGGCATAGGAGCTTGCTCCTGCGAGGACGGGAACACTAAGCAAACCTGTTCCCACAATGCCCAACAGGAACAACACTCCCGCAAAATCTCCCGCTATGGGGGTCAAGGCTTGCGCCGCTTGTTCAGCAGTTTGAATATCGGTGATTCCGTTTTTGTGCAGAGTGGCCGCGGCGGTAATCATGATGGCTGCCATGACGAAGACACCGGTGAACATTCCAGCAAAGACGTCTCCGCGCATGGCACGAACATGTGTTGATGTCACGCGATAGTGAGAACTCTTTCGACGCTCCTCAACCTCTTCAGCAGATTGCCAAAAGAACAGATAGGGAGAGATGGTTGTTCCCGCAATAGCGATCAGCAAAGCAATGTCTCCTTTACTCCAGGTGAACTGGGGGATAAAGAGATCGTGAAGGACCTGGGACCACTCAACCTGAGCAACGAACATCACGGCCACATAGGCCAACAGCGACAAACACAACCAGCGCAGAATCTTGGCGTATTGGTGATAGGGAACAAACACCTCAGCGATAACAATAATCGCGGCGAAAAGCACCACGCCCAGAAGTTGAGGAACAGGAACAAGAAGCTGCAGTGCCGCAGCCATAGAACCAAGATCAGCAGAAATATTGACCGTGTTGGCGACCACAACCAGTGCCAAGCACAGATACAAAATGGGCGCAGGCATGCGCCTCTTGATAACTCCGGCCAGTCCGTGCCCGGTCACAAGAGCAATACGTGCGCAGGCTTCTTGAACGGCAAAAGCGAGGGGCAGCAGAAGTGGGGCACTCCACAGCAACCGGTTCCCGGTTGCTGCACCTACCTGAGAATAGGTACCGATTCCAGAAGGATCATCATCGGCAGCGCCGGTGACAATGCCGGGACCGAGACGACGGAAATACCCTTTTCCCTTAACACGTTCACGTGAAGGGTGGTGCGGGCTTGGTTTTTGCCCAGGCTCAAGAAGTTCGGCGATTTCTACGTCATGTTCTGCCATGCTCCCACCTCCCTTGCCTCCAGCCTACGCAGTTGCCGGAAGAGTAGATTGAATTCATGACTTCTCCACGCACACGCTGGTTCGGCCTGCTATTTATTAGCCTCGCCGTTTCGCTCATCATCGTTGACTCGACCATTATCAATGTTTCGATTCCCTCCATCATCGAAGACTTAGGAATTACCAGCACCCAGGTGCAGTGGGTTCAAGAGTCCTACACTCTCGTCTTTGCAGCGTTACTCCTCGTGTTTGGTGCACTCGCTGACCGCTTCGGCCGCCGCCGGGTGATGATTCTCGGTATGGCCATCTTTGTTGTGTCCTCGGTGATTGCCGGATTCTCTCAAAGCGGCGACATCCTCATTGCTGCTCGTGTGCTGCAAGGTTTCGGTGGCGCCATGGTTCTGCCCACCACCCTGTCGTTGGTCAATGCCACTTTCCAGGGCAAAGAGCGAGGCATCGCCTTTGCTATCTGGGGTTCAACCATTGGTGGAATGGTGGCCGTTGGGCCGCTTCTTGGTGGATGGTTGACCACTGACTACTCATGGCGTTGGGCTTTTGGTATCAATATCCCTGTCGGAATCATCATCATTATTGGTGCACTGCTCACGGTTAAGGAATCCAAAGAAGAATCCGCCACAGGCAGTATCGACTGGATGGGTGCGTTCTACTCCGTCATAGCAATGTCGACTCTGGTGTTTGCCCTCATCGAAGGCCGCACCTACGGCTGGTGGGAAGTCAACAAGCCATTCACTGTGGGCGACTGGACGTGGCCAGGAAAGATTTCAATCATTCCTGTGCTGTTCCTCATCTTCATCCTCGCGTCCACGTTGTTTATTACCCACGGCGCTAACCGCATTCGCAAGGGTAAGTCCGCCCTGATCTCCTTCAACCTGTTCACGATTGCCTCCTTCCGCAACGGAAACATCGCAGCCATGGTGATCTCGTTGGGCGAATTCGGCATCATCTTGTCACTTCCTCTGTGGTTGCAGTTCGTTATTGGCTATGACGCACTGCAGACAGGTTTTGTTCTGTTGGGTCTCGCCGGTGGTGCGTTCGTCGCCTCCGGTTTAGCCGGAGGTCTGTCCGGTCGAGTCTCTCCGGTCACGATGGTGCGCATGGGTATCCTGCTGGAAATTGTGGGTGTGACCGGCGTCGGCTTCGCCATTTCTCCAAGTGCATCGTGGGTCAACGTGGTGCCATGGTTGTTCGTTTACGGTTTGGGTGTTGGTCTTGCCACCGCTCAGCTGACCAACGTGATCTTGAAGGATGTTCCCGTCCAAGAATCCGGTCAGGCTTCTGGAACTCAGAGCACCTCGCGCCAGCTTGGTTCTGCGTTGGGTATCGCCATCTTGGGAACAATCTTGTTTACCTCGGTGCAAATCCAGCTCACCAATGACCTCACCTCTGAGGGTCTGCCTGAAGAGCAGGTCACCCAAGTGGTTACCGCGGTTGTGGATAGCGCCGGTGGAGCCATTGTCCAGCTCGAGGCGGATCCCACCACGCAGCCCGTGGCAGACAATGCCAAGCAGGCTCTTTCTGACGGAACACGTTACGGTGCCTTTGCCGCTGCAGGATTCTTAGTCCTTGGTTTCTTAGCAACCTTGTCGCTAGGTTCCACACGCAAAGAGGAAGTAGAGCAGATCAAAGAATCTGACGAAAACCACGTCATCTAGGTACTAACCACAGAAGCCGCTTTCCGAATTCGGAAGGCGGCTTCTGTGTGCTTGGAGGCTACTTTCTGGAAGATTTTTCTGGAATGGGTGCTTTGCCTGAACGAACAAGTTCTGCCATATATGCTCTGGCTTCGTCCTGTCGTTCCTGCTCGACACCGGAAGAAATTTCAGCACGCAGGTGCTCTTGCCCATACCCAAACGCATCAACGAGGTCTTGTGCGTGGGGGCGCAGACGAGTGATCAAACGATCCACATATGCGGTCACTGCCGATGCGCGCTGCGCAGAAAGACGACCGTTGATCAAATACCAGGACAGGTTTTGTTCAATGACGTGGAGGCCGAAGAGGTCACGAACCCAGGTCACAACCTGGCGAGTTCCCTCATCAGTGATCTTGTCGAGAGCATTAGTGAATGCTTCCCATTGCAGCAAGTGGCCGTGTGCAATAGCTGCTTCGATAAGGGCGCTCTGGTTTCGGTTGAAAGCTTCTGCTTCTTCGCCCGTCTTCTTGGCATCACGCAGTTCAAGCGCGATGTTCGCAATCATGGTCTCTACCCGGTCGGTGAGCAGATCACGTTGCGTTTCTGGGTCACGAAGTTCCTTCACGGAACGAGCAGTGGAGCCAAGGTCGTGAACGTTTTGACCCAGGCGGCGCAAACCAGATCCAGTCACGGCACGTTCGGTGACTTGCTCCATTACGAGGCGAGCAAGGGAGCCGGTGTCTGCATCTTTGAACTTTCTGCTGTAATCGGTCAACAGGCGCTTTGCCACGAGTTGAAGGAGAACATTGTTGTCACCTTCGAAGGTGGCATAGACATCCATGTCTGCACGCAGCAGAGTCAACCGATTTTCTGCCAGGAACCCTTGACCACCACATGCTTCACGACAATCCTGCAAAGTCTTGAGTGCGTGCCAGGTGGACAGCGGCTTGAAGGCAGCAGCCATGGTTTCTAAGTCTTCGCGGCTCGCGTCTGAATCATCTAGTCCGCTGAAGACCGCATCAAACTTCTCCAGCAGAACTTCTTGAGAGAACGTCTGAGCATAGGTCGTGGCAAGGAGCGGAATGAGACGACGCTGGTGGCGCTGGTAATCCAGGAGAACGGTTTCTTCTTGGCCGGAGTTGGAGAACTGGCGGCGTTGGTTGCCGTAGGTCACCGCTATTTGGAGACCAATCTTGGAAGCGTTGACGCAGGCACCATCGAGGGAGACACGTCCTTGAACCAAGGTTCCCAGCATGGTGAAGAAACGACGCCCGGGGCTGGCAATTGGTGAGGTGTAGTTGCCGTTTTCATCGACGTCACCGTAACGGTTCAGCAGGTTGTTGCGTGGAATGCGGACGTGGTCAAAGTGCAGACGGCCGTTATCAATACCGTTCAGTCCGCCCTTGTATCCGTCGTCCTCTCCGCCGATACCGGGAAGGAAGCTTCCGTTCTCGTCACGGATAGGCACATAGAAGCCGTGGACTCCGTGGTTGACTCCCTTGGTAATGAGTTGAGCGAAGACCACTGCTGCTTTTCCGTGCAGTGCTGCATTACCCAAGTAGTCCTTCCATGCTCCGCGGAAGGGTGTATTGATAACCCATTCCCCTGTTGCCTCATCGAAGGTGGCGGTGGTGGCAATGGAGGACACATCGGAGCCGTGCCCGGTCTCGGTCATGGCATAGATACCTGGGGTCTCCAAAGACATTGCCGAGGGCAGGAAACGATCGTGGTGTTCTTTGGTTCCCAGGTGAGCAATTGCGGCAGTAAACAATCCCCACTGCACACCCGACTTAATCTGGAGAGAAGGGTCAGCGGCTACCAACTCCTGGAAAGCTGCCAAGTTTCCGCCGTGATCATCGAGCCCGCCATAGGCGGCAGGGAAAGCCCGGTGGACCTGTCCGTTTTCCACCAGAAGTTTGAGTTGTCCAAGCACGCGAGCGCGGTGCTCGTCCATACCAAGGCCTGGGATGTTGTGCATCTCTGGCTTACCGGCGAGTGCACGGGAAGCGAGGCGAACATCTGCCCATTTGCCCAGCAAATAGCGAGATAAATAGGCGCGATCAATCATCGCGGCATCATTTTCTGTTGCTACGTCGTTTACTGTCTCAACTTTGTCGAGGATAGACATCGTGTGTGGCCTTTCATGGCGGATACCTACAACGTATGCCCTATTTGAGCGCATGACGAACTCAGTTTCAAACAGTGTGTGGGGCTCCTACAATTTTGAGCTAGCAGTACCCGTTATCTTTGTTGTTTCCTCACCGAGGCTCTCAGGAAACATCTAGGCTGGAGTAATGCTCACCGTGATTTTTGGCCTGTCTGGTGCCCTCGTTTTTGGTAGCGGTGACTTCCTCGGAGGCCTTGCTTCCAAGCGTATGGGTGCCTTTTTGGCCACCGGCATTGCCGGACTTATTGGCCTGTTTCTCCTCATTGGATTCACCTTCATCATCCCCGGTGAAATCAGTGACGGCGCCATTGTGTGGGGTTTGCTCTCTGGACTGTGTGGGGCTGTAGCCATTCTCTTGCTCTATGCAGCACTAGCCATTGGCCCCATGAGTATTCTTTCTCCTCTGGGTGCATTGATCTCTGCAATCTTCCCTGTGATGTGGGCCCTGCTCATTAACGGCGAAAGCCTGGTGTGGTTTGGTTATGTCGCCCTTGTCATTGGTGCCATCGCTATCGTTCTAGTTGCTTTCACCCCTGAAAAAGAAGCGGTGAAACCCAAAGCTCGCGGCATTATCTTCGCAGTCATCTCCGGCATCTTGATTGGGCTATTCCTCATTGTTTTGGATCAAGCACCATCGGATGCGGGCATTTATCCGCTGGTGTTTAACCGTTTCGTGAACATCACCATCATGTTCTCTGTGGTTTTTGGCATGGCGCTTATTCGGTGGGCACACCGAAAAGGTTATTTCGGGAAAGATGGCTCACCCCGGGCAGACCTCGTCGTTGGTGACGCCGGAGCAACCGACTATCGCAACGGAATCCTGCTCGCACTCGGCTGCGGAATTTTAGACGCCACAGGAAATGCACTGCTGTTGCTGGGAATCCAAACCGGAAACTTGAGTGTGATGTCTGTGCTCACCGCGATGTATCCAGCAGGAACCATCATCCTTGCGGCCCTGGTGCTGCGGGAAAAAATCACCAAACTTCAGCTGGTGGGCATGGTTCTCGCACTCACGGCAGCAGCACTTCTTGCTCTGAGCTAGCTCCCTGGGTTAACGAACAAGTGCCGCACCCGAAGGATGCGGCACTTGTCTTGTGAGAACTAGGCGTTAGCTGATGCGAGCTGCTGAAGCAGTTCATCACCAGGGGATGCTGGAACCATTTCGGCTTCGATCTCTGCGCGGCCCAACAGGTCGTTCATACGACGCTGACGGGTGCGAGGAATGATCGTCACCACAGTTCCCTGCTTGCCTGCACGACCGGTGCGACCGGCACGGTGCATGTAAGTCTTGTACTCATCAGGTGCGTCTGCCTGGATAACCAGATCGATGTCATCGACGTGGATACCGCGTGCAGCAACATCCGTTGCCACGAGGACGTTGACACGTCCACTGGTGAGCAACTGAAGGTTACGAGTACGGCGGTTCTGGTTCAGGTCACCGTGCAAGCTGGTTGCCGGAATACCTGCATCCTCGAGCTGGTCAGCAAGCTGCTCAGCATATGCACGGGTGCGCGAGAAGATAAGTGTCTTTCCTTCACGAGCTGCAAGTTGTTCAATAACGAAAGGCTTGTCGCGGTGATCAACTACGAGAACACGGTGATCAATGGTGGAAGAAGCCTGGTCTTCACCAGCAACCTCGTGAACGGAAGGATCCTTGAGGAACTCGTTCACGATCGCCGCAACACCCTTGTCCAAAGTTGCCGAGAACAGCAGTCGCTGACCATCAGCCTTGGTGGCGCGGAGGATACGCTGCACGGGCTCGAGGAAGCCCAGATCACACATGTGATCTGCTTCATCGAGCACAGTGATGGCGATGTGGCCTAGGTCAATGTGACCTTGCTCCACGAGATCTTCCAAACGACCCGGGGTTGCAATGATGATGTCCACACCGCGGCGCAGGCTCATGACCTGCTTGTGCTGAGGAACACCGCCAAAGATGGTGGTGGTGAACAAACCGACAGAGCGAGCAATGGGCTGCACGGTGCGGTCAATCTGCATTGCGAGCTCACGGGTTGGAGCCAAGATAAGTGCACGTGGTGGTCGACCCTGCTTACGGTCCTTGCCACCGTTGTTTTCCATGAGGCGTTCAACTACAGGTGAACCGAAGGCGATTGTCTTACCCGATCCGGTCTTTCCACGGCCAAGAACATCCTTGCCGGAAAGCACGTCGGGAATAGTTGCTGCCTGAATGGGGAATGGTGCAACTGCGCCCATGGCGGTGAGCTGGCGGCAGATGTTATCTCCCAAGCCAAGGTCAGAGAAGCTCACACCGTCAACATCGGCTGCGGTGGTTGCTTGTGCCTCGAGACGCTCAAGTACGACGTCTTCTTCAGGGCTAAAGCGGGCCTTCTCGTCCTTTGCGGGATAGAAGTCGGATGCGGAACGACGAGGTGCCTCGTCCTTGTTCCAACGTGGACGCTCTCCACCAAAGTTGCGTGCGGGACGGTCATTACGCTCACCATAGGAACGCTCACCACGTGGAGCACGGTCACCGTAGGAGGGACGATCAGAACGCTCATAGCGTGGACGTTCTGAACGCTCACCGCGGTTGTAGGCGGGACGATCGTTGCGGTCACCATAGGAAGGTCGGTCGTTCCGCGGTGCGCGGTCTCCATATGGAGCGCGCTCTGCGCGTGCTCCATCACGGTCGTAGCGGGGACGCTCAGTGCGATCTCCGTAGGCGGGACGTTCTCCACGGTTGTATGCCGGACGTTCATTACGGTCACCACGGTTGAACGAAGGGCGCTCGGAACGCTCACCATATGCTGGACGATCTGAGCGTGGCGCACGATCTCCGTAGGAAGCACGTTCAGAACGCTCGTAACGTGGACGCTCGGTGCGGTCACCGTAGGCAGGGCGCTCAGAACGCTCACCGCGGTTGTAGGCTGGGCGTTCGTTACGGTCACCACGTGGTACGCGGTCACCGTAAGCGGGACGTTCGCCCGCAGGTGCTCCGCGACGTGCGTCACGGTCTTCATTGCTCCAGCGGTTTTTACGTGGTGCTTCAGTGGACTCGGGACGGTATCCGCGGTGTCCAGGGCTGCGAGAACCAGCGGAAGGACCGCCGGACTTCTTCGCGCCGTAGCGTGGTTCAAAATTCTTGGCCGGACGACCGCCGGCAGGTTTCTTATTCTTAGGCATGACTTTTTCTCTGGGTTGGATTCGTTGCAAAACAGCACACAAACGCGCTGATAAGAACCCGGGCAGTCTTTGGCCGGGACCGATTCACTTCGAGTGACTATCACCAACAGAATTGTTGGGGAACCGGCCCACCTGACTTACAAACCCATCTGCATCACAATGCAGTGTCAAGAGCCGACCTTTTGACTATACGGGAGAAACCACAAAGGTTCAAGAAAAAGTTGAGACTTGGCAGTACGGGATTACTTTTTGAAACGCGCAAGCAGAAAGTAACCCGCGGTGAAAACAGCAACAATGAGAATGTTGCCGATGAGCCGCACTTGAGGGTGTTGTTGGAGATAAGCAGTATCCACACTGACGACCACAGTGATCATGAGAACAAGATACAAAGCCGATAGTGCCGGGCTGAGTCTTTTCACGATGCGCCTTTCCGATAAAGAAAGCCCCTTACGGGGCTTCTTTTCTGGCGGAGACGGCGGGATTTGAACCCGCGGTCCCCTTACGAGGACTCCACCTTAGCAGGGTGGTGCACTAGGCCGAACTATGCGACGTCTCCTTGGACTCCTGACATGCAGAAGCACCAGAGCAATCATACCGGCAGTGTTGTGCCGAGAATAATCGAGCTTTATTGCTGGTCGAGGGTGCGGCCAGCAGAGCAGGTGTAGTCGTTTGCTGTCTGACCGTTCACGTTCTCAGGCAACACAGCAACTGGAGCTGAGGTTGGAGTGGGCGTTGCGGTTGCTCCAGGAGTCGCTGTGGGAGTGGGGGTAGCTGTCGCTTTCTTGGCAGCTTTAGCTGCTGCCTTTGCTTCTGCTTCCGCTTGAGCAGCAGCTTTAGCTTCCGCATCAGGGTCAACGACTGAACCGTTACCGGTTGTTCCGCTCAATGCGATGGGTTGATCAGCAAGGAGTGCGGCAAAGAGGGCATCTGCTTCGGCCTGGTTGGGTTGAACCTTGCCCGCATAAATTCCAGTTCCACCCGTGGAGCTGGGGTATTGAACGAAGACAACGTTCTCCAATGGAATGTCTTTCAACGCCATCGCGATAGACATCATCGTGTCGATGTTGTTGAGGCTGTTAGAGAGCGTCATGTTCGAGATGGCTGCCTTGGCCAGACCGAAGAGGGCAACAGGGTTGGTCAGAGTTTGTGCACTCTTGAGCTTGCGCACCAAGGAGGAGAGGAAAACCTGCTGGTTGGAGATACGGCCAAGGTCACTACCGTCACCAACACCGTGACGGGTGCGCAGGAACTGCAGTGCCTGGAGACCAGAGAGGGTGTGCATTCCTGCATCGAGGAATGTTTGGGTGTATTCGTCCTCGATGGGCTCGGCCACACAAACTTCAACACCACCGATGGCATTTGCCATCTCAATCACACCGTTGAACTGAATCATGGCGGCAAAAGGAATGCTCAAGCCGGTGAGTTCTTCGACGGTGAGAACTACACAGGGCAGGCCGCCCTCATTCAAGGTTCCGTTGATAGGACCAGACCAGCCGCCACCACCGTCGGGGCAATCCGCGTAGTGCACAACCATGTCACGGGGAATGGAAACCACGGTTGCATTGGTGTGGTCCGCTGAGATGTGAAGCAGGATGTTGACGTCGTTGAGAACGCTACCGGGGTCAGCATCGAAAACACCTGGGTCGGTGCCTTCGCGAGAGTCGCTACCCACGAGCAGGAAGTTGACACCACCTTCGATGGCGCCAATGTCAGGAATACGCTGATCGTTTGCCAGAGCCACACCCGCGTTTGCGCTGCGCGAGATATCCCAGAATGCAATTCCGGCAATCGACACGGTAGCAACCATAACTACGGCAAGGCCGGCACCAATCCAGCTCAGGAGGGTTCGGCCACCCTTACGGGGTGCCACATTGCCGTGGCGAATAGCTGCACGCGCGCTGCGAATGCGGCGCGCACGTGTTGCTTTCTGCTCACTCATGCTTTCCCCGATCAGTGACGGAATATGGCGGAGGGCGTGGGATTCGAACCCACGATGCATTGCTGCACACTGGTTTTCAAGACCAGCTCCATCGGCCGCTCGGACAGCCCTCCTTGTCGAGTTCACGAAGAATTCGACTGGATGAGTCTACCCGAATGACAGCCTCTAGGCTCTCAGAGCATCCTGCGAAAGACCTGAAAGCAGAATTTAGGGCAATTTATTGAGCGCTTCGAGCAATCCCAGCTCGTGCACTTGGCCGCATACTTCGTTCGCAACAGCCTTGATTTCTGGCTCTGCATTGCCCATGGCAACGCCGCGTCCGAGCTGTGCAGCCCACTCAATCATTTGAATGTCGTTGTTGCCATCTCCGGCAGCAAACAGTCGAGATCGTGGGAAGCCGAGAGCCTCACGAACCTTCTCTAAGGCAGAGGCTTTGCTCACACCCTCGGGCGCAATATCGAGCCAGGCAGCCCAGCCGATGGAGTAGCTCACCTGCTTGAGACCGATACGTTCAACAACCTGGAGGAAGTCTTCTGTTTCATGATCGGGTGAAACAACGACCACACGTGTTGCACGGAGATTGAGAAGTTCTTCGAACTTGACCTGGTGGGCAAGCAGATTGTGATCGACGCCGGGGATTGGTTCGGTGAAGTAGTAGTCGCCGAATTCGTCTTCCACGGCATACATGCCCTCAGGCAGATGGCCCTTCACAAGATTAAGTACATTTTCGGGACGGAACGTTTCCACGTGATGTTTGACATAGCCGTCATCGGCAAGCGGGTCACGCTTGAGCAGCATGGCTCCGTTGGAACACACCACATACTCCGGCCAAATATCGAGTTGACGTAGGACAGGAATTGTTTCAACGAGTGCTCGTCCCGTTGCCAGCATCACTTCGTGACCTCGTGCTGCTGCGGCACGAACTGCCTCGACGACCTCGGGAGCTACATCACCGCGATGCGTGAGCAGGGTCCCGTCAACATCCAGGGCAACCAGCCACCGGTCTTCTGGGGCAACCTGGGTCACTGAGCATCCAATGGGGTCAGAATAGAAATACCGCCAAGATAGGGACGCAAAGCTTCAGGAACTAGGACGGAACCGTCTGCTTGCTGGTGGGTTTCCAAAATTGCAACCAACCAACGCGTAGTGGCAAGGGTTCCATTGAGTGTGGCAACCGGTGCGGTCTTTCCGCTGTCGGTGCGATAGCGGGTGTCAAGGCGGCGCGACTGGTACGTGGTGCAGTTCGAGGTACTGGTGAGTTCTCGGAAAGCACCCTGAGTGGGGACCCATGCTTCGATATCAAACTTGCGTGCAGCACTTGAGCCCAGATCTCCGGCAGCCACATCAATGACGCGATAGGCAAGACCCAAGGATTTAAGCATGTCTTCTTGCCATGCAACGAGGCGGTCGTGCTCAGCTTCTGCCTCTTCAGGAGTGGTGTAGACAAACATTTCGAGTTTGTTGAACTGATGAACTCGAATAATTCCGCGCGTATCTTTACCGCCAGATCCTGCTTCACGGCGATAGCAGGTTGACCATCCGGCATAACGCAGTGGGCCGTTGCTGAGGTCAATAATTTCATCTGCGTGATATCCGGCGAGCGCAACCTCACTTGTCCCCGTGAGATAGAGATCATCTGCGGGGAGGTAATAGATTTCGTCGGAGTGCTCACCCAAGAATCCGGTGCCCTGCATGATGTCAGGTCGCACGAGGGTGGGTGTGATGAGGGGGATGAAGCCTGCTTCGAGAGCACGATCAAGCGCGAGATTCATTAGAGCAAGCTCGAGGCGAGCTCCAATTCCTTTGAGGAAGTAAAAACGTGAACCAGAAACTTTTGTGCCACGGGGCATGTCGATAGCGCCAAGAAGTTCACCAAGTTCGAGGTGGTCTTTGGCCTCAAAGTCGAAGGTGGGGATTGTTCCCACTTCACGCAGGGTGACAAAGTTTTCTTCTCCACCAGAAGGGATGCCTTCGATGATGGGGTTTTGAATCTTGCGCGCAGCTTCGGTGTATGCCTCATCTGCTGCTGAGGCAGCAGCGTTAGCTTCCTTCACTTTGGCAGCTAGCTCGGCAACTTCAGCGAGGAGTGCTTTCTTCTCGTCACCTTGAGCTTGACCAACTTTCTTGCTGAACACATTCTGTTCTGCACGCAGCTCTTCAAAGAAGGCAAGTGCAGCACGGCGGGCAGCATCAGCTTCGATGGCAGCGTCGACTAATCCAGGGTCTGACCCTCTGGCCACCTGAGAGGCACGGATAACGTCAGGGTTTTCGCGAAGCAATACTGGGTCAATCACATGCCCAGTTTAGTTCAGGCTAGTCTCCGAGTATTTCCGCAAGCCACGCACGTGCATCTTGGAAGATGCCGTCGGCGTAACGCTGGGAATGTTGGGTGGTGACTTTGTCTGCACGAGGGTAGGAACCTAGGAAGATCACCTTGGGGCTGAAACGGCGCAAACCAAGAAGTGCGTCAGCAACGCGTTCGTCACGGGCGTGACCTTCCGCGTCAATGACGAAGCGGTATCGGCCAAATTCATCCCCGATGGGACGTGACTGAATCAGCGACAGATTCACACCACGGGTTGCGAACTGTTCCAGCATTTCCAGAAGACCACCGGCGCGGTCATCCGGTAGCTCCACAATCAAGCTGGTCTTGTCTGAACCGGTGGGTGCAGGAAGTTCGGTGGTCTTGCTGACCAGCACGAACCTGGTTACCGCGTTGGGGTTATCGGCAATGCCTGAGGCTAAGACCTCAACGTCATAGTGCTTGGCTATGCCGGCAGGAGCAATGGCGGCATCTGCGGTGTCTGTCTCGAGGAGACTGGCCGCTGCCGCCACATTGCTCGAGGAGGGGATGTGGCCATGGTGAGGCAGGGTCTTTTCTAACCAGCCCCGGCACTGTGCATAAGCAACTGGGTGTGCGTTGATGACGTTGATGTCTGCGAGGGAAGTTCCCTGGCGCGCAACGAGATCGAACTCAACGGGGACAAGGTATTCACCGATGATGCGCAGGTTGGGAATGTTGGCCAGAGCGTCTTGGGTTGCTGTGACGCCACCTTCGACCGAGTTTTCGATCGCGATCATGGCTGCAACAGAACGGCCAGAGACTACGTCTGCGAGCGCCTCGCCCACGTTATTGACCGAGTGCCAGGTCTTTCCGGCGGCTTCTGGAACCTGCGAGAGGGCAGCTTCAGTAAAGGTTCCGGCAGGCCCGAGATAGCTGTAAGCCGGCGCCGTGGAAACTTTTTCTGAAGAACTCATGTTCCAAATGTACCGGCACTGGCAAACTTGGCTTGTGACTACTCGCGCTGGAACCCCTGCCCTGCCCTCTGACCTCATTGATATTCATGAGTTGGTGAGGGCCTATTTCGACCTGACTCCGGATATGACCGTGCCTGAACAGCGCGTGGTTTTTGGCACCAGTGGCCACCGTGGCTCATCACTGAACGCGGCTTTCAATGAGCAACACATCCTGGCAACAACCCAGGCCATTGTGGAATATCGTGCCCTGCAGGGAATTACTGGTCCCCTCTTTATCGGCATGGATACCCACGGCCTGTCCCGCCCTGCTCACGAAACAGCTCTGGAAGTACTTGCCGCTAACGGGGTTCGCACGTTCAAAGATTCACGTGACGGTTTCACCCCCACGCCTGCTGTTTCTCACGCCATCTTGGAATACAACAAAGCCGGGCATGGGGATGAAGCTGACGGCATCGTGGTGACCCCCAGCCATAACCCACCTCAGGATGGCGGTTTCAAATACAACCCTCCCCACGGTGGTCCTGCGGACTCTTCCGCCACAAACTGGATTGCTGCTCGGGCTAATGAACTCATCGAAGGCGGCTTGGTTGATGTCAAGCGCACAAACCCTGAGGGTCTGATTGAGGAGTATGACTTCCTCGAGCAGTACGTTGCAGATCTTGAGAATGTCATCGATATGCAAGCTATTGCTGAATCCGGCGTCCACATCGGTACTGATCCCCTTGGTGGTGCCTCTGTCGCGTATTGGACGGCTATCAAGGAACGCTATGGACTCAACCTCACGGTGGTGAACCCCGAGGTTGACCCAGCTTGGTCGTTTATGACCTTGGACTGGGATGAGAAGATTCGCATGGATCCTTCCAGTCCTAACGCGATGGCTTCTCTGATTTCGAAACGTCACGATTTTGATTTGCTCACAGGTAATGACGCTGATGCTGACCGTCACGGCATCGTCACTCCAGATGCGGGACTGATGAACCCAAACCACTACCTCGCTGTGGCTATTGAATATCTTTTTGCCAACCGTCCCGGATGGCGGCAAGATGCCCGCATCGGCAAGACACTGGTCTCCAGCTCCATGATTAACTTCGTTGCCGATGGTTTAGGCCGGGTGCTGTGGGAAGTTCCGGTGGGCTTTAAATGGTTTGTCCCCGGTCTGGTGGATGGCTCGGTTGGTTTCGGTGGTGAAGAAAGCGCCGGTGCCTCGTTCCTGCGCAAAGACGGAACCGTGTGGACCACCGATAAGGACGGAATCATCTTGGCTTTGTTAGCTGCAGAAATTATTGCCGTCACAGGCAAGACTCCCTCGCAGTTGTATTACAACCTCACTGAGCAGTTTGGTGACCCTGCCTATGCTCGCGTGGATGCGCCAGCAGACCGTGAAGCGAAGGCTCGCCTGGGCAAGCTCAGCGGTGATGACATCACCGCCACGGAGCTTGCGGGCGATCCCATTATTGCCAAGCTCTCTCACGCTCCAGGCAATGGCGAAGCTATTGGCGGGGTGAAAGTGGAAACCGAATATGCCTGGTTTGCTGCCCGCCCTTCAGGAACAGAAGATGTCTACAAAATCTATGCTGAATCGTTCCGCGGCCCTGAGCACCTCAAGCAAGTTCAGGCTGAAGCTAAGAAGATTGTTGACGCTGCACTGAACTCTTAGTAGTAACTCGGAGCTGGTTCGAGGTTAAAGAACTGCTCCAGGGTGGGAATTTTCAGGTTGTGCATCGCGGTGGAGACGCGGGTTCCGACATAGCGGAAATGCCAGGGCTCATACTGATACCCAGTGATGGAGTCGTAGCCGTTGGGGTAGCGAACAATGAAGCCGTACTGCCAGGAATTGGCTGCAAGCCACTGCCCTGCGGCGGTGTCTGCGAAGCAGACATCGACCTGGCAGGGACCGCCGTCGTTGAGGTCAACAGCTAACCCGGTTTGATGTTCGGAGTGACCGGGCCTGGCCGAATAGGTGTCTGCTTGGGCTTGGCCATCTCGGGCAACAAAGCCGTTATAGGTTGCAACCTGGGTGTCGTAGCTGCGATAGGCGCTGGCAACACTGAGCTGTATTCCTGCCGCAGCCGCATCTGTGGCCATGCGGTCGAGTGCTTGTGCTGCTTCAGTACGCAGGGGGCGACTGTAGGGGTTAGACAGTGCTGTGGGCACCGACATGTCTGGGGATTCAAAGTTGCTGGGATTGAGCGGGCGGTGTTTATTCACCACCACGGTGATGGAGTTGGGGTCATCGATGTTGAAGAAGGGTGTGCGCGCAGGCTTCGGTGTTGGTGTTGGCGTTGCCGCAGGGCTCGCGGTTGCGGTCTGTGTGGCCGTTGGTGTTGACGTGGCAATGTCAACACTCCCAGTGGCACAACCTCCCAGAAAGACAGAAGCAATCAACACAGAGCTCAGTGCGGTCGTTCTGCGCATCATCAGGACGGGTTTTCCCGATCGTATGCTTCACGCTTTTCGATAATGAGATCAATGTTGTCCAGCGTCCAGTCGGCAAGCGCGCGAACAGGAACAATGAGCGTTTGACCTAATTCGGTAAGCGCATATTCAAACCAGGGTGGTGTTTCAGCGTGAACGACGCGTTCGATCAATCCGTCACGTTCCAGCTGCCGAAGTGTGACAGTAAGCATGCGCCGAGAAATCTTGGGGATGCGTTCCACGAGTTGGGTGTACCGCATGGGCTCTCTACTGAGCACTCCGAGTAAAACAAGGCTCCACTTGTCACCGATGTGGGAGAGCACCGAGAAGAAGACGTCCCTGTCCGTGGCCTGGATACGTTCTTTGATGCTGTTCAAGTCAGTACTCATGTGCTCACCCCCTGTGGAAATTGTGGTTGACTTCAGCGATTCTAGGATACTATGTGTTACCGCAGTTACTTTTAGTAACTTCACATAAGTTTTCCTTCTAACCAAAGGCTTTAAATGTCTGCAAAAGCTGTCGCCGACGCGGTGATGTCCAAGCGAGAAATCATGCTCGTGATGATCGGACTCATGTCCGGTATGTTCCTCTCCGCGCTCGACCAAACCGTGGTCAGTACCTCCATGCGTACCATCGCCGATGACCTCGACGGAATGGCGCTCCAGGCCTGGGTCACCACGGCCTACATGATCATGTCGACCATCTCGACTCCTCTGTATGGCAAGCTCAGCGACATCTTCGGGCGACGCCCGCTGTTCATCATTGCCATCAGTATTTTCGTCATCGGTTCATTCCTTGCTGGAACAGCAGACACGATGTATTCGTTGGCTGGATACCGCGCCATTCAGGGACTGGGTGCCGGTGGTTTGATGGCGCTACCGCTTGCCATCATGGGTGACATGCTTGCTCCGCGGGAGCGTGCGAAATACCAGGGTTACTTCCTCGCGGTCTTTGGTGTCTCCAGCGTGATTGGCCCCCTCATTGGTGGCGTGCTCTCGGGAACTCCAGAAATCCTCGGCATCGCCGGATGGCGTTGGGTCTTCCTCATCAACGTGCCCATTGGAATCGTTGCTCTCGCCATCGTTCTCAAGGCACTCCACCTGCCCAAGACGCACCGCCGTGTTCGCATTGACTGGTGGGGTGCCGCCACGGTAATTACCGCAACCGTTCCCCTCCTTCTTGTCGCCGAGCAGGGTCGCGAGTGGGGCTGGCTCTCTACAGCATCCCTATCTTGCTACCTCATCGGTGTGGCTTCTGCCGTGGCGTTCGTCATGATTGAACGCTCCATGGGTGATGACGCACTCATACCCATGAAGATGTTCAAGTCTCAAACGTTCACCATGGCCACCATCTTGGGTGTGTTTGTTGGTTTTGGAATGTTCGGCGCCATGATGACCATCCCTCTCTACCTTCAGTTGGTCAAGGGTGCTACCCCCACCGAGAGCGGTCTGCTCATGCTGCCGATGATCTTGGGCATGATGATTGCGTCCATTGTGAGTGGTCAAGTTATGGCTCGCACGGGAAGCTACAAGTGGTTCCCCCGCATAGGTACTGCCTTCATGATTTTGGGCTTCTTGCTCTTCACGCGTTTGACCTGGGATAGCCCCTTCTGGTTCGTCATGTTGGGCATGTTCTTCATGGGTGCAGGTCTGGGTCAGCTGATGCAAACCCTCACCGTGGCCAGCCAGAACTCTGTAGGCCCACGTGACATTGGTGTTGCCACCAGCTCGTCCACCTTCTTCCGCACGATGGGTGGAACCGCGGGAACAGCAATTTTGTTCTCGGTACTCTTCAACGCCATCCCGGAAGCACTGAAGAGTGCCTTCACCACACCCTCAATCACTGCTGGTGTGGCCAAAGCACTGGCAGATCCTGCTGTGACGCAGGACCCTGCCAACGCGGCCATCATCGAAATCTACAAAGACCCCACCGCAATTGGAACCTCCCTCAACGGAGACACCTCCTTCCTCGTTGGGGCCAACGAAGCATTAGCTAAGCCATTCCTTGTTGGGTTTGCTGACGCAACCGTTCAGGTTTACTGGATTGGCCTGGTTGTTGTAACGATCGCATTCATCCTCAGCTGGTTCCTCAAGGCAACTCCTCTTCGCCAGAAGTCTGCAATGCAAGAAGCAGCAGACGAGGACGCCGTGCTGCTCGCTGAGAATGCTGCAGAGATGATGGGCTCAATGGTTGAGCCTGGAACAGCTACAGGCGCAATTCGTCTCAAAGAGGCAGAAAAGCGTGAAGCTGCCCGTCAAGCACACAAAGAAAAAGCAGTAGCCAAGGAAAAGAAGAAAGTTAAATCTGCTTCTTAGTTGTTACAGATCTGCCCCAGCTAACCACGGGGCAGATCTGTTAGACAAGCATTTCTCTGTAGCTATTTCTTATTCATTTACAGGGAGAACTAGATTCACAAAGTTGGATAACGCCTAGCTTTTCATCGTAGGCGGCAATAGATTCATTGATAAAAGTATCAATCATTTGTTGCTCATCACTTTGTCCTTGTTTTTCCTTTTGATAGAGCTGTGTGTATTGAAAACAGGCTTCGTCTGAGTAACAAAGTTCACGGAGTGCGTCTGCCGGATAGAACCCACAGTCCTGGTTGGTGTAGCACACTGAGAGATTCCCGTCGGCGTCTAGATTGCGTGCACAGTCAACGTTCGACTCACACAACTCCCTCATTTGATCACCAGAAAATGTAGTACACCCTTCGTTTTCTTGACCAAAGTCATTGGTGCAAAGAACCAGTTCTCCGTTTTCATCGACATATCCTGAATTGTCAATAAATACAGTTACCTTTTCGAAGGATGGTGGTAGTTCAGCTTCACTTGATGCTTTTTCTAAATCAAGTTCACCACCGTTTGACCGCAAGTCCTCTTCCAAAACAATCAGCAGCTGACTTGTGAGTGTTCCGGCAGCTCGGTCGTATACAGGATCGGTCAATGTCGCAACAATAGTCATTTCGTTGGAAGTGCCGTCCGCCGGCTCTAAGGTCATGGTGATATTGGGAGGATCATCAGTAAAACCTAGTTTTTGCCAACTGTCTATAAATCGTGCTGTCGAGACAGAGTCCGCTAGACGTTCAGGTCGATCTGTGAACCAAATAATCGACTCACTTGTTTCGCTTAATGTCATTGTGTAATTCTTGGCTTCGTTCTGAACAAGATTGCCTTCACCCGCATTCAACACATACATCAGGGAAGAAGATTTATCTGGAGCAGCTTCGGGCTCTGAACTCAAGTTCACATAGGCAATGGCTCCCCCCGCGCCAAATGTAACCGCACAAAACAATGCGACAACTGCAGCGATGGGATTAAGGTTCCAGCTCTTCATTCTTTGAGTCTAGGTCTCGTGAGAAGCGGAGGAACCCCACAACAAAGGAATTAGATCAACCGCTGTCGTTGTTTGATAACCGAGGGTGACACGGGGGTTCCCTCCGGAGTCATTTCAGATGGAACGGGATCACCGGCAACCACGCGCAAGGGGAGAATGCCTGCCCAGATAGAGCGGTCATCTCCATCATCCTCAAACTCATCAACCGGTCCAGCACTCACCTTCACGCTGGCTACATCCAACGGGATGCTCAGCACCATGGTTGCGGCGAGTTCTTTCTTGGTGGTCTCGCGAACCTCATTCCAACGGCCTGGCATCATGTGGTTGGTCAGGGTTGCAAGAGCCGAAAGTTTTTGGTCACCTTCGATGACTGTTGCTGTGCCCATGATGACAGCAGAGCGGTAGTGCATGGAGCTTTCAAAAGCCGAGCGGGCATACACAAGGCCATCCAACAGTGTTACGGCTACACAGACATCCCGGCCATCAGCTATCTCCCGGAAGATTCCAGAACCAGTAGAACCGTGAATGAGCAGGTGATTACCGTCGCGACCAATACCCACTGGCAACACCAGGGGCTTTCCTTCTCGAACCACGGCAACGTGTCCAAAAATGGCCTCGTCGAGAAGAGCGTTCAACGCATCGCGACCGAAAACCTGCTTCTCATCAAGACGCTTAACTCGTGTTTGTTCCGTGCGAGGAAGTTCGTGATTACTCAAAAGACACCTGCTTGTCATACTCGGCAAAACGTGACTTCATCACCTTGAGTGATTCAGGGTTCTGATCCACCAAGATGAAGTTTCGGCCCAAGGCTAGGGCGGCAGCACCGGTTGTTCCACTCCCAGCAAAGAAGTCGAGAACAGTGTCTCCCTCGCGACTGGAGGCTTGAATGATGCGGCGAAGAATACCTTCAGGCTTTTGCGTGGGATAGCCGGTCTTCTCTTTGCCGGTTGGAGAGACAATGGTGTGCCACCACACATCAGTGGGAAGTTTTCCTTTGGCGGCCTTCTCAGCAGTGACCAAACCTGGAGCCATATAGGGCTCCCGGTCGACCTCTTCAGAGTTGAAGTAGTAAGACTTGGGGTTCTTCACATAAACCAGGATGGTGTCATGCTTGGCAGGCCAGCGACCTTTGGCCTTTGCGCCATAGTCATATGCCCAAATGAGTTCGTTGATAAAACTTTCACGGCCAAAGAGTGCATCCAGCATCACCTTGGCATAGTGTGCCTCGCGATAGTCAAGGTGAAGATAGAGCGTTCCATCATCAGCAAGCAGACGCCACGCTTCGCGCAGGCGCGGCTCAAGGAACGCCCAGTAGTCATCAAAGCGATCGTCATATTTCATGAGGTCGCTGCGCGTGCGCTCATAGCTCTTACCTTTGAAGCCCACCAAACCCTTAGTCGAATCATCCGCGGCGAGCACTGAGGTGACCTTGCTGCGTGTTTGTTCACGGCCAGTGTTGAAAGGTGGGTCGATATAAATCAGGGTGACTGACTCATCAGGCAACGTCGCTAAGACATCAAGGTTGTTTCCCTTGATGATGCGGCCGGTTGCAGAACTCACCTGCCTATTCTGGCAGTTCTCGTCGTAGGCTCGTTCTATGAGCACTGAAGTCGTTCACCAGCCCAGTAAATCTCGCTACGTCATCATGATTGATGACAAGGAAGTTGGCGTAGCCAACTACCTCTCTCGAGAGAACGACATCATGATTACCGGCACCTTCATTGACCCCGCTCATCGCAATGAAGGGCTTGGGGCTATTTTGGTTCGTCAAACCATCGACGACATCATTGCGACCACGACAAAGAAGGTCACTTCGGGATGCTGGTTTGTCACCCAGTGGCTTGATCTGCACCCCGGCTATGTTGACAAGGCACGATCTGGTGGGGTGGATGCCGAACTGGGTAACACCTGCCGGATTGTTTAGGACGCTACCCGTTCAGAAATCCACGAGATCATGTCGTCGATGACCTGTTCTTTGTTGGTCTCGTTAAAGATTTCGTGACGAGCCTCGGGATACACACCCACGGTCACATCTGTTTGGCCTGCGCGCTCGATATAGCTCTCGGCGAGCTTGATGTTGCTGGGTTTGCCACCTAAAGGATCGTCTTCGCCCACGATGAGCAAGATGGGAACCTGTGCCATATCTTTGGAGGGCTTGCCGAACAGGCGTAATCCATCCGCAACACCATAAAGCTTGAGAGTGTCAGCTTCAAAGGTCCACGGGTCTTCTTTGAACGATGTCCACACCGCAGGATCACGGCTAAGCCACTCGTGTCCGGTGCAGCCTGGGGTATCAAAGCGCTTATTGAGCTTGCCGGCATTCATGGAGCCTGGCTGTCGGTAAGCACTTCCCGAGAACACGACCGCGGCATAGTCTGCCGCGTGGTCGTTGATCAGAATCTGTCCCATCAAGGAACCCATGCTGTGACCTAAGAGAACGATGGGGACTCCAGGGTTTTGCTCCCGGATGATCTCGGTCATCTGAGTGAAATCTGCCACCGCAGCGCGGAGGCCGCCAGGGCCCAACTTTCCTAGCTTGGACAGATCTCCGCCAAACTGCTTGACGCCGGTGCGACCATGTCCACGCTGATCCGGGGCATAGACCGAGAACCCTGCCGAGTTCAATGCCACTGCGACGTGCGCATAGCGTCCGGCGTGATCACCGAGGCCATGCATAATCTGAACAACTGCTCTCGGTTTCTCTACCGAATACACGTCATAAACAATGGTCACGCCTTGTGGATCAATGTATTCGGCCGTTTTCATTAGCGAACGCCTTCCATCAGCTTGAGAACCCACTTACGAATGAGTAAGAGCACAATACCGAGACCGATAGCTGCCAGGCCAGAGTAGGCGAAGTAATCGAAGTTCATTTCAGGGTGCTTCTCGTCATAGAGACCAGCGAGCTGACCTGACATTGCTGTTCCCAATGCACTGGAGAGGAACAACAGCGCCACCATCTGCGTGCGGAACGCAGTAGGTGCCAGCTTGGTGCTCACTGAAAGGCTCACTGGAGAAATCAAGAGCTCCGCAATAGTGAACACAAACAAGATGGCAACTAATGCCAGCAGTGGAGCAGTGTGAGGAGCAGCGTTGTACACGGTGAGGAAAAGCAAGAATGCAATACCCATCACGATTGTTCCCAGACCCATCTTGACCGGAGTACTGGGCTGCTTAGCTCCCCACTTGGTCCACAACGCAGCGAACACACCAGAGAGGGCAAGGATGAAGATGGGGTTAATGGACTGGACCCACGAGACAGGCATGTCCCATCCGAAGATGCTCAGGTTCAGCTGGTCGTTGGCAAAGACAGTCACGACCGTGAACTGCTGCTGATATAGAGACCAGAATGCAGCACAGGCAATAAACAGTGGAATGAACGCCAGCACACGATTGCGTTCCACATTCGTGATGAGCTTGCTGCCCAAGATAACCACAAAGTAGGCGATGGCCGCAGCGAGGGTAACCACAATAATCACGGTGGAGAGGTTCCCGCTGGTGATCACCCCGGAAAGAACCAAGATCGCAATCAAGGCAATGCCGGCAACAGCCAACGCTGCCACAATCCACTTCTTGTTGGAAGGAAGTGGGTTAGGAACGAGACGTGTCTGTTCAGGGAGCTTGCGGCGACCAATCGAATACTGGGTCAAACCAGCAGCCATACCAACAGCAGCAAGACCGAAGCCCCAGTGGAATCCGTAGGTGGTCTGCAAGAAACCAGTAGCAAGCGGGCCAACGAAAGCACCCAGGTTGATACCTAGGTAATACAGAGAGAAACCCGCATCCCGGCGAACATCGCCGGGTGCATAAAGCTGACCAACAATGCTTGTCGCATTAGCCTTCACACCACCGGCACCGATGGCAATCAAAATCAAACCAACAGTCAGACCCACATAAGCAGGAAGCACAGCCAGTGCCACGTGGCCAAACATGACCATGACTGCAGCAAAGAACAAGACACGTTCGCTACCAAAGAGACGGTCAGCTAACCACGCGCCCAAGATGGTGGCCAGATAAACACCACCACCATAGGCTCCGACGATGCCGGTAGCGACCTTAACATCAATGCCCAAACCGCCTTCAGAGGCAGGGTAGAACATGTACAAAAGCAGGATTCCCTGCATGCCGTAGAAGGAGAAACGCTCCCACATTTCCACACCAAAGATCGTGGTGAGTTGGCGGGGCTGGCCAAAGAATAATTTCTCAGGCTTCGTTGCAGGTGCGACTGAGCTCATCAGGCAATCCTAATTCTTGGAAACAAAATCGAATCGTTCGTGACGAAGTGCTTCAACTTCAGCCTCAACGATGTGTTCAAGCGGGCGATCAACTGCCCAGCTCAGCAACTGCTCAGCCATGAGAGGGTTACGCACCAAACAGGGTCCGTGGAAATAGGTTCCGATGACCCTGCCATTGATAGCGCCTTCGGTGCCATCACCATTTCCAATGCCGTGGGTAACGGTTGCGAGCGGGCGAACATCAGAACCAAGGTGAGTGTGACCACCATGGTTTTCATAGCCGGTGAATGCTTGGGACAAACCTGCCGGGGCGAACTCACTGGGGATGGCGATCATTTCTCCCACAGCACGCCTCTCCAAACGATCTGTGGTGACATCCAGCAGACCCATCCCTTGAGAAGGTTTGCCTTCGGCGTCAAGGAATGTGTGGCCCAAAATTTGGTATCCGGCACAGATAGCAAAGACTGATGCGCCATTCTTCACACCCTCGGCGAGCGCACCGCTGGCGTGCAGCGCAGCTGCGGCAGCGGACTGCGCGGTATCTTCCCCACCACCAAGAACATAGATGTCTGCGTTATGCGGAACTGTTTGGCCGGGAGAAATCTCGAGAATCTCAACAGCTATCTCATGCAGGCCGGCAATGTGCTTGAGGGCAGCCACATTGCCACCATCACCATAGGTTCCCAACAGGGTGGGATAGATCGAAGCAATCTTCACGCTCTTGCTCATGCATCCACCTCACCCTCAAGAGCTCCCACACGAATCTTTTGGAATGCCGTGTAGGTTGCTGCGCAGTCGATGACGGCCAGCTCACGAACAGAGGCAGGCAGATCGGCATCTGAGGCAAAAGGATCCTCCACAACCAGAGCATCAACGCCCGCGTGCAGGAGTCGAACAGCAAGATCTCGTCGACGATTACCTGATGCAATAACGGTGCGCCCCGCTAAACGTTCAAAGGGAACATCCCACAACCAGGATGGATCCTGCCCGTCCGCATGATTGGAATTAATCATGATGATCACAGGGGTTGGCGCCGGCGGCATGATGTCGAGAAGTTCGCTCCACCCCGCAGGGTTCTTAGCCAGCAGAAGGCGAACTTTGAGTGCACCTGATTTCACGATGGCATAGCGACCTGAAACTGCCGCCACACTCGACATGAGTTGCACCGCTTTGTCGAGGTCAACCTTGAGCACACTGCACGCTGCAAGTGCCATGGTTGCATTTGAGGCATTAAAGCGACCCGGCAGATTCAGTTGTGACAGGTCATATTTCTTGCCCTGCGGCGAGACCGCCGTTGCCTGATGCTTTCCGGCGGAGGCCGTCCACTCGAAAACCCAATCGGGAGTTGGGCGACTGCGTCCACACCCTGAACAGTTCCATGACTTTTCGTCACGGGTGAGCAACGTTCCACACTCAGGACAGACAGAAGAATCTGCGGTCCAGGCTTGGCCTGCAGCAACCCACACAATGTTCTTTGCCTTCTCTGCAGCAAAAACAATCATGGGATCATCCGCGTTAGCGATGATGAGAACCTCAGGGTTCTGCTCAATCATTTTGCGCCACTTGCGAGCCAGCATGGCCACTTCACTCATCCGGTCCAGCTGGTCACGGCTGAGATTACCCAAGAGCACAACCTTGGATTGAGTCTCTTTCACGATGCGGGGCAGGTAAGCCTCGTCCACTTCGAGAACAGCCTGAGCACCTGGCTCACCTGTTGCCAAAGCCCACACGGCACCTTCGGTCATATTGGCACCGGTCGTTGGAGAAGCTACCGGTCCGCCTTGACTCAGTGCAGTGGCAAGTAATCGTGTAGTGGAGGTCTTTCCATTTGTTGCTGAAACGAGAGCAGCAACACGTCCCTGGGAGAGATGTTCAAGAGCATGAGGAGATATTTTGAGGGCAACTTTGCCGCCAATAATCATTCCCTCACCACGGCCAGCAAGCCTCGATGTGGCGGCTGCAAGTTTTCCTGCAGAAATCGCCAGACGGGTTCGCAGGGGCGTATTCACCTCTCCACTTTATAAGCTCATCTCATGGACAACTTGGACCGTCGCATCATTGATCAATTGCGTCAGAACTCTCGAGCCGCCTATGGAGACATTGGAAGCGTCATTGGGCTCTCTGCTTCAGCCGTCAAACGTCGTGTCGATCGCTTGATCACTGACGGAGTTATTCGTGGATTCACAATCCACGTTGATCCTTCAGTTGAGGGTCTGGAGACCGAGGCCTATGTGGAATTGTTCTGCCGTGGCACGGTTGCACCCGATGAGCTTCGCCGACTCCTCGAAGGAGTTCCAGATGTCGTCGATGCGGGTACCGTCTCTGGAAGCGCTGACGCGATTGTGCACATGCGTAGTCACAATATTGCAAGCCTCGAAGATGCCCTGGAAGCTGTGCGCAACGCCCCAAACGTGGACCACACGAGAACTTCTATCGTGATGTCGCGGCTCATTTATCGCGAATAGTTTGTTCCCAAACGTCCCCGCTAGGCTGGAGGAATGAGCAAAGAAGCCTATGACGTCGTTATCGTTGGCGGGGGTCACAACGGCCTGACCGCCGCCGCCTATTTAGCTAAGACCGGACGGTCTGTTCTTGTGCTGGAGCGAAGTGACCACGTCGGTGGTGCTGCAATCTCCGCTGAGGCATTTGAGGGCATTGATGCCCGGCTCTCCCGATACAGCTACCTGGTGAGTCTTCTGCCCCAAAAGATCATTGATGATCTTGGACTGGATGTGAAACTCATTCGCCGCCGCTACTCTTCCTACACTCCTGTGCCCGCAAACCCTGAACTGGGTTTACTTGTCGATAACCAGGATTCTTCTGCGACAGCGTCCTCGTTCTCTCGCATTGGTGAAGCAGAAGATGCTGCCGGCTTTGAAGCGTTTTATGCCAAGACAATTGAGTTAGCCAAGGCGCTGTGGCCCACAGTGACTGAGCCTCTCGTCACTCGCTCAGAAGCCAAGCAACTCCTGGGCAACGACGTCGTGTGGGATGAATTTATCGAACGCCCACTGGGTGAAGTTATCGAACGTGACATTAAGGGCGACATTGCTCGTGGTGTTGCTTACACTGACGGCATTATCGGAACCTTCGCCGCACCACACGATGCCGGCCTGGATCAAAACCGCTGCTTCTTGTATCACGTGATCGGCGGCACCACCGGCGACTGGGATGTGCCGGTAGGCGGCATGGGTGCTGTCTCGGGTGAGATAGCACGCGCCGCACGCCAGGCAGGTGCAACCCTGCTCACTGAAGCGGAAGTAACTGCAATTGCTCCAGCCGAATCAATTGGTGACCTCAGTTCTGTGTTCTACACCAAGGACGGTCAGGCACACGAAGTCAGCACTCCCTGGGTTCTCGCTAATGTCTCCCCTTGGGTTCTTGCTCAATTGCTCGGCGAAGAACTGGCACCTGAGAAGCGCCCGGAGGGCGCTCAAGTTAAAGTCAATTTGTTGCTCAAGCGACTTCCCAAACTGGCGGACCCAACTGTTACACCTGAGCAGGCTTTCGGCGGAACCTTCCACATCAACGAAACATACGGCCAACTGCAGAAAGCTTTCGAAGAAGCCTCTGCGGGCAAGGTTCCGTCAACCATGCCGTGTGAAATCTATTGCCACTCGCTCAGTGATCCCAGCATTTTAGGTCCAGAGCTGCGTGCTTCAGGAGCACAGACACTGACTGTGTTTGGTATTCACGCGCCACACTCTCTGGTCAACCGTGAGAACAATGATGCCGTTCGAGCACAGCTACAAGAAGCAGTATTGCGCTCACTCAACAGCGTGCTCGCTGAGCCCATCGAAGACGTGCTCATGCGCGATGCCAATGGCAACCTCTGTGTTGAAACCAAGACCACACTTGATCTCGAAGATGCCCTCAACATGACCGGTGGAAACATTTTCCACGGCCTGCTCTCCTGGCCCTGGGTTGAAGATGGGGATGACCTTTCCACTCCCGCTAAGCGTTGGGGTGTCGCAACCGAGTACCCAAGTGTTCTGTTGTGTGGTTCAGGTGCTCGTCGCGGTGGTGCTGTGTCCGGTATTGGTGGCCACAACGCTGCCATGGCTGTTCTCGAAAGTAACTAGTACTGCCCATGCCTCCCATTGAGAACCTAATTGCGTTCAGCATTGCTGCGCTGGTGATCATTTTGATCCCGGGCCCCTCCGTGATGTTCGCGGTCGGGCGCTCTCTTGCCCTGGGCAAGGGCGCCGGTGTTCTGACGGTTGTCGGAAATGCGATAGGTACCTCAGTCTGGTTAATTGCAGTTGTTCTGGGCTTGGGCGCAATTGTTGCCAGTTCAGAGTTCCTGTTCTATGGCATCAAATACTTGGGTGCGGCCTATCTTGCTTATCTCGGCATCCAAGCGTTCCGCCACCGAAAAGACCACGGCTTTGATATTGACGCCAGTGGCCCGCAGCAATCCAAACTCAAGACATTGCGTGAAGGATTCTTGGTGGGGATTAGTAACCCCAAAACCATGGTGTTCTTCACAGCTGTACTTCCGGGCTTTGTGGATGTGAAGCAAGGCAATGTCATGCTGCAATTGCTCATCTTGGGGCTGATCTTCGAAATCATTGGTGTCTTGAGTGACTCGATGTATGCCATTGGGGCTGGTTTGGCGCGCGACTGGTTTGCCAAAGACCCCAAGCGTTTAGCTATTGTTCAGGGCACCGGAGGCATCCTGATTATTGGCTTGGCTATCTGGGTAGCCTTCTTCGACACTCTTTAGTCAAGAAGTAGAGCAGGCTCTTCGACCACGCTGGCCACGTCAGCCAAGAAGCGGCTGGCCACGTCACCATCAACCACGCGGTGGTCAAAGCTGGCACCCAAGGTGGTGACGAAACGTGGACGAACCTCACCGTCAACAACCCACGGCTTTTGCTTGATTGTTCCCAGGGCAAGAATGCCCACTTCGCCTGGGTTCAAGATGGGGGTTCCAGTGTCCATGCCGAACACACCAATGTTGGTCACGGTGATTGTTCCACCAGCCATGTCAGCAGGGGAGGTCTTACCGTCACGAGCATCCAGGGTGAGCTTCTCGAGAGCTTGAGCGAGCTCAAGAAGGCTCATCTCTTGAGAGTCTTTAACGTTGGGAACAATGAGACCACGCGGTGTGGCAGCAGCAACACCTAAGTTCACATAGCGGTGAACAATAATCTCTTTGTCGGTCCAGGTGGAGTTCACGGTGGGGTTACGTCGCACTGCCCAGATGATGGCCTTGGCCAGAATCAGCAGTGGCGACACCTTCACACCTGCAAAGTCAGGAGAGTTCTTCAAACGCTTGACGAACTCCATCGTGCGGGTGGCATCAACATCAACGAAGACGGAGACGTGTGGAGCAGTGAATGCGCTCTGAACCATCGCCGTGGCGATGGCTTTGCGCACGCCCTTAACGGGGATGCGCTCTTCGCGCTCTTCAGGCCATTCAGGAGTTTGAATGTTGCGGAAAACGGATGCTTGTGAAGCGTGGCGAATCACGTCATCGCGGGTGATTTCTCCAGCAATACCGGTTGCCTGAACCTCTGCGAGGTTCACATCTAGGTCCTTGGCCAGCTTGCGAATAGGTGGCTTCGCAATGACCGGAACGGCTTCCGTCACAGGCAAAGAAGCGGGACGCTTAGCAACAGGAGCAGGTGCTACCGCCTGTGGCGCGGGAGTCACAACAGCAGGTGCTGCCGGAGGGGTTGGTGCGGGTGCGTTTCCGCCACGGCGACGGCGCGTGGCGGCGTGGCCGCCAACCCCGTAACCGACGAGAACACTTCCGGAGGCTTCGTCCTTTGCATCCTTGGCGCCATCCATCTCGCTGTCAGCGGTGACGAACACTTCGTTCGCCATCGCTGCCTGAGCGAGGGTGGGAGTGGGCGCGGTCAGCATGGAGTCGCCGGCAGAAGAAATGGTGATGATGGCGGTGCCAACCTCGACGGTTTCTCCCTCTTGTGCAAGCAGTTCACTGACCTGACCCTCATAAGGACTAGGCAGTTCAACTAGGGACTTGGCCGTCTCAATCTCAACCAAGATGTCATTGATGGCGACGGAGTCGCCAGGCTTGACCTTCCAGGAAACAATTTCTGCCTCTGTGAGGCCTTCACCCACGTCCGGGAGATAGAACTTAGATACCGTCATCTGGTCACTCCTAGTAACTCAGCACTCGGTCGACAGCGTCGAGGACGCGGTCCGAGTCGGGCAGGTAGATGGCCTCGAGCTTTGCTGGAGGGAAGGGGGTGTCGAAACCGGTCACGCGCAACACGGGTGCTTCAAGAGAGTAGAAGGCCTTCTCTGTGATGGTGGCAGCAACCTCGGAAGCCAGGCTCACATTGCCGGGGGCTTCCTGAGCAATCACACAACGACCGGTCTTGCGAACAGATTCCAAAACGGGCGCGTAATCAATCGGTGAAAGTGAGCGCAGGTCGATTACTTCCAAGCTCATGCCTTCCTGGGCAGCGACCTCTGCTGCTTGCAGCAGAACGCTGACCATAGCTCCATGACCAACAACGGTCACGTCGGTTCCTTGGCGCACGACTCGTGATGCATGCAGCGGGAAGTTTGATGCTGAGGTGTCAACATCTGCCTTGGGCCAATAACGGCTCATCGGCTCGAAGAAAATCACAGGGTCGTTGGACTGGATAGATTCTTGAATCATCCAATAGGCATCGTGAGGATTGCTGGGGCTGACCACGCGCAAACCTGCGGTGTGCAAGAAGTATGCCTCGTTGCTTTCCTGGTGGTGCTCCACAGCTCCAATGTGACCGCCGTAAGGAATACGAATCACGACCGGGAACTGCATGGCGCCCTCGTGACGGTTAGTGAGCTTCGCCAGTTGGCTGGTGATCTGGTCGAATGCGGGATACACAAATCCGTTGAACTGAATCTCAACAACAGGGCGGTAGCCACGCATGGCCAATCCAATTGCTGTGCCCACGATTCCGGATTCAGCGAGCGGGGTATCGAGGACGCGGTTTGCACCGAATTCCTGCTTGAGTCCTTCGGTGACACGGAAGACACCACCGAGGGTTCCAATGTCTTCACCCATCATGATGACCTTGGGGTCATTGAGCATGGCCTGACGCAGACCCAGGTTAATGGCCTTACCTAATGGAAGGTTTTCAATAGCCACTAGTGACCACCTCCCTGCTCGTCTAAGGATGCTTCATAGGCAGCCAGCCACGCGCTTTGCTCTGCAGTGACCGGGTGTGGGTCAGTGTAGACATGGGTGAACATGCTGGCAGGTTCAGGATTAGGAAGCTCGATGGTGCGGCGGCGAATATCGCTAGCGAAGTCAGCTGCCTCCTGGTGAACTTCATCAAAGAAGGACTGGGGTGCACCAGCGTTGCGCAGGAATGCTTCCAAACGGCTGATGGGGTCGCGGGCGATCCAAGAATCCAGCTCCGCATCGGTGCGGTATTTGGTGGGATCATCACTCGAGGTGTGTGCGCCAATGCGGTAGGTGTGTGCCTCAATCAGGCTTGGACCTTTACCGCTGCGGGCATCATCGAGCTGCTTGGCTGTTACCGCGTAGCTCGCAAAGACGTCATTACCGTCCACCTGAACGCCAGGGATGCCGAAGCCTTCACCGCGCTTGTACAGCGGAACACGTGCTTGAGTGCTGACCGGGACCGAGATAGCCCAGTGGTTGTTTTGCACAAAGAACACCTGAGGAGTTTGATAGCTGGCAGCGAAGACAAAGGCTTCGCTGACGTCACCCTGGCTTGTGGCGCCGTCACCAAAGTACACAATGACTGCCTGGTCGGTGTCGGGGTTTCCGGTGTTGGTGGTGCCATCAAAGTTGATGCCCATGCCGTATCCGGTGGCATGCAGTGCCTGAGAACCAATCACGAGGGTATAAATGTGGAAGTTCTTGTAGGCAGGGTTGGTGGGATCCCAGCCGCCGTGCGTCAATCCGCGAAGAACACGGATGATGTCTAAGACATCAATGCCACGAATCATGCCGATGGCATGCTCGCGGTAAGCAGGGAAAATGTGGTCTTGGTCTTTGGTGGCGTGAGCTGAACCAACCTGTGCACCCTCTTGACCGTGGCTTGGAACCCATAACGCGAGTTGTCCCTGTCGTTGCAGGTTGGTTGCTTCAGTATCGAAACGACGAATGACAACCATGTCGCGGTAGAACTTGCGGTGATCAGCCTCAGTCAGTCGCTGAAAGTAAGGCATGAACTCTTCAGCGCTCTCGCTGGGAGCAAAGTTACCTTCGGGCGTGAGGAACTGCACCATGGGATCTAAAGTCTCATCGGCCATGTACCCAATCTATCCCGTCTCAGGGGTCCTAACTGGTAGGTCTTCTACAATCTCTTGCCAAAACCCTAGGAGCTACTCACTAAATCGGAGAACTGAGAGAATAAGAGCATGAAGTCTTTTTCTCTTTCTGTCGTGATCAACGCGATTGCGCTCTGGCTGACCACTGTCTTGCTGCCCGAGAACCTCTGGATCATTCCCCGTGACCAACAGGCGATTGGTCATATTCTCACCTTGGCTTTTGTTGCCATTGTTTTCGGTTTTGTCAACGGAACTGTGGGTCGAGTACTTCGTTTCCTCGCATTCCCACTGTTTATCTTGACCCTCGGATTTATGGCCTTGGTTGTCAACGGTCTTCTTTTGATGTTTGTTGCTTGGTTGACTCAAGTCTTCGGATTTGGTTACGGCCTCGAGGTCGCTGGCTTCTGGGCTGGCTTCTGGGCTGCCCTAGTCCTCTCGATCATCAGCTGGCTTCTCGGACTTATTCTGCGTCCAGCAGCTAAGGCTTAATTTCTTTCACTGCACACGGTCACCACGAAATGTGGTGACCGTTGCTGTTCCACGCATGTGCTGGGATAGCCGGTGCTGTTGTGTAGATAGTTTGTTGTCGGTGCTTCGGTCCATGACCGCACCTGTCTCGATGTAGCGGGAAAGGTTGTGTGCTGGTAGCACTTGATCCCTGGGTGCACTCGTACCCGAATACAGAGAACGCCTCACAGTGAGATGTGTAGCCACTGCCACCGGCGCAGCAACGCCACTGAGGGATGGAATGACGTCTTCACTATGTTCGACTGACACAACATGAACATCTTCCGGAATCTCAATATGGTGCAGTGGTGCTCCCACCGTCACCACATCACTGACTCGATACTTCCCTGAGGCTGCCAGCTGTGCTGCAATCAATCCGCCCTGAGAGTGGCCTACAAGAATGACATTGTCGCTAGCGGTGATTCCGGCTTCTCGCATTGCTAAAACTGCGGCACGATAACTTCCCGAATCCAGCTGTGCAATCGAGTGCATATTGCTGGTCATGTCCCACGGTTCACTACCTGGTTCAACACCAGCATCAATGGTTCCGCCGAGATACACCACATAGCCGCTGTCATAGCGTTCGATGCGGATTTGTTCGGCGCCGTCCTCGGCTCGAGGTATTCGTGAAATAACGTCCTGATATCCCTGCGGTGCCGATACGGTGAATTGTGACACTTCGCGAACTCGCACTGGAGTCTCTTGCAAGGTCCCTGTCCCAATAAGACCTAACCCGGCAATGACTCCTGTGGCTACAGCATCTTCACCAGAAAAGATTCCATCTCGAGATGGTTTGGGCAACCCAACAACCCCTGCCACGAAATCATCGGTACCCGAGACAAGATGTGCAGTTGCTGTCACGACTAACGAAGCACTCAATACCTGCCCTGAGTCAGGCAATCTCTTCTCGAACTGAGTCAGAAATCCGTCATAGGCACTTACAGGTGCAATGCGTCGTGCTGCAGCCAATCCCAGCACGATAGCCACGCCACCAATAATGGCGGGGCCATAGGCAGCCACCAGAGCCGGCATTGCTCGGCCAAGGTTCCACAACAGCGTGGAACTGATTTCTTCCGTGACGCCGCGAAGATATAACTCCCGTTGGGCATACTGCCTAGAACCCTCAGCAGCTTTAGCTGCGAGATCTTTTACTCGGCGAGCGCACTGAGAAGTTCGATGAAAACAGCCTTGCAATGATGCAGAGGTGTAGGAGGAGGGAAGTACCCGGGAAAGGGCCTGCTCAAGTTCTGCTACCCGAGCGTGCAATCTGGCGGAGAGATCATCGAGGATGACGGTGTCTACTGCAGTGCTGGTGCTCGTTCGCATCATCCTGGATGCTCCAGTGCAGCAAGGATCTCCCACTTCGCCTGACGTAACTCAGAAATGATGTCCTCAACCTGAGCGTCATAGGCGACTCTGGCGCTTCCCCACCACAGTGGATCGGGAACACCGTTGTGGAGGGTATGAATACTGGCGTCAATGGTGGCTACGAGGTCCTGCCAGATCATGCGTGTCTGGGGTGGCAGGGTGAGCGGTATGAAGTCGTCGGGCACGGGAACTACTGTGCTGGAACAATGCTGTGGCACAACTGTCTCATGGTGTTTCTGTGGAAAGGATTGCCGCGCTCTGCCTGTGAAGGGATGTCCTAAATGTTTGGGAGAATAGAGGTATGACGCTTCCTCCTCAGGTTCTTAGCCCGCTCGATGGTCGATACCACGCAGTTGTTTCCCCATTGGGTGAATACCTCTCTGAGGCAGGGCTCAACCGTGCACGTGTAACCGTGGAAGTGGAATGGTTGATTTATCTCACCGACCACAGCATGTTTGGCACGAGCCCCTTGAGCGCAGCAAACATAGCCGCTCTGCGTGCACTTGTGACTGACTTTGGACAAGCAGAGATTGATGAGCTTGCTCGTCTCGAAGCCACAACTCGTCACGATGTTAAAGCAGTTGAATATTTGGTTCGTGCGAAGCTTTCCGAGCTTGGTTTAGATCACATTGCAGAGCTGACCCACTTTGCGTGCACGAGTGAAGACATCAACAACCTCTCTTATGCCCTCATTGTCCGCGACGCCACCAAGAACATTTGGCTTCCTGCGCTGAGCTCCGTCATCGCTCGCTTGCGGGAACTCTCAGTTGACTATCGCGACGAAGCGATGTTGGCGAAGACCCACGGTCAACCTGCAACCCCCACCACCATGGGTAAAGAACTTGCGGTGTTTGTGTACCGTCTTGAGCGTATTCAGAAGCAGATTGAGCACTCTGAATACTTGGGTAAGTTCTCTGGCGCAACCGGAACTTTCTCCGCTCACCTTGCAGCAGACCCTGCAGCAAACTGGCCACAGATCTCTGAAGAGTTCGTCACTGGATTGGGTCTGACCTGGAACCCGCTGACTACTCAGATTGAATCTCACGACTGGCAAGCTGAGCTGTACACCAAGATTTCACACGCAAACCGCGTCGTTCACAACCTGGCCACAGACATCTGGACCTATATCTCGATGGGCTACTTCCGCCAGATTCCTCAAGCAGGTGCGACCGGTTCATCAACCATGCCTCACAAAATCAACCCGATTCGTTTCGAGAACGCCGAAGCAAACCTCGAGCTCTCCTGCGCAATCTTGGATTCCCTCTCTGCCACCTTGGTGACCAGCCGTCTTCAGCGTGACCTCACCGACTCCACCACCCAGCGCAACGTGGGTGTGGGTTTCGGTCACTCCCTGTTGGCTCTGGATAACATCCGTCGTGGACTGAGCGAAATCGATCTTGATCCCCAAGCCCTGGCTTATGACCTCGACACCAACTGGGAAATCTTGGGCGAAGCTATCCAGACTGTGATTCGTGCAGAAGTTGCTGCAGGTCGCTCCACCATCTCTGACCCCTACGCTCTGCTCAAGGAACTCACTCGCGGCAAGCGCATTGGTCGTGACGACCTCATTGCGTTTGTTTCCGAGCTCGAGATTGGTGACGAAGCTAAGGCCCGCCTGCTGGAACTCACTCCTGCCGGATACGTTGGCTTAGCATCACAGCTGGTAGATCGCCTGAACTAATCCCGGCCGTGGGGCCGTGTGAGCTTGCCCCGTGGACCATAGGTCACACTGGCTATTGGTGACTCGAGTGCGCACATCTCCTTGCGTCCGAACCACGAAATTCGATGCCGTGCAACGTATCGATACAGCGCATCACGCCAGGGTCTCGGAATGATTCTTGCCATCGTGGCAAGCACGTGCCAGCGCTTGGGCAACACGTCGGCAAGCGCGAGAACAGCAGTGCTTTCTTGAAGAACGAGACCATCCCTGATCACCACAACCGAATCAAAGTCTGTGATTGCGGCCGCCTGAAGCAGCTCGGCGCCCCAGTCAGATTCGCCCGGAACAATGCTGATGTTCTCAGCTGTGAGTATGTCAGCGGGGATTCGTTTTCCCAACCATTCGATCAGTCCCACACACAGTGCGCAGTCACCATCGATGAGGACAATCATCACTATCCCTCGAGGGGCTGGCCGAGAGACTCGACCCGTCCCATAAACCGTTCAACATCAGGATCAACAATGACATCAGAAGGGCGCAAAGGCCGAGAGAGGTACAAACCCTCAAGAGAGGTGATTCGACTGAGGGCAACATACGTTTGTCCAGGTGCAAAAGCCCGAGAACCCATATCAATCAGTGCGCGGTCATAGGTTTGACCCTGTGCCTTGTGAATTGTGACCGCCCAGGCGAGCCGTAGCGGGAACTGTGTGAATTCTGCAACCACATCACGGCTGAGCTCATCGGTACTTTGCTTGTAGGAGTATTTGTATCTCTCCCAGGTCACGGGATGAACCTCATGTTCAACGCCGGCAACGGAGACAAAAACAGTATCTGTGATTTTGGTGACGGTACCAACCGTGCCATTCACCCAGCGGCCCTCACTGTCATTTTGCAAAAACATCACTTGAGCGCCGAGCTTGAGTTCCAAATCCTCATCGGCGGGGAATGCGTTCGCAGCAAAATCTCCATTGATGTCTGCAGCAGCAACTTTCTTTTTCCCTGGCAGCTTGGCTAACTGTTCTGCGTTGATGGCATTCACGCGGGCATTGGTGGTGGCCAAGATAATGATGTCTTCACCCTCTGGAACAGGTCTGTTTCCTGCGGCATTGAGTGCAGCTCCCAAAGAGGGTGTCACCGTTCCGTGACGGACGGCGTTCAACATTTCTTTGAACGCATCGTCACGCTGACGGTGAATCTCGGTGAGTTCAATAATGCGCAGTGGGGTGTCTTGCCACACAGCCGCATCAAAGAACCAGTTCGAGGCATAGCGGGCTTGAAGGTATTCCTTCTCTTCGGGGGTGCGCGGTGGAACGGGAGAAAGTTGGTAGGGGTCACCAAACATTATGACTTGCACGCCACCGAAGCTTTCCTTCTTGCGGTGACGAGCTTCACGCAGTGCACGATCTATCGCATCCATGATGTCGGCGTTGACCATCGATACTTCATCGATCACAAGGGTGTCGATGGCGTTCAAAATCTTGCGCTGGTCAGGACCGTGGTTCAGATCCAAAGAACCAATCAATCCTGTGGGCAGGCGAAAGAGGGAGTGAATTGTTTGGCCGCCGACATTCAGAGCGGCCACTCCTGTGGGAGCACACACAGCAATAGTTTTCTCTGTTGTGTATGCCAAATGATTAAGCAGAGTGGACTTGCCTGTTCCTGCTCGCCCCGTGATGAACACATGCTCTCGAGTTTCCTCGATGAGCTTAAACACCTCCTGCTGTTGCGGCGACAAGGAGACGGTGTTCACTCCCCAAGTTTACTCGCCGCTGCCGGGGCAGGACGTGGCCCCCAGCCGCGGTTTGTAGGATGAAGAAGTGAAATTGAGCAAACGCCAAGGCGTAATTTTAGGTGGTGCCACTGCCCTCTTGCTCATCCTCACTTTCTTCATTGGTGTAGGAATCAACAACGCTCTCTTTAGTGCTTCGGGTTTTGTGAACCAATACCTGTCCGCTCTTGCTCGACATGATGCTGCCTCGGCGCTTTCCATGCCCGGAGTTGCAGATTCTCTACCTGAAGACGTTGATAAGACCTTGTTGCGCGGCACTGCTTTAGGTCAACTCAGTGATATCTCCATCACCGATGTTCAAGGCAATGACGAGAAGACTACTGTCACCGCGAGCTACACCCTCGGGGGAAAGAAGACGTCGGGGACTTTTGTTCTCACCCGACTAGGAAACACGTTTGGTGTGTTCGAGTCCTGGGCATTTGCAGAACCGCCCCTTGCCAGAGCCAAAGTCTCTGTTTGGCATGATGCTGCCTTTAGTGTGGGGGATTCGGGACAGATTGATCTGCGTTCAACGCCTACAGGCAAGGACGCAACGGTGTGGGGTGGAACAGGAACCTTTGTTCTATTTGCTCCAGGCAACTATGTCTTTGATCACACCTCAACCTGGCTGACGGCGAAAAAGGTTGTGCTTGATGTGGCCAGCCCGGGAGAGACAGCTGAAGTTGTTGTCGACGTACAGGCAAATAAAGCATTCAATAAGCGCGTGCAAAAAGAAGTCAACGACTACCTCGACGAGTGTGTGAAACAGCAAGTGCTGCAGCCCACTGGTTGTCCTTTTGGATACCAAACAGGTAACCGCATCGTTGGGGAACCCAGCTGGGAAGTTGTGGAATACCCCGTGATTGATGTCCAGCCCGGTGAGACAACATGGCAGGTCACGAATGCCGTGGGAAAGATGCGCATCACTGGTGAAGTGCAGTCCCTTTATGACGGATCCATAACCCCGCTTGATCAAACAGTAGATGCGGTCATCAACATCAGCATCACTATTCGAAGCGATGGCAATCTTGCCATCGTGTTGACCTAGCTCTGCTGCGCATCCCGCTGTGCTTGGCGGGCGAGCATCTCATTGTAAGCCTTGAGTTCTGCATCGTCGGTGCGCTCAGCTTGACGGTCTTTCCGCTTAGCTTCTCTAGCATCTGAGCGGAACCACTGGTATCCGATGATGAGCGAGAGGATCATGTTTGGAATTTCACCGACGCTCCACGCAATTGCACCACCGGCTTGCTGGTCTTCTAGCGGTGTTGAGCCCCAGGTTCGACCCATGGCGCCATACCAATCGGCCAGGAGCAAGTTCTCGCTCGACATCACGCCCAAGCCAAAGAAGGCATGCACCGTCATGGCAGCAAGAAGCTGAATCAGGCGGAAGGGGTAGGGGAATCGCGTCTTGACCGGGTCAATACCGATCAGGGACTGCACGAACAGATATCCAGCTAGCAGGAAGTGAACAATCATCCACTCGTGGCCGATGTGGTCGCTGGTTGCCCAACGGAAGATGGGGGTGTAGTAGAACAGCCACAACGAGCCGACAAAATTCACGGTGGCAAACAGCGGGTGGGAGATTACGTTGGCATAACCGGAGTGCACTGCTTTGAGAATCCACTCACGGCCGCCTCGGGAATCGTCCTGACGTTTGTCAATGGCACGCATAGCCAGTGTGACCGGAGCACCTGGAACCAGCAATATGGGAACCATCATTCCCAATGCCATGTGTGCACCCATGTGAGCTGAGAAGAGATACATCTCGTAGGCGTTGATGCCACCACTGGTGATGTAGAACAACAGGAGCAAACCTGAAACCCACAACACTGCGCGATACCAAGGCCATTTGTCGCCTCGTTTGTGCAGGCGGTAGACCCCAACCAGATAGAAGAAGATGCCGAATCCACAGACCAACATCCAGATGAGGTCTATGCGCCATTCGGTGAAGAGTCGTTCAAAAGTGAATTCTGGTGGAAGCGGCTCTCCGGTCAGAATCTCTGCTGGTGTGGGGTTGGGGTTCAACACCTGATCAACTGGTGTGGGAGTACGTGCCAATCCGGCTGCTATTCCGGAGGCAATACCCATGACAACTAACTCGATGGCAATAAACCACCAGAACATTTTTTGAACAGCGGCCCCGGTCATGCGTTTGACTAAGAAGCCGCGCTGCCAGAATCCGAACACTCCCAAGGCAGTCATGGCGGCAACCTTGGCAAGGACGAGCTGCCCATAGGCGGTTCCAAAAAGGTTGTCGAGTGTTCCCACGCGCAGCATCGCATTGGCCACACCAGAGACGGCCACAACGATAAAGGCAATGATGGCCAGCGTGGAGAAGCGTGCAACGATGATCTGGAGTCGTTCGGGCTCAATGATTCCGCGCAACAACACAAGCGTGACCACGCCACCGAGCCAGACCGAGACAAACACGAGGTGGAGACCCATTGACGTAATGGCCATCGCGTGGCCTGAGACACCCGCTGCGTGACCTTGCAGCGCCATGGGAACCAAGGTTCCCACCGCTGCCAGTCCCACAAAGAAGAGAGCGGTCTGGTTTGTCACCGCAATACACAGCACCGCAACAAACGCCGCCACGATAGTGGTGATCAACCATGCTTGGCCTAAGGCAATCTCGGTGAGGAAGAACCCGAGTTGATTACCGAACTTGTCATCGAGTGAGAAGGGCATCGCGCTGACGTTGAGGAAGGTCAGGAATGCTGTAGCAGCTGAAGCAAGTGTCAAAACCAGCGCTGCAGCGGCAGCGATATCGATGCTGCGAAAGTAGGCCCGTTCCCGCGAGGCGAAAGCCCACAGCGCGAGGGCTAGAGAACCAATGAGTGTGGCCGCAGAAAGATTGACGGCAAGCTTGGCAATCGGCAACCCGATTCGAACAACATCACCGGGGTCCCCCAGCGCTTGTGTGCGGGAACCTCCCCCGAAAGACAGGGCAATCAAGAGTGCGATGAATGCAACCAGCAGCGCGAGTGCTGGTGCAGCAATCTTGAACAATCTAGACACAAGTCAAGCCTAGAGATTATTGCTGAAGGTTAAATGCATAGTGGGTGTGGACCCGAAGGCCCACACCCACCTAAGCGAGTAAAACTCGTGACTACTTGACAGCAGCCTTGAGCTTGCTACCAGCCGAGACCTTGACAGACTTGGAAGCTGCGATCTGGATGGTTGCGCCGGTCTGAGGGTTACGACCGGTGCGAGCTGCACGGTTGGTGCGCTCGAAGGAGATGAAGCCAGGGATGGTTACCTTTCCACCCTTAGCAACTTCAGCAGAAACAACTGCGAAGAGAGCGTCGATAACGCCGTTGACGTTTGCCTGTGAAAGGTTGGTGTGAGCGGCAACTGCTGCGACAACCTCAGACTTGTTGAGAGCCATTTGTGTCCTCCTGGACTTTGAGCTACCGAAGTAGCGCTTTGTTTGGAACGGTTGAGCCACAAGGGCCGTCTCGTTTGGTCTGTCTGACCATTCGAAAAAGTATCAGCACTTCCGCGTGTTTACGCGGAATTCGCTCCGGCGTGGCACGAGAACACTTGAAGTGATGGTTGAAGGTTTGAAATGGGCTTAAAACAGTGCTGGCCTCGAACTGTATGAAGTTCGAGGCCAGCAGAGTTAAGGCGTGGATTACCAGCTTGACTTGGTGATACCGGGCAGTTCGCCACGGTGAGCCATTTCGCGGAAACGCACACGAGAGATACCGAACTTGGTGAGAACACCACGGGGACGGCCATCGATAGCGTCACGGCTGCGAACACGGATTGGAGAAGCGTTACGAGGAAGCTTCTGCAGTCCGAGACGAGCTGCTTCGCGGGACTCAGGGGTACCGTTGGGGTCAACCAGAGCCTTCTTGAGTTCGAGACGCTTTGCAGCGTAACGCTCAACTACTACCTTGCGCTGCTCGTTACGAGCAATCTTGCTTTTCTTAGCCATTTAGCGCTCCTCACGGAATTCAACGTGCTGACGCACTACGGGGTCGTACTTCTTGAGTACAAGACGGTCGGGGGTGTTGCGGCGGTTCTTGCGAGTTACGTAGGTGTAACCAGTTCCCGCGGTAGAGCGCAGCTTGATAATGGGACGTACGTCCTGTGCTTTAGCCATTAGATCTTCTCCCCACGAGCGAGAAGGTCCTTGACCACGGACTCAATGCCACGTGCGTCAATAACCTTGATTCCCTTAGCCGACAGAGTCAGCGTTACATTACGACGAAGAGAAGGTACGTAGTACGTCTTCTTCTGAATGTTGGGATCGAAACGACGCTTGGTGCGTCGGTGCGAGTGTGAAATGTTGTGCCCAAAGCCGGGTACGGCTCCGGTCACCTGACAGGTCGCAGCCATGTCTATCCTCCTAATACCGCAAGACGGGATTGTCTTGCCCAAGATTCCTTGTCTGCACACGAACACCCCCCAACTCACGAAGGGAGAGAGAACGTGCACTGCATACGCGAGGAATTCCGCGCAGCCAATGGTCAAGTCTACGTTGAGGCTGGTTGTTAAAGCAAACTCACTGAGGTCAACTTCCGCGACACTAAGCCAAAGTTGGCCATAGTGGCGGCTCTAGGAACACTTCTGACAGAGCCCAAAAACATCCACCACGTGACGTGGCTGAGTAAATCCGTGGTCGGCAGCTACTTTCGCTGCCCACGACTCCACGGCTTCAGCTTCGATCTCTTCGGTGTGACCACACTGTCGGCAAATTAGGTGATGGTGATGTCCATCACTCGAGCATGCGCGATAGAGGTTTTCTCCATCGGGTGACTGGAGGGCATCTGCCTCATCGCTCGAGACGAGATCTGTCAGTGCACGGTAGACCGTAGCCAAACCAATCGGTGAGCCTTCTGCTTTGAGTTCCGAGTGGAGTTTCTGTGCGCTGATGAAATCTCCGCGTTCATTCAATGCGGTTCTGACGGCTTCACGTTGCCAGGTGTTGCGTTTCATGCTGCTGCTCCCACAATTGCAGGGCGACGCATGGTGAATGTTCCCCATGCGATAAAGAAGATGGCGGCAGAAACCAGGGCAATGCTGGCGCCGGCACTGACTCCAGCCCACCGAGAAATAAGAAGACCACTGACTCCAGCACACACTCCGAGTGTGGGCGAGAGCCACAGCATCACCACAATTTTGTCGGTGAAATACCTGGCCGCTGCGGCCGGAGCAGCAATGAGGGCGATAGCCAAGATTGCTCCGGCGGCGGGAATAGCAGCAACGACCGCAACTGTGGTGATCATGAGCAAAGCGGCGTCCATCAGCCACGGCTTTGCTCCCGTTGCTGCATAGCTTTCAGCGTCGAAGAGGTAGAAGAGTATCTGCTTCCCCCAAATCAGCAATGCCACAATCACCGCGAAGAGTGCTGCTGCCGCAACAATTGCGTCGAGCCACGTGGCCGAAAGAATTGATCCGAAAAGGAAGGTATCTATCTGGATAGGGATGCTGGGGTTCAGGGCTTGCAGGAGAACTCCCGCAGCGAAGCCGGCAGTGAGCATCACACCCGAGGCTGCTTGGGTTCCTTGACCACGAATACGACTGAGGAATGTCAAGATCACAGCCAAGCTCACGCAGGCGATTAGTGCACCGAGCTGCAAACTGGCACCCAAAATGGTCGCGATGACAGCGCCGGGGAACGTTGCGTGAGTGAGAGCTTGGGCAAAAAGCACACGCTTGCGCAAGACAACGAGTACTCCGGCGAGGCCCGCGAGCGCGCCAATCAGCACAATAACAATGAGGGCACGTTCAAAATAACTCATGCGTTGACCCCTCTTCGCAGGACGCGAGCAATCAATGCGATGGCATACAACCCAACAAAGCTCAGAGCCACCGTTGCTCCGGCAGGAACATCAACTCCACCAACGACAGAGATATTGAATCCGATGGACAGTCCTAGCCAGGAGGCAAGCAATGCTGAACCGATGGCGACGATGAAGATGCCACCAAGTTTGCTCGAGACCAATCGTGACAGTGCCCCGGGCACAATCAGCACGGCGAGGACGAGAAGGTTCCCCACAGCATTGGACGCCGCAACAATCACTAATGCAATGGCAACATTTAAGACCAGCTCGGTGCTGACCCGGCGATAGCCGGCTGCAGCGCTGCCTTCGGGGTCAAACGCGCGAAACACTTGCCTGCGAAAGGTGAGTAACACGAGCAGCAAGGCAAACGCTGCGACTGCAGCTGTGGTGAGTGCCTCGGTATCGGTGACCGTGAGCAGGTGACCAAACAGCAACTGTTCCAACCCACCTGCACGACCAGGCGATGCGGACACGATAATCACACCGATACTAAACATCGCGGTGAGCACGATGGCGGTGGTGGCATCTGAGGTCACTCGATTGTTGCTCATCAGGGTGAGCACAATCGTTGCGGCAGCTGCTGCGACGAGTGCACCAATGATGACTCCACCCTGACCGGCAAAGACAAAGCCCGCGGCAAGGCCAGGAAACACAGCATGTGTCAGTCCGTCACTGAGGAATTCCAGTCCGCGCAAGTTGATAAAGACACCAATGACACCTGCGGCAATACTCAACACCATAAGCACCAGCAAAGCCCTGCCCATGAAGGGCAAAGTGAATGCAGTGGTGAAGGAGTCGAGCAGGTTCACTGTTAGTGGCCTTCGTGTCCAGGGACGACCACGGTGTGCTCATCAATTTCAACCTGGAAGTCGGCGAAGACTTCTTGCAGGTTGGCCAAGGTGAGAACTTCTTCTTTGGGGCCAAAGGCTACCTGACGACCGTTGACAAACAGTACGGTGTCGCAAACTTCACGAGCGAGATCCAAATCGTGAGTGGTCACGATGATCGCTACACCCGCTGCCTTGAGTTGACGCAGAGTCTGCATCAACGCATCACGGTTGGGCTGATCAAGTCCATTAAAGGGTTCGTCCAACAGCAGCAGTCCTGGCTCTGACGCTAGGGCACGGGCGAGGAATCCACGTTGTTGCTGTCCGCCCGAGAGGGAACCAAAACGCTTGTTGGCCACATTGGTCAACCCCACGCTAGCGATAGCTTTGCGAACCGCTGCCCTGTCCGAACTGGAGGGAAAGCGAAACAATCCCAGCTTGCGATAGCGCCCCATCATGACAACCTGCTTGAGGGTCACCGGGAATTCAGGGTCAATGTGTTCTGTCTGTGGGAGGTATCCGATGCCTTCGGTTTTTCCCAAGCCCATCGTCCCTTCCACAAGTGGAATGAGTCCCAACACTCCTTTGAGCAGGGTTGACTTACCTGAACCATTGGGTCCAATCAGGGCCATGGCTTCACCGGGCTTGACCGTGATTGTGACATCTGTCAGCGCCGGGGTTGTGCCATAGCTGAAGGCACCTCCAGTGATGGTGAGTGCATCATTGGTGACGATAGGAATCGGGCGCGTTCGTGGACTCATGAGGTTAGCTCCGCGGGAACGGGAAGCACAGGGTATCCCCAAGCTTCCATCAGCTTGGTCACATTATGAATAGTGGCTTTGATGTAGGTTTCCCCTTCAGAACCGGCAACACCGAGAGAATCTGAATAGAGCGCATCTTCACCTGAATACACCTTCACGCCAGCTTCTGTGCCAATAGTTTCTGCCAGCTTGGGTGAGATAGAGCTTTCTGAAAAGACTGCCGTTGCCCCGGACTCTTTAATGAGAGCAATGAGAGCATCAAGTTCGGCAGCGCTTGGTTCAGCATTGTCGTCGAAGCTGGGGATGATGGAACCGAGGAAAGTAATCCCATATGCATCAACAAAGTAGGTAAATGCGTCGTGGTTGGTAACCAGCAGTCGTTGTGCCTCGGGAACCTGGGCAAAGTTCGCCACAATCCACTCATCCAAGATGGTCAGTTGTTGGTTATACGCAGTGGCATTTGCTTCAAAGGATGCCTTCATCTGGTCTGTCACCTCTGGCAGGGCAGTCAGTCCTGCTGCGATGTTCGAGACCATCACTTCCGCGTTGGCAGGGGACGTCCACACATGCGGATCGCCCTCTCCGTGGTTGTGCTCATCTTCAGCATGCCCCGCGTGATCTTCTTCAGATTCACCCGCAGCCAGCAGTTCGATTCCGGTTGAGGCGTCGATGATCTCGCCTTGGAAGTTAGCTGCATCTAGGGCGTCTTGCAACCAAGGCTCAAGGTCTGCGCCGTTCATCACAACAGCATCAGCTTGAGAGAGCTGCAACAGCTGTTTAGCCGATGGGTCAAAAGAGTGAGCGCTCTGATTGGGCTGGATTAGTCCGGTGACGGTTCCTTCAGAGCCAACTATGGTGCTGGTGAATTCAGTGACCTGCGTTGTTGTTGCAACAATGCTTAGCCCGTCAGTGTTCTCGGTGGGTGCACTGCAGGCACTCAAACTCAGGGCGCCGAGTGCGAGGGCAATAAGAGCGGCTACTTTTTTCACCTAACCAAGCTATGTCTTATTGAGAATGATTGTCAATATGAATAGTGCGATGTTCGCCGAGGGCGCGTACCCTTATATACATGGCAGTTCCCAAAGTTCTTCTCTACTACGCATTCACCCCCATTTCTGACCCAGATGCAATTCGCCTCTGGCAGCGTGACCTGTGTGAAAGCTTGAACTTGCGTGGGCGCATCCTAATCTCCAAGCACGGCATCAACGGAACCGTGGGCGGAGACCTCGACAACGTCAAGATGTACCTGCGCAAAACAAAGGAATACCCCGGCTTCAAGAAGATGGATGCCAAGTGGAGTGACGGCACGGGGCTTGACGAAAACGGCCTGAGCCTAGACTTCCCTAAGCTCAGCGTGAAGGCACGACCTGAGATTGTTGCCTTCGGAGTGCCCGACGAAATCGAAGTGAACAACCGCGGAATCGTTGGCGGCGGAAAGAAGCTCAAGCCTCACGAGCTCGACGCACTCGTTGCAGAACGTGGTGACGAAGTTCTGTTCTTTGACGGACGCAATGCGTGGGAAGCAGAGATTGGCCGTTTCAAGAACGCGATTGTTCCCGACGTGAAGACCACTCACGACTTTGTGCGTGAACTTGAAAGTGGCAAATACGACCACATCAAGGACAAGCCCATCGTCACCTACTGCACCGGCGGTATTCGCTGCGAAATCCTGACCCCCATCATGAAGGCCCGCGGTTTCAAGGAGATCTACCAAATCGATGGCGGCATCGTTCGCTATGGCGAAGCTCGCGGAAACCAGGGTCTGTGGGAAGGCTCGCTTTATGTCTTTGACAAGCGCATCACCATGGACTTCGCTCCTGACGTCAAACTCCTCGGCACCTGCACGAGCTGTGGAGCCAAGTCCAACCACATGGTCAACTGTGTCGACAAGTCCTGCCGCGAACAAATGGTTGTTTGCGAGGAATGTGCAGCCAAGCCCGTCTACTGTGACGAGCACGCCAACGTTAAGGCTTAGTTTTCAAGGCGTGGTCGACGAGAAGGTCGACCATTGATTCAATATTGATCTCATCAGCGATGGCATCAATACGCAACCCAAAAGAACGAGCATCCTTTGCTGTGCGAGGCCCAGTTGCAGCCGTGAAGGTCTTCTCCGGAATTTCGCCAATCTGAAGCGAGATTTGTTCTGCAACAGAACCCGACGTCACAAGAATGGCACTGAACTTTCCCTGGCGAACATCATTGATGACACCCTCGGACACATCAACACCGACTGAACGGTATGCCACCACAGAGTGAACGTCGTGGCCGATGCGAATCAGGCCTTCTGTCAAAACCGGAACTGCAATCTGAGAACGCAGAGTCAGAACACGAAGTGGAATCACGCCACCTGTTGCCGCAGTCCACTCTTCGAGCAAACCATGAGCGGTGTTCTCCTCACTGGGAGCTAGGTCCGCTTTGTAGCCAGCAGCCGCCAACGCGGTAGCCGTTGTTTCACCAACGCATGCCACCTTGGTGCTGGAAGGGATGACAGCCTGATGAGCTGAGAGAACATCGACTGTTGTTGCACTGGTTAACGTGACCCAGTCGAATTCACCGGCTGCTAATGACTTCAGCGCAGCTTCGAGAGCAGGAGCATCATCGGTTGGAGCAAAATTCACCATGGGTGCAATTACCGCTGATGCACCTTTAGCGCGGAGAGCTGATGCGACAGAGTCGCCCCAGGGTCCACCGCGAGGTACAAGGACGCGATGCCCATAAAGTGGGCGCGTCTCGATCGGAGAGGTAAATGACATCGCCTCTATTGTGCTCCTGTGTTGCTCCAGACGACAAACTGAAGAAACCGCTGACCGGCCATTAATGGCCAATCTGAAATCACATCGTTACTTGCGTGCTGAACGAATGACACCCGCGATGATGGCGCCGGCGAGAGCCACGGCGCCCACGCCAATACCCAGCAGCACAAGTGGCTGTTCTTCTCGCATGACCATGAAGCGTGCCTGGAGACGATCTTTCGCCTTACCCAGCTGCTTAGGAACATTGGCTTTGTCTTCCAACTCATCCAATGTTGTCGAGAGCTTGTCACGTGTGGCAGTGAGATGTTCTTGAAGTTCAGCGTTGTTCAAGGTTGAAACGTAGGAAGGCTCAGCAAAGAACTCTTCTTCAGAAACCTTTTTCAACTGAGGGTTAGACGCCATTGTTGTCATCTCCCTTGATAGCGTGAGCGTCTTTCACGACGCTGTCGAAAGTTTCGGTGGGCAGCGGAGGGCTGCCCTTCTTGAACTGCACGGCGGCAGCTCCCACCAAGATGGCGATGATCACCACAAGGATTCCGGCAACGGTCAGTGCTGCTGCCCAGGGTGGCATGACAAGCGCGAGCGCGAAAATGCCAGCTAACAGCAGAGTGAAGACAAGGAAACTCAGCAAGGTCAGGGCTATAAGAATGAGAACAGCTCCGACGCCCAAGTTCTTGAGCTTGCGTGCCATCTCACGCTTGAACTGTTCAAACTCTGCCTGCAGCAGATCCATCAAGATGCCGGGCAGTTCACGCAGCAGCGTGAACAGAGACTTCTCTGACGTTTCCTTATTTGACGGTTGAGACGCAGACATGGTTACTTCGCAGCAGGCTTAGGTTCAGTTTTTGGTGCAGCCATTTTGGCGGCGGGCTCGGTTGGAGCCTTCTTGGTAGCAGGCTTCTTGGCTGGTGCTTTCTTTGTTGCGGGCTTCTCGCCGGTGACCTGGTGAATGACACGCTTGGCAACGGTGAGCGCTTCTTCAGCGACGTCGCCGACGGCGTCTTGTGCTTGCTTGACCGACCATTGAACGGGCTCTGACTCCCAGATGTTTTGGGCGGCAGACTTAATCTGCTCGTAGCGTCGACGGCCCGCACGGGTGCCAAAGACGTAGCCAATTGCGAGACCTGCAATGAAAAGGAGCTTGCCCTTCATAATTTCTTCCGTTCAATATGTCGAAAATCGCATATGTTGAATCTCTAGCCTATCCCTCGAAGCTGAGAGTCCCAATTGGAGGTTTTTCAGGGTCGCTCAAAAGCACCCTTCTCATGCCCAGTGCGGCATGCTGTGAAGCCGGGATAGCGCTCTCTAAACCAGGAGATTTTGTGGAAATTCCTACCTCAGCGATGCGTTCGGGATCAATGTCCTCGGGAATGGAAACGTCACCGAAGTCAGCAAGAATAACTCCGGCTTTCTTCCACGAAGATGCCAGCTTTTTGGTTGGGTCCGCAACCCGCGTCACCTTTTCGGCAAAGTAGTCCATCTTGGCAATCACCGCATCAAGAATTGCTTGTTGACCACCTGGAACGTCCACGCGTTCAACGATTCTGTGATCGGCGAGCATGAGCTCCACCACTGCGTTGCTCAACGATCCACCACGGGTTAGCGCCTGAGCAAGACCCGGCGCAACTGCATCAACTGTAAGTTCTTGTGCCGGATAGCCATAACGCTGCGTAGTCACAGGGTTCACAAGTTTGGTCAGTGCCGCCTCGCCCAACCGCTGGGAAACAAGCGTGCCGAGATTAGTTTCATTGCCAATGGTGAGCACTGGCTTAATGCGGTCAAGATAGATTCTCCATGCGCCCGACCATCCCACTGCGGCACGAACGGCAGGGGAAAAAGGATTGGCGGGGATGCCACAGATCTCTTCCTCACCCTTGACGGGAATCACAATCTCGTAGTCAACGCCGAGGTCATCGAGAACCGCAGCAACAATTCCACCCCGGTGAGAGAACTCTGCTGGTCCAGAGAAATCTGCATCCTTGGGAATCCACAAATCAACCTTGAGCCCAATGCGGGCACAATCCAGTGCTGCGACGAAAGCAGCAAGGTCGCTGCCAATCGTCAACACATCACATCGTGATGAGGAAGCCTTCGCTGCTGCCATGAGACGAGGGTGAGCTATGCACCCTTGAGGGCAAGAGCGAGATACATGTGCAGGTCCTCAATGAGGATGCGCTCCTGCGACATGGTGTCACGGTGACGAACGGTCACTGACTTGTCCTCAAGAGATTCAAAGTCAACAGTGATGCAGAAAGGCGTACCGATTTCATCCTGGCGACGGTAGCGACGCCCGATGGCACCTGAGTCATCAAAGTCAACATTCCAGGACTGGCGCAGCTCAGAAGCAAGCTCTTTAGCCATGGGAGAAAGCTGTTCATTACGAGACAGCGGAAGCACAGCAGCCTTGATCGGTGCAAGACGAGGATCAAGTTTAAGCACGGTGCGCTTGTCAGTTCCACCCTTTGCGTTTTCCACTTCTTCCTCGACATAGGCATCAACAAGGAAGGCCATCAAGGACCTGGTCAAACCAGCCGCAGGCTCAATAACGTATGGGGTCCAACGCTCGTTCTTGGTCTGATCGAAGTAAGAGAGATCTTTGCCCGAGTGTTCGGTGTGGGTCTTGAGATCAAAATCGGTGCGGTTGGCAATACCTTCTAGCTCACCGAACTCACCGCTTTGGAAACCGAAGCGGTACTCAATGTCCACGGTGCGCTTGGAGTAGTGAGAAAGCTTCTCTTTGGCGTGTTCGTAGAGGCGCAAGTTATCGGGGTTGATCCCCAAGTCGACATACCAGGCGAAGCGGTGGTCAATCCAATACTGGTGCCACTCTTCGTCGGTTCCGGGCTCGACGAAGAATTCCATCTCCATCTGTTCAAACTCACGGGTGCGGAAAATGAAGTTTCCAGGAGTGATCTCGTTACGGAAACTCTTCCCAATCTGGCCAATACCGAAAGGAGGCTTCATACGTGCTGCTTGTAGCACGTTGGCGAAGTTCACAAAGATGCCCTGTGCCGTTTCGGGGCGCAGATAGTGCATACCTGCTTCTTCAGCGACGGGACCTAAGTACGTCTTCAGTAAACCAGAGAAAGGCTTTGGTTCAGTCCATGCACCACGGGTTCCACAGTCCGGGCAGGGAACTTCAGCGAGACCACCCTCAGGCGCGCGGCCCTTGCGCTCCTCGAAAGCTTCAATGAGGTGATCTTCACGATGACGTTTGTGACAGCTGGTGCACTCCACCAAAGGGTCAGAGAACACTTCAACGTGACCAGAGGCTTCCCACACCTTGCGGGGAAGAATGACCGAAGAGTCCAAGCCAACAACATCGTCGCGGCGCTGGACCATGTAGTTCCACCACTGCTTTTTAATGTTCTCTTTCAGAGCAACACCCAAGGGGCCGTAATCCCATGCAGAGCGGGAGCCGCCATAAATTTCACCAGCTTGGAAAACAAAGCCACGGTGTTGGGCGAGAGCAATGACAGCGTCAAGACGAGAGGTGGGGGCCATAAGGAGCAATCTTACTAAGGGCTACCAGATACTGACGCGCTCATCGGCATCAAGCCAGAGCTCATCAGCTGGATGAACATCAAATGCGTCATAGAACGCATCGATGTTGCGGACAATTTGGTTGCAACGGAATTCGTTCGGTGAGTGGGGATCGATGGCAAGCAGACGAATGACTTCTTCATCTCGTCCCTTCTGCTGCCAGGATTGTGCCCAGCTGAGGAAGAAGCGCTGCGCGCCGGTGAGACCATCAATGACCGGAGGCTCCTCACCATTGAGAGAGATGAGGTAAGCCTTCCACGCAATGGCCAGACCACCGAGGTCACCAATGTTTTCACCAATAGTGAGCTCACCATTGACGAAGTGTCCGGGAACCTGCTTGGGCGAAAGTGCGTTGTATTGATCAATGAGGCTCTTGGTGCGCTCTTCAAATGCAGCACGGTCCTCATCCGTCCACCAGTCCGTCAGTAGACCATCACCATCAAAGCGCGAGCCTTGGTCATCAAAACCGTGACCAATCTCGTGGCCAATCACGGCTCCGATAGAGCCATAGTTGGCTGCGTCATCCCAATCTGGGTGGAAGAAGGGTGGCTGCAAGATTGCTGCCGGGAACACAATCTCGTTAAAGCCGGGGTTGTAATAGGCGTTGACGGTTTGAGGAGTCATGAACCACTCGTCGCGGTCAATGGGCTTGCCAATCTTGCCCAGTTCACGTTGGAATTCAAACTCGGCCACTCGTCGCATGTTGCCTACCAGATCGGTGGGGCTCACGACGAGACTGGAGTAGTCACGCCACTTGACGGGGTATCCAACCTTCGGAGTGAACTTATCTAGTTTTTCTAGAGCACGCTTTCTGGTTGCTTCGCTCATCCAATCCAATTCAGTAATGGACTGGCGATAGGCCTCAATGAGATTAGAAACCAGAACATCCATTTCGGCTTTGGCTCGCTCAGGGAAGTGGCGTTCCACATACACCCGCCCGACTGCTTCACCCATGGATCCCTCAACGAGGGACACTCCGCGCTTCCAGCGCTCACGCTGTTCCGGGGTTCCAGTGAGGGTTCGTCCGTAGAAGTCGAAGTTTTCAGACACGAAGGCAGCTGGCAGGAATGGCGCTGCCGAGTGAATGATGTTCCAGCTGAGCCAATCACGCCACGCTTCGAGGTGCTCTTGGGTGAGCAGCGCACCGAGTCCTTCGAGGAAGCTTGGTTCGCGGACAACAACAGTGTCCAACGCTCCGGCAGGCGCATCGAGTGCAGTAAGCCACAAGTCGAGATCGGCAACATGCTCATTCGGGTTAGATCCCACAACCGCATCAAGATCTATCGCTTCGCGCGCACCGGATGCGACAAGTTCCTTAACCTCAGTCCAGGACATGGGGTTATAGGTTGCTACCGAATCACGGGTGCGAACGTTATCCCAGTGTGCGGCGGCGAGCGCAGTCTCTAAATCAAAGACGCGTTGTGCACGAACGGCAGCGTTATCGAGTCCCGCAGTAGTTGGCAGGTGTTCTGCTGTGAGTTCAAACATGCGTTGAATGTGGTTGAGGTATGCCTCGCGTGCAGAAGCAAACTTCTCATCGCGGAAATAGCTTTCATCTGGCAAATTGATTCCGCCTTGTTCCGCGAAAACCAGATAGCGTTCTGGGTTGCCGGGATCGTTGTCGACGAACAGTTCCAGGAATCCGCCAACGCCTTGACGTTCGAGTCGGGCAACAGTGTCTAAGAGCTGAGAAATCGTAGCGACGTTCGAAGCAACAGCAAGCTGTGATTCGATAGGAGCAACCCCTAAAGACTCGATGAGTTCGGTGTCCATGAAGCTGGTGTACAAATCACCCACGGTGCGCTGCTGGGTTCCTTCGGGAGCTTGCTGTCCCTCAATGATGATGTCGCGAACAGCCTTTTCTGCTTCCTCGGCAAGGATGTGAAATGAGCCATAACGTGCTTTGTCTGCAGGGATTGGGGTGCGCTCTTCCCACTTGCCGTTGACGTGACGATAAAGATCGTCTTGTGGGCGAACGTTCTCATCTAATTCGATGATGTCGATTCCCGAAAGGTCGCTGTTTTTGCTCATAGGTCAAGCCTAGAAGTTTGAACAGCGCTCCATCTGCGTGTTCGCTGTTAGGTAGCCTGAAGTTATGACTTTTCCTCATCTGCCCTCGTCCTTGAGCTTGGCAAACAGCACTGCATTAATCACGGGAGCGGGGAGCCCAACCGGTATTGGTTTTGCGTGTGCAGTTGCGTTGGGAGAACTGGGTGCCCGCGTCATTGTGACCGGCACCACCGAACGCATTCATCAGCGAGTGGCTGAGTTGGAAGCTCAAGGTATTGATGCACTCGGAATTGTCTGCACGCTCGAGAGTCAAGACGGGGCAGCTTCGCTGTCACAAGCTCTTGCTGATGTCTCTGCTCAACCAACCATCCTGGTCAATAACGCCGGGATGGTGACTGTGGGGGATGACACTATTACGCAGGGCGATATCGAGATGTCAACAAGTCAGTGGGATGCCACGTTGGCGATGAATCTCACCACGGCATTTCATGCAACCCGGGCGGTTGTTCCCTTCATGCGCTCAGCCAAGTGGGGACGCATCATTAACATCAGCTCCATTTCAGGTTCGTTGATGGCAACACGTGGCGATGTGGCTTATGCCGCAGCTAAAGCGGGAATGGTTGGCTTCACGCGTGCTCTTGCGGTGGATGAAGCTGCTCACGGTATCACCGCTAATGCGGTGGCACCGGGGTGGATTGCTACCGGATCTCAACTGGAATCCGAAGCCGCGGAGGGAAATATTGTTCCCGCGGGGCGCAGTGGTAGTCCAGAAGAGATTGCCTCTGCTGTTGCATGGCTGGCTTCCCCGGGCGCCAGTTACATCACCGGCCAGGTCATTCCCGTTGACGGCGGAAACACTATTGGTGAAGAACGGATACCTCAGGCGTGAGCGCAGCTAATCCCACTCCGCCAACCACCGTGGAGGTTGACTACACACCAGGCCCCGTGATTTCCACTGCTGGACCATGGACGCCATTGCTGTGGGATATGGATGGGACTTTGCTGGATTCAGCGGTGGCCATCGTGCGCAGGCTGACAGAGGTGCTCCTGCATTTTGGCGTGACCCCTCCACCGGCTGAACAGTTGAGATACCTCATTGGTCCCCCAACCGGCACTTCACTGCAACGATTTATTGCCCCGGAACATCTGGATGAGTCTCGTGCCTACTACCGCTCACTTGCAGAGCGAGATGGCCTGAAGGATCAGCATCTCTTTCCATGGATTTTCTCCACGCTCAAAACGCTGCATGAGGCCGGATTCCCCATGGCTGTTGCCACCAGCAAACCCCAGCATGAAGCAGAGCGTCTGTGTCAGGCATATGGCATGGCTGAATATTTCTCGGGCATCTTTGGCGGTAATGAGAAGCGTCACGACAAAGCTGCTGTTATTGCCGAAGCGCTTGAGCAGCTAGGAAAGAAAAACGCCCTCATGATTGGGGATCGTTTCTATGACACTGAGGGTGCCGCGCTCAACGGCATCCCCACTGTTCTGGTGCGTTGGGGCTATGCCCACGAAAAAGAATTCGCTGGAGCTATGGCAACCGTCGCGAACGCGGAGGAACTGCTCAACTTGCTCATGCAGAACAACGAAGTAGCCTAAAACTATGCGTCTTGTTGTAGCCAAATGCTCTGTTGACTATGCCGGTCGACTTAGTGCACACCTTCCTCTGGCAACACGAGTACTCATGCTCAAACAAGATGGATCTCTATTGATTCACTCAGATGGCGGCTCCTACAAACCGCTGAACTGGATGAGTCCACCCTGTTCACTCACCACACACGAGCCTGAAAAAGATCAGGCTGACGTGGGAGTGACCGAAATTTGGCGCGTCACTCATGCCAAGACAGCAGACATGCTCGTTGTCAGCATTTATGAGATTTACAACGATGTTGAACATGAACTCGGTGAAGACCCGGGTCTCATCAAAAACGGTGTTGAGGCCGAACTTCAGGAACTCTTAGCGGCACAAATTGAACTCCTCGGTGAGGGGTACACCCTCGTCCGCCGCGAATACATGACCGCCATCGGGCCCGTAGATATTCTTGCTCGCGACGAGAAGGGCAACAGCGTAGCTGTTGAAATTAAGCGTCGAGGCGAGATTGATGGCGTGGAGCAACTGACTCGATACCTGGAACTCATGAACCGTGACCCCCACCTGGCACCTGTGACGGGTGTGTTTGCTGCCCAGGAGATTAAGCCCCAGGCCAAAACGTTGGCTGAGGACCGCGGCATTCGCACCCTCATCTTGGATTATGACGAGATGCGCGGTGTTGAAGACAAGCACGGCCGCTTGTTCTAGAAGCTCGCAGGATGAAAACCCTGCTAGCTTCGTTCACGTTCGCAGGTTTGCGCCCTAAGCTTGCCAAGTTATGAATTCTGTAGTTTCCCGCACTTGGTCAGCTGTCCTCTTCGATCTGGACGGCACCATCCTCGACTCTGCTCCCGGCATCATCGATGCTCTCACCGATACGTTTGCACACCTGGGACTTCCCGTTCCAAGCCGTGAGGAGTTCATGGCGTACATCGGTCCTCCTTTGCTGTCCTCCTTGCAGGAACGAGCTGGATTGTCAGAAGAAAAGGCGCGGGAAGCGCTCGCGATTTATCGCAACGACTATCGCCGTGATGGCGCATTCGATTCAGCTATCTTCCCTGGAATTGTGGGTTTGCTGGACTCCCTGCGTGATGCGGGCATTCCTCTGGGCATTGCAACCAGCAAGCCACAGAATCAAGCCCAAGCAATCTTGGATCACTTTGAACTCAGCCCGTACTTCACCGTTATTTCTGGTGCTTCTGAAGATGATGCCCGCACCTCTAAAGCTCATGTGGTCGGTCACGCCTTGGCTGAGTTAGCCAAAGCAGGGGCAGACACCTCCCAGGCTGTATTAATTGGTGACCGCATCTATGACGTTGAAGGGGCAGCTGCACACAATGTGCCCACCATCATCGTGGAGTGGGGTTACGGTTCCCCTGCAGAAGCAGTCGGAGCAATAGCCACTGTGTATTCAGCAGATCGCTTGCGAGAGTTGCTTCTGGGTTAAGCCACGTGCTCTGCTGTGTGCTTTTTGGGAAGTGTCGCAACGAGAACGGCCACAAATATCAGCGCAGTTCCAGCAAAGGTGGATAGCCCCAAGGGGTGTCCGTGAGAATTCACAGAGTCAAAGACAATTGCCATAGTCAGCTGGCCGGCAATAGTACCTAGGCTCAGCAGCAGCACACCGATTGATCGAACAACGACAGCATTTGCTGCAATAAAGACGATGCCGATAGGTCCACCGGCATAGAGCAACCATTCACTGGGAAAGCTGGTGGGGAAACCTGTTTGGACGACACGAATGGCAGTGGCGATGAGGAGCACCCCTGTTCCAACGCCAAAGTTTATAAACGTGGAGCTCCACGGAGTTCCCGCCGAGACTGTTAGCCGACCGTTCGCTGCCTGCTGCCAGGCCACAGTTGCCCCAAAAATTAATGGCATGACAAGGAGGAACAGGCCTTCGGCTTGAATGGGTTGACCCATCACTCCCACCACGACTGCAACTAAACCGAGCGCTGCACCTAAGACTCTGTTGAGAGTGAGGGGTCGTTTTCCGGCAGGGCCGATACCCCACACATCCAACAGCAACGAGCCAATGGTGAGTCCCGCTACAAAGGCCACCGTGAAGAGGGCAACACCTGTGAAACCAATCACAATGGACTGTGAAAGAACATATCCAGCACCTGCGCATCCAGCCAGGGTGAACCACCAGGGAATGGTGCGTTGCTTGATGTCGGCAACAATACGTCCGTACCCTTGCCGACCACGCTTGAACACCAGCATGATGAGGCACAGCAGCACAAACCCTGACCCGAAGGAAATGCTGGCGGCAACAAAACCGTTGTCGAGATCAACGGCAAGTTCGCCGTTGAGGCGAGCTTGGGTTGTCATGAAGCACCCGGCAACAAATGCCACAACCAACGCCAACCAGGTCGGCAGTGCCGAAGAGTGCTGGTGACCGGTCATTGTTAATAGACTAACGGCCCCTCCCGTATTCGGGAGAGGCCGTCTGTCTTGGAGGCCGTGAGAGAAATTACTTCACGTTGACAGTGAAGGTAACTACCTCTCCGGTGGTCTTGTTGGTCAGTTCAACCTGGGTTGATCCAGCCTGTGTTCCCTGAAGTCCAGGGTTGAGAACTGCGTCACCGGACTTGCCGCCAGCGGTGAAGGCCACCACTGCAGGGTCCTTGACGACTGCGGTCCAGTCAGCAGGGTCGGTGTCACCGGTGGTGATGTCCACGAATGCACCATTGTTGATGTCAACGGTCTGTCCGTTGAGGGTTGCTACGTCAACGATGGTGGGTGCGACGACCTGGCTGGTTTCGCTCGACTCGTCTGCGCCCGATGAATCTTCATCTGCTGCACTCGAGCATGCTGCGAGGCTGAAGGTTGCTGCTGCTGCAAGAGCTGCGATAGCTCCTACCTTTGCGATTTTGTGGTTCTTGATCATGTTGTTTCTCCTTGGTGTAAAAGTCTTTGTGCTGTGTGAGCGGTTGTGCTCATAAGACAACGTTAGCTCTGTACCTTTGGTTTAAGTTGGGATTCAGCTGTGTGTAGTCTGGGAGTTTTCTGAGTGATAAATGGGTGGCGTTAACGAAGAAAGGGCGCCCCTTTCGGGGCGCCCTCATACTTCAGCAGAACTACTTGAGAAGAACCTGGATGTTCAGCTCGCGTGGGTCTTCACCGGCAAAGGTGAAGGTCACGGTTGACTCACCGCCAGAGAGTGCCAACAAGCCTGCAGAGAACTGAGTGTCGTTCTCATAAGCAGCTGCGGAGTACTCCACAACCTTGGGATCTGAGATAGCAACTTCAACTTCACCGTCGTTGATGCCGCCGTAGTTGATGTTAACAACCTGGCCAACAACCAACTCAAGAGTCTGGCCGTCGATGTCCTGGTAGTTGATCTCGATGGGTGCGACGATGTCGCCACCGATAGCGGTCTCAGTTGGCTCAGGTGCAGGGGTTGCACATGCAGAGAGACCGAAGCTTGCGGTTGCAGCAATAGCAACAACAGCTACAGCCTTACCAAAGGTGAATTTAGCCATGAAAATGACTCCTTAATAACGTGGGGGATGCGCATCAGTGCGCTCAAGATGATTCTTTCAGCTCACGCCCAGAAAATGAACCAATCTTCTCAAGAGAAATTCGTGTCTTAAGTGGCAAAACCCCCGGCATCACACCGGGGGTTTGTTCGTGCGCGAGGGGGGACTTGAACCCCCACGCCCTTGCGGGCACTGGCACCTGAAGCCAGCGCGTCTGCCATTTCGCCACTCGCGCGAACTGGACGAGGTTATCACGGAGCAATGCCCCTGCGCCATTTGAGCCTAGATATCGAGAACGAGCTTGCCGGCTTCTGCGCGGGAAACGCAGGGATACATCACACGCAACCGGTCTTTTTCTTCGTCATCAAGAACAGAATCTAGGTGGATTGGTGTGCCTTCGACGACCCTTACCTCGCAGCTTCCACACACACCCTTACGGCAAGAACCAATCAGAGGAAGTCCGTTTTCTTCAAGCGCATCGAGAATGCTTTCTTCCGCACCCACCACAAAACTCTTCTTGCTCTTGCGGCAGTGAACCTCAATCGGTTCGGCCGGAAGAGAGCTGTGTCGAACAAGAGGGACGAACCGCTCGAGGTGCATTCGTTCTGAAGGAACAAAGCTGGAGACCGAACTCATCAGAGACTCAGGACCACAGCAATACACCTCGGCAGTGCTGGATGCGACAGTGGCGTAAACGTCAAGCGCATCCGCGTTTTCATCCGAGGCATAGACTTCCACGTTTTCGGGATAGCGCTCGAGAAGTTCATCCACAAACGCCATGGTCTGTCTGCTTCGGCCGGCATAAATGAGCTTCCATTTCCTGCGCTCGGGCAATGATTCGATCATTGCCTTGATCGGGGTAATCCCGATTCCACCAGCGATGAACAAGTAGTCATTCGCGGGTTCCAACTCGAAGTGATTGAGCGGACCAGACACCTCTAACGTCATCCCGGGAGAAAGGTTCGCATGAATCCATTCACTGCCGCCTTCAGATTGTGTTGTCTTCAAGACAGCGATTTCAAAGTGGGTTCTCTCTGCTGGATCACCACACAAGGAATACTGACGCTGCAGACCGTTGGGCAGGTGAAGTGTGATGTGAGATCCCGGATACCACGCAGGCAGTTGGCCGCCGCCAAGTGGAAGAAGACGAATAAGTACAACGTCCTGCGTGATGGGAGTCAGGGAGCTCACGACCATCGTGCGGGTTTCAACTTTCTTAATCTCCGGAGCAGGTTCAGTTTTAGCTACAGCGTCGACCGACATGCGATGAGGGCGCGTTCCTGACGTCTTGGTTCCCACAATGATGCGAACCAAAACAGAGATCGTGGCCACGGCAATAAGAACAATCGCGAGGACCTTGTACCACCAGCTCCCAACATCGGTTCCGGTCCAGCCTGCATGTAATGAGACCAAAAGCAATGCAACATAACTGGAGTAGTGCAGACCTTTCCAAAATCCCCGAGGCAATATGTTCATCATGAGCGAGGAACCTTGAACGGCCACGAGGATATAGAACGCGATAATTCCAAGCGCAACGGCAAGAGGCTTAAAGTCCGTGGCGAAGGGCACCAGGGTTTCAGGGATAGAGAACTGAAGCCACCCATCAAGCATGAGAGAAACCATGTGCAGAACAACCATGATGAGGGTCATCCCGCCGAGATAGCGATGCAAATCTTGCAACCAGGCAGGGTTGTCTATGCGGCGCATGACACGGGTGGAGAGCAGGATTCCCCACACCACTGAGAGCGTCATCAGCACCCAGGCAATCAAGGCGCTTGCACGCGTGATGTACCACCAAATATGTGGGTCGTTCATGCGTACATACTCCAATTGGCAGAGGTCCGAATTGTTCTATCCGCGCGAACAATCAATCCCGCTGCTCCCACTGTAGGCAACCAGTCGAGAAAGGTCTTCTCGTCATCCACAAAGCCGCGCTTAGTGAGGACTTCGGCCCGGGCGCCTGTGGCCGCAATCACACTCACTGTTTGAGCTGCGCTAGTTGCACCGCGGTGAGTGGCTGGATCTATGAGGTGGTGTTGGTCATCACTAAAACGCTTCTTGAGTTGACTCGAGGTCGCAATCGCTCCTGCTTGAAGGCGAACAATCGAGACATGGCTATCTTCATCAAAGGGGTCTTCGACACCGAGAATCCAGGCATTTCCATCGGGCGCATCACCTTTGACGACAATGTCTCCACCCAGTTCAACCATGACACCGAATGCGCCCTTTTCCAGTGCAAAGTCTGCAATGGCATCCGCCGCACATCCTTTGCCAATTCCACCTGGATCCAGCGTTGTGCCTAAGGGCAGTGCAACTGTATTGTCAGAAAAAACTATCCCTTCCAGATGCCCTGGAGCTTGTGCACTACTGGGCAAGCTTGAGGTCTTTGTCGGATCCACAACCGAAGCTTGATACCCCGCGGAAATTACATCTAGCAGCAGTGTGGGGTCATAGGCGCCTTGAGTCAGCGTGTGGCCAGCAATCATGGAGGCAATGAGTTGTCTAGTGAGAGGCGCGACCTCCACAGGTTGACCCTCTGCCCAATTCAGACGAGAGATATCGCTCTCCGGTAAGAACCTGCTCCACAATTCCTCACAGGTTTGAGCAAGGTCCCAACATTGGTCCATGATGTCCTCGCCGCCCCCAACAAGGGTGATGTTTCCATGTCCACCCATAATCTTTGCGGGACGCGAAAGAACCCCGGGCAAGGATTTTGTCTGAGCAAAAACCGCGCGCAGGGCACTTTTCGTAATGTCCTCGGAAGTCATGACTCTAGCCAGAGCCACCAGTTGTTCCGTTAACAACGGGAGCCGCAGGCGCAGCAGGGGCAACAGCGACTGGTGCGGCCGGGGCAGGAGCTGCTGGAGCTGGGGCCTCGACGGGTGCAACCGCTACAGGCGCCTGCTGTTGCACAGGTGCGGAATTCTCAGCCGGTGCCGCAGGCGCTGCTGGTGCAGGCACTGCCTCAGGCGCCGCAGTAGGTGCAACGGGTTCAGTCGTTGACGACGAAGGGGAGCTTGTCTCTGTGGCGACCGGAGCTTGCTGAGGCTCCTGGGCGTTAGCGCCTAGCTGGAAGCCAGTCACAATTCCGACGAGTGCAACACCAGAGGCAACACCAACGAGTTTGCGTGCTGACTGAGCGGGGTGAACTCGTTTAGTCATCGTCTTCCTCGTGCTCTTCCTCGTGGTCCTCATCTTCATGATCTTCTTCGTCATCGTCGTTGTAGGTGCTTGCACCAGGAACAGCGGCTGCAGGTGCTACGCGAGAACCCGATCCGCCGGAGGTTCCATTGACGACGGGCGCTGTGGCAGGTTGTGCCGCAGGTGCACCACCGCCTGATGGGGCTTGTCCGTTTCCTGAGGTTGTTGATGAACTCGTACTTGGTGAAGGAGCAGGAGTCGCTGAAGGCTCTGTTGGGGCGGGGCTTGCTGTGGGGTCAGTTGCAACAGGCTCCGTTGTTGACGACGTGGCAGGCAACAGAACTTCCGTTGCAGAGCCGATCTCAGGCGAGTCAAGGCTGGCCAATACATCTGTGTTCGCCGCCATGGCGGTTGTCGCCGTGCCGAGAACTCCGACGATGGAGAGAGTGGTCAAGAGTTGTGACTTCATAGCTTCAACGCTACGAAATGTGCGTTAAAGGGACAGCCAGAGAAAATCCAAGATTCATCCAATTTTCCACAGCATGACTGCTCCAGATAGCAGGGATTTCAGTGGAGAGACAGAATGGAAACATGCGAGTTCTCGTGGTGGAAGACGACCAGTCCGTTGCCGACGGCATTCTGGACGGCCTTTCTGGAACCACTTTCGACACACGACACGTCACCACAGGTGAGAATGCGCTGAAAGAACTTTCTTCGTTTGAGCCTGAGATTGTGTTGCTTGATCTAGGTCTGCCAGATATGGATGGCACCGAGGTCTGCCGCAGAATGAGAGCCATGTCTGGCGTGCCCATCATCGTGGTCAGTGCCCGTGATGAAGAAATTGACCGCGTTGTTGCCCTAGAAATCGGAGCAGACGATTACGTCGTGAAGCCTTTTGGCATGCGGGAATTAGTCGCACGCATAGGTGCTGTCACCCGACGCACCCAACCGGAAGAAACACAACCTGCGCATGAAAACGACAGGGTCTTTGGTTCGTTGCGTATCGATCTGCGAGCGCAGCGAGTCTATTTGGACGGGGAAGAAATTCATCTCACACCCAAAGAATTTGAGCTCGTGGAGTATCTCACCAGTGACCCTGGCGCAGTTTTTAAGCGCTCAGATATTTTGCATGACGTGTGGGATACCAACTGGTATGGCACCAGTAAAACTCTCGATGCGCACATTGCCGCAATCCGAAAGAAGTTCGGTCACGCAGGCTGGATTGAATCAGTACGAGGTGTGGGGTTCAGATTTGAGCAACCCCAATGAAATGGCGCTTCATCACCGCGTTGATGTCGGTGACCCTGCTCGTGCTGTTGGCTCAAGATATCCCGCTGGGTTTCTATCTTCAGCAGGTTGAACATGACCGGATCATTACCTCCCTTGAACGTGATGCGTTCTTGTTAGCTGGCCGAAGTGAACAGGCTCTGGAAACTTTGGCAACGGAAGATGACAGCGAGCTGATTCAAACCGTTAAGAAGTATCGCGATGCCGGTGGCTCTCGCGTGGTGATTGTGAACAAAGAAGGAACCGCTGTCGTCGTCAGCGACGACGACCAAGCAGATCTGGGAACCTCCTATCTCAACAGGCCGGAAATTGCTGAGGCGCTGTCAGGAAAAATCAGCACCGGGCATCGCTTCTCTGCAACTTTGAATCAAGAACTGCTTTATGTGACGGTGCCGATTTTGAGTGGCTCTGAGATCCTTGGCGCTGTGAGGCTGACCTATCCCGATTATGTAGTGACGAACAAAGTCAATGAGCAAATTGGTCTGCTCAGTGCAGTGGCGCTGATTGCCCTTCTCCTTGCTGCGATTGTCGGATATATCGTTTCGGGTACCATCACGAGAAGACTTCGTCGTTTGCAAGAAGCTACAGAAGCATTGGCTTCTGGTGACCTCATGGCCCGCGCTGATGAAACAGCTGGAGCGAAAGAAATTCGCTCCCTCGCAGAGTCCTTCAACGGCATGGCAGAGCGTTTACAACTGCTCATTAACCAACAAAGAACTTTTGCAGCAGATGCCTCACATCAGCTGCGCACGCCATTAACGGCCTTGCGTCTTCGGCTGGAACGGGCCCACGACCTCTTAGAAACAGATCCTGCCGGAGCCGCCGAGCGCCTCGCGGCAGCTGAAGCAGAAGCAGACCGACTGAGCAACCTCATTGAGGGTCTGCTTTTGCTCAGCCGAACAGAAGCTGCCAATGTGCAGCGGGAAAGATTCGACCTTGCGGCAGTGACTCGGGATCGAGTTAATCACTGGAAAGCCCTGGCAGCAGAGTCTGGCGTGAAGCTGCGCTTTGAAGGCCCTCAGCAGTTGGGAGTGACAGCAGTTCCCAGCGCCATCGAACAGATTGCCGACAACTACATCGACAATGCCCTGTCCGTCAGCCCCAAGGGCTCGCGTTTAATTGTGCGAGTTGTCAGCGAAGGTTCCATTGCCCAGCTTCATGTTCTTGACCAAGGTCCGGGTCTGAGCGCTGCAGAATGTACACGAGCGTTTGACCGTTTCTGGCGGGCAAATTCTGACCGTCACGGAAGCGGACTCGGTTTAGCTATCGTTGCTCAACTTGCCAGAGCTTCAGGCGGAACAGCACAATTGACTCCCCGCCCGGAAGGCGGTTTGGATGCGTCGGCAACCTTCGACCTTGCGAAGGACTAAGTAGCCAAGCACCGGCGCGCATTCAGCTTGCTCACAGTGAGGCGAGTACGATTTGGGGAGGAGATTCATCCCCCCAAAGGAGACCTGTGGGCATTCTGGACAACCTTGAGCGCGGCCTCGAACGCGTTGTCAATGGCGCGTTCGCGAAGACGTTTCGCTCTGGCCTGCAGCCTGTAGAAATCACTGCCGCGCTTCGACGAGAGCTGGACACCAAAGCAGCAGTTCTCTCCCGCGACCGCATCATTGCGCCCAATCGTTTTGTTGTGCTCCTCTCCCCCTCAGACTTTGAACAGATGTCCAGCATGGGTGACACCCTCATTGACGAGCTCACCCGACTCGTTGCCAAGCACGCGGCAACGCAGCACTACCAGTTCGCTGGGGGCATCAAGATTGCGCTCAAACAGGACCCCGCTCTTGCTGTTGGTGTTGTTCAGGTCACCTCCGAAAACGTCAGTGGCTCTGTCACCTGGGTTGCCGTTTTGGAAATCGCCGGTAAGCGTTACCCCATCAACAAGTCACGCACGATTATCGGACGTGGAACTGAAGCAGATATCACCGTCGATGACTCAGGCATCTCGCGTAAGCACGTGGAAATCCTGTGGGATGGCACCCGTGCTCAAGCCAACGACTTAGGTTCGACCAACGGCTCCAAGCTCAATGGCCACAAGCTCGTCTCCTCTGCTTTAGAAGCCGACTCCATCATCACAATCGGACAGACATCGATCACTCTCCGCCTCCTGCCACAGGCAGCAGGTGAAGAAACTACTTCACCTGCTCAAGCACCAGCGCCTGGTGGATTCTGGGGTCCGCGTGAGTGAGCTCACACTTCTGATCCTGCGCATAGGTTTTCTGGTTGCGCTCTGGGTCTTCGTCTTCTTTGTTGTGTATGCGGTACGCAGCGATCTCTTTGGTCAACGTGTTCGTAAACTTCCCGCGCCACAACCGGCGAGCACTCCTGGAGCACAATCTTTCCTCACCTCTGCGCAGCCACGTCTGGCTCCTGAAGTTTCTCAAGACATTGCCCCTGCCGATGGAACCCCGCTGCGCCTCGTAATCACCTCAGGTGATCTCGCTGGGCAGGAACTTCCTTTGCAGGGTGACGTCATTACTATTGGTCGATCTCCTGACTCCAGTCTTGTGATTCAGGATGACTACACCTCCACTCACCATGCCCGTCTTGAGGTTCGTGGAGGGTCGTGGTTGCTAAGAGACTTGGACTCAACCAATGGAACAACGCTAGCTGGATCACGGGTGAGCTCGCCTGTTCCAATTCCCCTGAACACCCCCATTACTGTTGGCGCAACAACCTTTGAGGTTCGCCGCTAGGCCTGGCATATGTCTCAGTTCAGCGCAGCAGCCTCCAATGTGGGCAAGGTCAGGGCATCCAATCAGGATTCCGGCTACGCAGGAACCTATCTCAGTGTCGTTGCCGATGGCATGGGTGGTCACGCCGGTGGAGATGTTGCCTCACACCTGGTGATACGACACATGCTGCAGCTGGATAAAGAATATGACGATGTCAAAGCAGCACAGCAGGATTTGATCCAAACTCTGCTGCAAGCAAATGACATGCTTGCCGATGTTGTCTATGAACATCCTGAGCTTGCTGGTCTGGGCACCACGGTTAGTGCGATGCTTCGCGTGGGCAACCAGGTTGTGTTGGCACACATTGGTGACTCACGCATTTATCTTTTGCGCGAAGGAAACCTCAGCCAGGTCACCGTTGATCACACCTTTGTGCAGCGCTTGATTGATAGTGGCCGCATCACCGAAGAAGAAGCACACGACCACCCTCGTCGCTCAGTACTCATGCGTGTACTCGGTGATGTGGACGGGTCTCCAGAAATTGACACCGTGGTGTTGGAAGTCTCTGTTGGAGACCGCTGGATGCTCTGCTCGGATGGGCTTTCCGGTGTTGTGCATACCGACCGGTTACTTCCGTTCTTACAAGAAGCAGAAACGGCAGAAGATGCCGCCGATACACTCGTGCAGGCAAGTCTCTCCGGTGGTGCTCCCGATAACGTCACTGTTGTTGTGGTGGACATCACTTCTGATGGGCCAGAGAAGATTGCTGAACTTGTAGGTTCTGTTGCAGGCCCCATGCCCATCAAACAACCTGAGCCACGCCTCATTCCCTCGGGCACAAACAAGCCCCGGCCTAAGCCTAAGAAACTTCCCATTTCAACCGGCGGGATGACAGTTCCGCCACCACCTTTGACTGCTCAGCTGGATGCCGTGAAGGCAAGGCGCATTCGTCGACGTGCCATGCTCATTGGTTCTCTCATTCTGGTTATCGGCGCTCTCGTTATTGCAGGAATCTTGGGTTATCGGTGGAGCCAAACCCAGTTTTATGTCGGCAGTGACGCCGATTCTGTCGTGATTTATCAAGGCATCTCGCAGAACTTTGCCGGCATCAGTCTGTCTCATGTGTATGTGGACACCGATCTTCCTTTGGACAGTTTGACCGATTACCAAAAGGCACAAATAGAACAGACCATCCCCTTCGCTACCTATGGTGAGGCTCAGGCGTTGGTGGATTCTCTTGCCAGTGAGGCTCAGAAGTAATGAGCGTTACTCCTCCAGCAGATTTTGTGGCCACCGGATCCATCGGGCGGCTTAAACGCGTTCGTGTTTCTCAGCGGATGCGCAATGTTGAGCTTGTCCTCATAATTTTTGCCAGTGCTATCAATGTGGCCGCACTAGTGCTTGTGCAGTTAGGTGTTCTGGGCAAAGTTGATGCCGGACCCTTAGCAATTTGTGCCTTGCTCGCTGTGTTGGTTTTTGCCATACATATCGCCATGCGTTTTGTAGCACCCCAAGCTGATGCATTGATTCTGCCTATTGCCGCTCTTCTCAACGGGTTAGGTATTGCTGAGATTTATCGAATTGACCTTGCGGTAGGTGCCGAGGGTTGGGACGGTTTTGCAACTAAGCAAATTGCTTGGTCAGCACTGGCAATGGGTGCTGCCTTGGGAACAATTATTCTCATTCGACACCAGCGCATCCTTCAGCGTTACACCTACGTGGCAGGACTTGCCGCCGTTATCCTTATCCTCTTGCCCATGGTTCCCGGACTTGGGCTCACCGTCAACGGTGCGCGGGTATGGATTCAGATTGCAGGTCTGACCTTCCAACCGGGGGAAATAGCCAAGATAGCTTTAGCGATCTTCTTCGCCGGCTATTTGGTTCAGCGCAGAGAAAGCCTGTCGATGGTGGGGCGCACCTTCCTGGGTATGCGTTTTCCTCGAGGTCGCGACCTCGGCCCCATCCTGGTGGTCTGGGCGCTGTCGATGAGTGTGATTGTGCTTCAGCGTGACTTAGGAACTGGTTTGCTGTTCTTCGGCTTGTTCCTTGTCATGCTGTACACCGCTACAGGTCGAGGAAGTTGGGTCATCCTAGGTCTGAGCCTCGTGGGCTTGGGTGCCGTTGTAGCCAACCAAACGTTGGATTACGTCAACAGTCGTTTTGCTAACTGGTATGACGCGTTCAACAACGACAACTTCAATGCCGCCGGTGGAAGTTTCCAGCTGGTCCAGGGGCTGTTTGGCCTGGCCCACGGCGGCATTATCGGAACCGGTTTGGGTGAAGGAATGCCGGAAATCACCCCGGTTTCCCAAAGCGACTACATCATTGCCAGCCTGGGAGAAGAACTAGGCTTGGCCGGTATTTTTGCCATTCTGTGTCTCTACCTTTTGCTGGTTGGTCGCGGCCTGCGCATCGGTTTTGCCGGTCACGATGACTTCAGCAAACTGCTCGCAGTGGGACTGTCCTTCACGATTGCCTTGCAATGCTTCATCGTGATCGGTGGTGTGCTGCGTGTAATTCCCCTGACGGGTCTGACCACACCCTTCTTGGCAGCAGGTGGTAGCTCGCTGGTTGCGAACTGGATGATTGCGGCATTGTTGTTGCGCTTATCTGACTCCATCAGAAACGAACCGCGGTTGGTGGTCTGATGAACAGAGAGCTCAAACGCGTCACTCTCGCGGTGATTGGAATGTTTACCGCGCTGTTTATTGCCGCCAGCGTGGTCCAGGTCGTTACCGCTGATCAGCTTTCTGCTGACAGCAGGAACACCCGAACAATGTATGAAAGCTATCGCTATAAGCGTGGACCCATTCTTGTTGCAGGAACTCCTATTGCTGAATCTGTTCCTGTCGATAATAAATACCGCTTCCAACGCACCTACCCAAACCCTTTCGTGTACTCGAATGTGACCGGTTACTTCACCCTGACCCAAGGTTTGACAGGTATTGAAGGCGCGATGAACTCCTACCTCAGTGGAAAGACAGGGTCACAGTTCCTCAACCAGCTCAACGCCATCCTCACAGGACAAGAACCTCAAGGTGCCAGTGTTGAACTGACGCTCGACCCCGTATTGCAGCAAGCCTCCTGGGATGCACTCGGTGATTACCAGGGCGCAATCATTGTCACGGAACCCAGCACCGGAAAAATTCTGGCCATGGTTTCCAAGCCGGGTTACGACCCCAACCTTTTGGCCTCTCACAACACAAACGAAGTCATTGCGGCATACACCGCACTGAATGAAGATCCGCTCGAGCCGCTTGTCGACAAGACCATTGCAGGAGATTTGAACCCACCGGGTTCAGTGTTCAAACTGGTCATGGTCGCTGCTGCGTTGGAGTCCGGTAAATACACCCCGGAGAGCACCTTCCCCAACCCGGCCAGTTTCCAACTGCCTGGAACAGATGTCTTCATCAAGAACTGGAACCGTGGACCCTGCCCCGGCGCCGGCCCTGAAGTAACCCTGGAACAAGCGCTCAAGCAAAGCTGCAATATCCCCTTTGCCGAGCTCGGACTTGAACTTGGTCGCAAGGCCATCTTGGATCAAGCAAAGAAGTTCGGTTTCAACACAAGCTTTGAAATTCCAATGAAGACTGCAGCAAGTGAATTCCCTGTCGTCATGGATGATCCACAAACAGCATTGGCATCCTTTGGGCAATATGACGTCCGAGCAACACCCCTCCAGGTGGCTCTCGTTTCAGCGGGAATCGCTAACGGTGGCATGGTGATGTATCCAAATACGGTCAACCAAGTGCTGGAGCCTAGCCTCAAGCCAATTTCCCAGTTTTCTGCGAAAGAATTCTCACAAGCGATGTCGCCTGAAAATGCGGCAACCCTCAGGGACATGATGGTGGCTTCTGTTCGCTCAGGACTGGCAACTAATGCGAGAATTAGCGGAGTTGATGTTGCGGGTAAAACTGGTACAGCAGAAAACGGTGATGGCGAGCCATTCACCTTCTGGTTTACCGGATTTGCCCCAGCAGACAGCCCGCGATACGCAGTCACTGTTTTAGTTGAAAACGGTGGCGGCCTCGGACAGTCCGGGGATTCCAACGAAATAACAGCAACAATCGCGAGAAAAGTACTAGAGGCGGGGTTAAACAAATGAGGCCAACAGCTGGAATGACCTTTGGTGGTCGTTATGAACTCCAGTCACGCATTGCCATAGGTGGCATGGGTGAGGTCTGGCAGGCAACTGACCTCGTGATCGGTCGACTCGTCGCCATCAAGATTTTGAAGGACGAATACCTGGGTGACCCCGGGTTCCTTGAGCGTTTTCGCGCTGAAGCTCGTCACGCTGCTCTGGTCAACCACGAAGGCATTGCCAATGTCTACGACTATGGCGAGGAAGAAGGCTCTGCCTACCTCGTGATGGAACTTGTTCCCGGCGAACCTCTCTCGACGGTGATTGAGCGTGAGAAGACATTGTCGATCGACAAGGTTCTCGACATCATGGCTCAAACTGCTGCTGCCTTGCAGGCAGCACACAGTGCTGGCCTAGTTCACCGCGATATCAAGCCTGGAAACATGCTGATTACCCCCGAGGGTCGCGTCAAAATCACCGACTTTGGTATTGCTCGTATTGCAGACCAGGTTCCTTTGACTGCTACCGGTCAGGTAATGGGAACTGTTCAATACCTTTCTCCCGAGCAGGCCAGTGGTCACCCCGCTTCCCCCTCCACAGACATTTACTCTCTGGGTATTGTCGCCTACGAGTGCTTGGCAGGTAAGCGCCCCTTCACCGGCGAATCGCAGGTTGCCATCGCCATGGCACAGATTAACGAAGAGCCTCCACCACTTCCAGACACCATTGCTGAACCTGTTCGCAACCTGGTCTATTCCTGCATTGCAAAGAAGCAAGCAGATCGTCCTGCGTCGGCAGCAAACCTAGCTCGCGCTGCACAGGCTCTACGCCGCGGAGACCTTCAGGGTGCTGCAGCGGCTGTTCCTGGTGTTCTCGGAACCTCCACCGCTCCACTCGATGCCACCACTGTGATGCCTCGCACCGCAGCAACTGGTGCAACGACCGTGTTAACCATTCCTGATGCTCCAGAACCTGTTGACCAGGAAGAAAAGAAGAAGCGCAGCCCCTGGTTGTGGCCTCTCATTGCGCTTGGTGGCGTCCTCCTTCTCGTTCTCGTGGGTGGAATCATTGCGTTGACTTCCGGTGGTAACTCTCCAGAACCAACGCCAACGAACTCCACCCAGAGCGCGAAGCCCACAAAGACTCCAACTAAAACTCCCACGGGAACCCCAACGCCAACAACAGCAGCAATTAACAAAGCTGACTATGTTGGCAAGCCTTTGGCTGAAGCAACAGCGGCTCTGGAGAAGCTCAACATGACTGTCAACGCGGTCAAGGGTACTGCGGCACCGAGCGCTGACAAGGTTGGTGTTGTTTATGACGTCAACCCCACCGGACCTCAGGTTCCAAACGGCACCACGATCAACGTGACCTACTACGACGCGTTGCCCACTGCGCCAGCACCAAGCTCTTCGCCACAGCTTGATGCGACCGACTACACCCCCGGTCAGGCCATTAATGTGACCTGGTCTGGATACAGCTCGTGCCCATCTGGCCACGCGTTGAGTGGATACAACATTCTTGTTGATGGTGCTTTCGTTGCTTCCGTCACGACTAACTCGGGTGCAATTACTGCACCGACGTCGACCGGAAGCCACACCGTGAGCTACCAGGCTCTGTGTTCAGGACTGGAACCATCTCCTGCGTCGCCCACGAAGTCTTTCACTGTTACATCAGTGAACTAGATTAGACATGAAGTCTTTTCGGGGGAGTACGTGTCAGAAAATAAGCAGGTAATTGCCGGGCGTTACGAGCTGGGCAAACTTGTTGGCAGCGGTGGTATGGCCGAGGTCTATATCGCCCAGGATGCTGTCTTGGGTAGAAAAGTTGCCATCAAAGTTCTCAACGAGGACTTAGCGAACAACAAGAAGTTTCTCTCACGATTCCAGCAAGAAGCACGTTCCGCTTCTTCGCTAACTCATCCCAACATTGTCAAAGTTCTTGATGCGGGTGAAGAATCCGTCACAGATGCTGACGGAACCGAACATGTTCGTGCCTACATGGTCATGGAATATGTTGAGGGCCTCGAACTTTCCAAGCTGGTTGCTCGCGGACCCCTCAAAGTTCCCGAGGCAGTTCGTGTTGCCGGAGAGATTCTGAGCGCCGTTGAGTTTGCCCACAGCGCTGGAATTGTTCACTGCGATATCAAGCCCGACAACATCATGATTACCCGTCAGGGGAACGTGAAAGTACTTGACTTTGGAATTGCTCGAGCTGCAGCCGCTGCGTTTGACGACCTTGCCCAAACAACTTCTGTGTTGGGAACAGCCGCCTATTTCTCCCCCGAGCAGGCTCAGGGCAAGAAAGTTGACGCACGCACCGACATTTATGCAATTGGCGTGGTGCTCTTTGAAATGCTCACCGGCAAGGTTCCTTTTGAAGGGGACACTGCTGTTGCTTTGGCTCACCAACACATTCACGCGCAGCCGGTTGCCCCCAGCACGTTCAATACAAAGGTGACTCCAGCTCTAGATGCGGTTGTCCTGAAAGCACTTTCTAAAGCACCTAAGGATCGGTACCAGTCCACTCAGGCATTTGGCACAGCACTGCAAGATGCCGCCTCTGGCAAGGTTGTCGTTCCTGAGGCGAAGCCGGAGCCCATTGAAGAGCTTCTTGGCCCGATCTCCGAGCCAGCTCTTGAAAAGACTGACACGTCGAGCAATGAATTGCCTGCCGAGTTTGCATTCCTGTTTGGTGACGACCCACAAACGGCGCCAACACTGGTCCAGCCTGAAGAATTCAGGCCAGAACCCAAGCGCGTAGTGGCTATCGTGGGAATTGTTGCCTTAGTCTTCGGTGCGATTGCAGGTATGGGTCTATGGGTGGCAACCCTCAAACCTGTCAACCTGTTCCCCACCAGCACGGTGACTGTTCCTGAGCTCAAGGGTGAAACCTATGAGGCGGCAGAAAAAGAGTTGAAAGATCTCGGTCTCTACCCCACGAAAGTGGAAGAAAGTAGTGGCCTGGTCAAGACAGGTAAGGTCATCCGCACCGAACCTGGCAAAGAAACAGTGATCGAGCCTGGTGCGTTGGTTCAAGTCTTTGTGTCGACGGGAAAAACCAAAGTTGCTATTCCTGATGTTTCCGGTCTTCCTCTGGAAGAAGCAAAAACAACCATCACCGACGCAGGCTTTAAGGTGGGGCTCGTCACCGAATCAACAAGCCCCACAGTTGCTGCGGGTGCGGTGATTGCAACCAATCCTGTCTTAGGAACAATGCGTTTCCAAGGAGCCAAGGTTGATATTTCTGTTTCCAACGGAAAGATTGACATTCCTGACGTGCGCGGCAAGAGTGTGGCGGAAGCAAGTAACTTGCTTGGCGATCTCAACCTCTTCCCTGTTGTTCAAGCAGATATGGGCTGCACGAAAGCTGCAGAACCTACTGTTCGATCACAATCCGTGCCTCCTGGACTGTCGAACCAGGGTGTTCCAATTACTCTCAGCTACTGCGCTGGCTAATTAGCTAATCAGTGGGCTCTTTGTCAGAGCCAGTTGAGCGGCGCCCTTGAGCCCGCATACTTCCAGCCAGTTGCCGAGCATGGTGTAGCCACCTTCAGTGAGCACAGACTCGGGGTGGAATTGCACACCATAGATTGGTGCAGAAACGTGTTGCAAGCCCATGATCACGCCGCCGGCAGTCTGACTTGTGACGGTCAGTTCCGCTGGGACAGTGTCGTTGACCACAGCAAGTGAGTGATATCTCGTTGCGGTAAAGGGCTGCGGAACATTCTGATAGAACTGCCCCGCGTCATGAGTAATGAGTGACGTTTTTCCGTGCATGAGCTCTTCAGCATTGGTCACTGTCGCTCCGAAAGCTTCACCGATGGCCTGGTGTCCTAAGCACACACCCAGAAGTGGAATGCCCTGTTTGTGTGCACTGTGCACTGCTGCGATGGAAACTCCCGCATCAGAAGGCTTGCCCGGGCCGGGTGAAACAAGAACTCCGTCGTATTTTGCCAACGTCTCGTCAAGTTCTTCGAGAGGAATCTGGTCGTTGCGCACCACGACGGTTTCAGCGCCAAGTTCTCGGAGGTAGCCGTTGAGGGTGTAGACGAAACTGTCGTAGTTATCAATAACGAGAATGGTGGTCATTGCGTTACCGTCACCTCTCGTACAGAAATTGCCGCGTTAACGGCAGGGAAAACAAACATCATCAGAACTGTGATGACCACAATTGCTGCTGCCGCCAGAATAGCAATCTTTACCCACAGGGTTCCCGGCAGGATTCTCCACAGTACTGCGTACATCAGCTCACTCCGCTCTGACTTTTCACCATTTCTGGTGGTGGACCGGCAGATTGTGGTCGCCACGATTCCAGCACGCCATACACAATCATGCGTTCAGCGTCCCCAAGAAGAGGGTTACAGGTTGTGATCGTGATGATGTTTTCTCCGTTGGCAGGATTATTTGACCCCGGCACAGGAAGTAACACATCCACACTGGTGGGCAGCACGTATTCGTAGTTACGCACCGCGTAAGTGTAGAAACCTTCCTGAGTTTCCACATAAATCTTGTCCCCTGGCTGGAGTTGAGGCGCATCAGCAAACGGGCTGCCGTTACCAGTGCGGTGCACAGCTACCGCAAAGTTTCCAGGTTGACCCGGCCACTGCGTATCTGGATAGTGCCCGTAGTAGCCCTTGTCCAAAATGGTGCTGAGGTCGATACCGTTAGCAACAACGCGTGTGGAGTCTGGACCTAAACGTGGAATGTATAAAGTGGCAAACTTGGCCCCTTCGGCCACACCGCCAAAGGCCGGTGCCGGGCCGAAGTCTTCATTAGCCGGTGCAGACGCAGATTTGTCTTTGTCAGTAGACCACTCTTTGCTGAGTTCTTGAGACGCGGCTTGCTGCTGGTTCGCCACAACAGCATTGTTGATCCACAGCTGCCATGCCAAAAACAACAGAACAATCACACCAAATGTGATGAGGAGTTCACCAACAATGCCCATGACACGAGAGAGGTTTGCTGGCTTGAACACTCTTCCAACTTTACCCGGGTCATCGAGGAGTTCCTGTGGGGTTGCTGAATTCGGTAGACTTCTGAACACTATGGCTGCAGAAAAGAAGAAGCGCACAAAGGCTCCCCGCAACCCCGAGACCTCGGCTCACGAATCGCCGAATCCTGTCTGGTTCAAGCCCGTCATGTTTGGCTTCATGCTCATCGGCCTGGTGTGGATCATTGTGTTCTACATCAGTCAGGGAACTCTGCCCATCATGGCACTTGGTTCCTGGAACATCTTGGTCGGTTTTGGTATCGCCTTCATCGGTTTCTTGATGACCACCAGGTGGCGATAACTCTAATTACACGCGTGTAATTCTCCCCATGTGGATAAGCATGTGGATAACTCTGCTTGTTAACCCGCCACAAACATTGGGGCGTGTGAGAGGGCAAGTCCGACAAAAACGGCCACCGTCAGACTAATCAGAGCAAGTTGAAGCTTCTGTTGTGAGGGCTTCCTGGTCTGTACAAAGATCAACCCCAGCAGTGCACCGCCGAGCAAACCACCCAGGTGTGCTTGCCACGAGATGCTCATGCCTGGCAAGAAGCCAATGACCAAGTTAATGCCCACAAGCACTAATAGCTGGGTTGTTTCGCCGCCAAGCTTGCGTTGAATAACCAAGAAAGCTCCGAGCAAACCAAATATGGCACCGGATGCGCCCACCACAAAGGTGTTGTGAGGAGCCCAGAACATCACGCCCAACGATCCGGCTAATCCGGAAGCAAGATAGAGCGTGAGAAAACGACCGCGGCCGAGCAAACGCTCCAACATTTGGCCAAAAATCCACAGCGTATACATGTTCAAGAGGATGTGGAAAATAAAGCCCGTTGAATGCGCAAAAACAGAGGTAATCATGCGCCACGGCTCATACGGAGCGCCAATGGCACTGTATTCGCCGTAGCTATACAGCGGCGCATATGCCAAAAAGCTAGTGGCATCAATTCCTGGCAAAATCTGCAGGACATAGAAGAAGAACGTGATCCCGATCAGGGAGTAGGTGACAACGGGTTTCTGATTAGCCTGACCCCCGAGAGCCTGTCGTCCTACTCGAGGTGCACGAGCTTGGGCCTGGCCTAAACATTCCGGGCAGATAACACCCACCGGTGCCGGAGTTTGGCACTGGTAACACACTGGCCGATCACAACGCTGGCACCGAACAAAGGTTGCCGCGTCTGGATGGCGATAACAGGAAGGGGCTACCTCCTCGGTAGCCCCCCAACCTGCTTCGTTGGTCACGAAAAGTTAGACCTGTTCGACAGTGATCGACTCGATCACAACGTCATCGAGTGGACGGTCACGGCCATCGGTCGAGACATTACCCAACTGGTCAACAATTGCGCGGCTTGCGTCATCTGCAACCTCACCAAAGATGGTGTGCTTGCCCTGCAACCAGGTGGTGGGTGCAGTGGTGATGAAGAACTGAGAACCATTGGTTCCCTTGCCTCCGTAGGTACCTGCATTAGCCATGGCAAGAATGTAAGGCTGAGTGAAGTCGAGTTCAGGGTGAATCTCGTCATCGAACTGGTAGCCAGGGCCACCAGTACCGGTACCCAGAGGGTCACCGCCTTGAATCATGAAGTCTGGAATGATGCGGTGGAAGATGACGCCGTTGTAGAGAGGGTCATTACGCTTTGCACCGGTCTTGGGGTCGATCCACTCGATTTCTCCAGTGGCCAAACCAACAAAGTTCTTCACGGTCTTAGGAGCGTGGTTTCCATAGAGGTTGATCTTGATAGGGCCAAGAGAAGTGTTCATCGTGGCAACTGCGGTGTGTTTTGACATGCCTCAATCTTTCCACACAGACACTGTCAATTCTCTGCGCGTTCGCTGAACGAGGAACCGCTCTGGTGTCTTTCCCAGACAACAGTGGCAAGATGGGAATATGGCACGCAAAAAGATGACAGAAGCAGAAGCACTCAAAGCGCAAGCTGAAGCACTGCTGCACGAACAGCAGCAGGTTCTCGCACACGCAGGAAGTGTCGTTCGACAGGCCAGTCGTGAACTCGGTCGCGTCACAAGTGAAGAAGTAGTGCCCCGCGTTGTTCGTGGCACCCGCACTGCTGCCACGACAACGCGCGACAAGATCGTGGACGACGTACTTCCCTCTATTGCTTCCGCAATCGGAAGCACTCTCTCTGTCATCGATGCTGCTCGCGACAAGCGCGCAAGCGAACTGACTAAGCAGGTTGCAAAACTTGCTGCTGGTAAGGCCGCTGTATCAAAAGCTGCACCTGCTTCCTCCTCTGCGAGCGCTGGAAAGTACATCGCGATTGGTATCGGTGTTGCCGCACTTCTTGGTGTTGGTTACGTTGTCTGGCAGACTTTCCGCGCAGATGACGAACTCTGGGTCTCTGAAGACGAATAGTCCTCATGGCGTTGATTCTGCCCCAATTCCCCGTGGGGTCAGTCTTGATGCCATACATGCCGTTGGCATTACGAGTATTTGAGCCCCGTTACCTCAAACTCATGGGGGACCTGGTTGGTTCCGATAACCCCGCCTTTGGTATTCCTCTGTATCCACAACGTGTTGCGGCAGGCCAACAGCCAGAGCGCCTCACAATTGGCACGGTTGCCAAAGTAGAAGACTTTGGCATGACTGATGAGAACCTGGGCATCACCGCCACAGGAACCAAACGTTTCGTCATCACGAAATGGCTAGAACCAGACCCCTATCCCCGAGCAGAGGTGGAGTATCTTCCCGAACTGGTTTGGGATTACAAGTTTGATTCTCAGCGCATGAGTCTTGAATTAGAGGTTCGTAACCTGCTCACTCGTGCGAGTAAGTATGGCGAGATGCTCTGGGAGGCGGACACTGAAGTCTCTGATGAACCTATCGCTTCCATTTGGCAGCTTTCTGGAATGCTGCCCGTTCCTGGTCCCGAACTTCACACCCTTCTGGAATCAGAGGATGTTGAGACACTCATCGAAAATGCACTCGCGATCTGCGCTGGCGGGAATAGATATCTTGACGCACTCGATGCGGGTCAATCTCCTCAGGATTGATTTACTTCTTTGAGGCTGGGTGATCCATTCTCATATAGACGCCACCCTTTTCTAATTCGTCCAGCATTTGATTCTATCTCTTTTGTCGAATCTCGGGGCGAACTGCTCGAGTAATCCAGGCAAGGTAATCGTTGCGTTGATAGGCAGGGCGGTGGTCGTAGTCGGCGCGAAGTCCGCGGTGTTCCAATGCCTGCTTCACATCTGCAGGCATCTCAACAAGCTTGCGGCGTAGATTGCCTTTCTTATCGCGAACTTCTCGAGAACTCATGTGGTCAGCGTAGTCTGAACACATGAGTGATGTGGTGAAGTACAACGAGGCAGTGGCCGGAGAGAACAAACCAGTCATTGATTTCCTGTTCCAGGAATTCCTTCAAGCTCTGCCCACCGCGACATACAAGGTATGGCATGGTGCTCCAGTGTGGTTTTTAGATGACATTCCTGTCGCGGGATACCAAGACCACAAGCACGGCGTGAAAGTGTTGTTTTGGAGTGGGAAAGATTTCTCAGAACCTGGGCTTCTCGGTATTGGTAAGCACCGAGCTGCTGGCATCACCTACACGGATGTTGCGTCGATCAATGTGGACGATCTCCGGAGATATTTACGCCTGAGTACTGAGATTATTTGGGATTACAGATCCTTGAGGCCCAAGAAGTAAAACAAAACACCCGCCATTTCTGGCGGGTGTTTTTTTGCTGTGGAGCCTAGGAGAATCGAACTCCTGACCTCCTGCTTGCAAAGCAGGCGCTCTACCAATTGAGCTAAGGCCCCGATTGCTTTTACTACTTTACATCAATTTATAAAGTGCAATTGCGTGGGGCTACCAGGACTTGAACCTGGGACCTCTTCATTATCAGTGAAGCGCTCTAACCACCTGAGCTATAGCCCCGCTTAGGCAGATTCGAGACTACCGGAATCTCGGCAAATCTCTAAATCGAGCCTGGGTTTGTTTACTGCTGGTTGGTGAATCCGACGGAAAGACCGCCAGTGATCTTTGCAGCTGCGTTGTAGAGAACTGCGCAGATGGCACCCAAAACAGTAATCACGATGAGGTTAACCAAGCCAACAGCTGCTGCTGCACCGACGGTCTTACCAATGGATGCGACAGAGTTCAGATCAAAACCACTGCCACTACCAAGGACTTCTCCAGCAACACTGTTGGCGGTTTCGAAAATTCCGGTCTGAACAAAGACGAGGTAAATCAGGAAGGTGCCAATAACGACAACGATGAACTGAGCTAGCCCGAGAAGGAAAGACAGCTTGAGCGCTGACATGAAATCAACGTAAACAAGCTTGAGTCGAACCTGCTTGGCCTCAGGGCCTTTGGGTGCTTTTTCTCCCTTTTGGGGGAGTTTGCTCTTGAGCTTGTCTGCCATGGAGCTACTCATTTGGTGCCTCTTCCACTACAGCGTCTCCGCTGGTTACTTCTTCTTCGTTCTGCTCTTCCGCAGAATCAAGATTACGCTCTGAATTGCGTGCCACGGCAAGAATCTTGTCGCCTTCTTCAAATCGGGCAAAGACAACACCCATGGTGTCGCGGCCCTTGGCGGGAACTTCGTTCACTGCGGAACGAACAACCTTGCCCGATTCAAGAACGACAAGAACCTCATCATCTTCACCCACAATGAGTGATCCCACCAAGTCTCCGCGGTCTTCGCTGAGCTTGGCTACCTTGATTCCTAGACCACCACGGTTTTGTGTGCGGTATTGGTCTGCGTCAGTTCGCTTGGCGTAGCCACCTTCGGTCACGACAAAAACGAATCCGGAGTCAGATACCAAAGAGGCAGACAACAGGCTGTCTCCGCCGCGGAACTTCATACCGGTCACACCCGAGGTTGAGCGTCCCATGGGGCGCAGTGCCTCATCGGTTGCTGTGAAGCGAATGCTCATACCCTTGCGCGAGACGAGTAGAACATCGGAGTCTTCTTCAAGTAGGAGTGCCGAGACGAGTTCGTCTCCTTCGCGCAGCTTGATAGCAATGATTCCACCGGTGCGGTTGGTGTCGTATTCGGTCAGCGCCGTCTTCTTGATCAAACCATCGCGCGTTGCCAAGGCTAAATACTTAGCTGCTTGGTAGTCGCGAATGTCCAGAATCTGCGTGACTTGCTCATCTGGTCCCAGTGCAAGCAAGTTAGCGATGTGCTGACCCTTAGCGTCGCGACCTGCTTCTTGAACTTCGTACGCCTTGGCGCGGTAGACGCGTCCGGTGTTGGTGAAGAACAACAACCAGTGGTGGGTTGTGGTCACGAAGAAGTGTTCTACGACGTCATCTGCGCGAAGCTGCGCACCCTTCACGCCTCGACCGCCGCGGTGCTGACTACGGTAGTTGTCGCTGCGTGTGCGCTTGACGTAACCACCACGAGTCACGGTGATGACCATTTCCTCTTCAGGAATAAGGTCTTCTACGTTCATGTCGCCATCGAAACCAGGCATGATTTCTGAACGGCGGTCGTCGCCGTAGCGGGCAACGATGTCGGTGAGTTCTTCAGACACAATTTCACGCTGACGTGCTGGGCTAGCCAGAATTGCGTTGAATTCTTTGATTTGTGCTTCGAGCTCAGTGGCTTCATCGATAATCTTCTGGCGTTCGAGAGCTGCCAGACGACGAAGCTGCATTTCCAAGATTGCGCGAGCTTGCAGCTCATCAATCTTGAGGAAGGACATCAGTCCATCACGCGCATCTTCAACGGTGGGGCTCTTGCGAATCAGTGCAATCACTTCATCGAGAGCATCCAATGCTGCAAGGTATCCCTTGAGGATGTGCATGCGCTCTTCTGCCTTACGCAGACGGAACTGCGTGCGGCGAACAATGACATCAATTTGGTGCTCTACCCAGTTGGAGATGAAACCATCGATAGAGAGGGTGCGAGGAATGCCATCCACGATGGCGAGCATGTTCGCGCCAAAGTTTTCCTGCAACTGTGTCTGCTTGTAGAGGTTGTTGAGAACAACCTTTGCTACCGCATCACGCTTGAGAACAATAACCAGGCGTTGACCGGTACGACCCGAGGTCTCATCACGGATATCTGCGATACCAGTGATCTTGCCGTCTTTGACAAGCTCAGCAATCTTGATGGCAAGGTTGTCGGGGTTGACCTGGTAGGGAAGTTCGGTCACAACTAAGCAGGTGCGGCCCTGCAGTTCTTCCACGTTGACCACGGCACGCATCGTGATGGATCCACGACCAGTGCGGTAAGCATCCTGGATTCCCTTGACGCCCAAAATCTGAGCACCCGTGGGGAAGTCAGGTCCCTTAATGCGAGCAATGAGCGCTTCAAGAAGTTCTTCACGGGTTGCATCGGGGTTAGCAAGAGCCCACAGTGCACCTTCGGCTACTTCACGCAGGTTGTGGGGAGGAATGTTGGTGGCCATACCCACCGCAATACCCACCGAACCGTTGACCAGCAGGTTGGGGAAGCGCGAAGGCAGAATCGAAGGCTCTTGGGTGCGACCGTCGTAGTTGTCCTGGAAGTCGACGGTTTCTTCGTCGATGTCGCGAACCATTTCCAGTGCCAAGGGAGCCATCTTGGTTTCGGTGTAACGAGGTGCAGCTGCAGAGTCGTTACCGGCGGAACCGAAGTTTCCCTGACCAAGAGCCAGTGGGTAGCGCAGCGACCAGGGCTGAACCAGACGAACAAGTGCGTCATAGATAGCCGAGTCACCGTGTGGGTGGAACTGACCCATGACGTCACCAACAACACGAGCACACTTGGAGAAAGCCTTGTCGGGACGGTAGCCACCGTCATACATCGCGTAAATCACACGGCGGTGAACAGGCTTGAGCCCGTCACGAACGTCGGGAAGTGCGCGGCCCACGATCACACTCATGGCGTAATCCAGGTACGAACGCTGCATTTCCAGTTGCAGGTCTACCTGCTGGATGCGGTTTTCTCCGTTTTCGTCAGTGGTGACGAGGTTGTCGTTAGATGTCAAGGAAACGCACATCCTTTGCATTCTTCTGGATGAAGTTTCGACGTGATTCCACGTCTTCACCCATCAGGGTTGAAAAAATTTCGTCGGCAGCTACGGCATCATCCAGTGTGACCTGAAGCAGTGTGCGGGTTTCTGGGTTCATAGTGGTGTCCCACAACTCGCGATAGTCCATTTCACCCAAACCCTTGTAGCGCTGGATTCCGTTGTCCTTGGGGATTTTCTTGCCAGCAGCTAGGCCAGCTTCAAGTTGGCGGTCTCGCTGTTCATCCGAGTACACATATTCGTGATCTGCGTTCGACCACTTCAATCGATACAGCGGCGGTTGTGCAAGGTAGACATATCCGAGCTCAATCAGTGGCTTCATGTAGCGGAAGAGAAGAGTCAGGAGCAAGGTGGTGATGTGCTGACCGTCAACGTCCGCATCCGCCATAAGCACGATCTTGTGGTACCTGGCTTTTTCTGGGTTGAAGTCTTCACCGATACCTGCACCAAAAGCCGTGATCATGGCTTGGACTTCGTTGTTTGCCAATGCCTTGTCGAGACGAGCTTTTTCAACGTTGAGAATCTTGCCTCGCAGAGGAAGGATTGCTTGAGTTTCAGGGTTGCGGCCTTGGACTGCGGAACCACCTGCGGAGTCACCCTCCACCATGAAGATTTCTGAAATCGACGGGTCTTTGCTCGCGCAGTCCTTGAGCTTGCCGGGCATGCCCCCGCCCTCAAGCAAGCCCTTACGCCTGGCAGTTTCACGTGCTTTGCGCGCAGCCATACGTGCTGTTGCAGCTTGCAAAGCCTTGCGAATAATTTCTTTGGCCTGGTTGGGGTTGCGTTCGAACCAGTCACCGAGGAAGTCACCGGTGATGCGCTGAACGAACGCTTTCGCTTCGGTGTTACCGAGCTTGGTCTTTGTTTGACCTTCGAACTGGGGTTCACCGAGCTTGATCGAGACAACGGCAGTCAAGCCTTCGCGGACATCGTCACCTGAAAGGTTTTCATCCTTTTCTTTGAGGATGCCTTTTTCGCGTGCATATTTGTTGACCAGTGTGGTCATTGCTGCACGGAAACCTTCTTCGTGTGTTCCACCCTCGTGTGTGTTGATGGTGTTGGCGTAGGTGTGAACACTCTCGCTGTAAGCAGTGGTCCACTGCATGGCGATTTCACAAGAAATCTTCTTCTCGGCATCTTCGGATTCGAAGTAAATGATCTCGTCGTGAACGATGTCGTTCTTCTTGATGGTGTTCAAGTATTGGACGTAATCCATCAACCCGTTTTCAAACATGTAGGAAACGGTCAGTGGGTTGCCTTCGCCATCTTCTTGATTTTCGTCAATCAGCGTGATGCGCAGGCCCTTGTTGAGGAAGGCCATCTGCTGGAAGCGTGCACGCAGGGTTTCGTAATCAAACTCGACGGTTTCAAAAATGTCGGCGTTTGGCCAGAAGGTGATGGTGGTTCCAGTTTCATCGGTTGGTCCCTGCTTGGCGAGGGGCGCCTCGGGAACACCAATGTTGTAGCTCTGGGTGTAGGAGAAGCCTTGACGCTTGACTTCAACTTCGAGGTGAGATGACAGTGCGTTAACCACGGAGCTACCCACGCCGTGGAGACCACCGGATACGGCGTATCCGCCGCCGCCGAACTTTCCACCGGCGTGCAGAACTGTCAAAACAACTTCTACCGTGGACTTACCTTCAGTGGGGTGGATATCCACCGGAATTCCACGACCATTGTCAATAACGCGGATACTGCCGTCTTTGCGCATGAAGACTTTAATGTCATCGCAGTATCCTGCGAGCGCCTCGTCGACGGAGTTGTCTACGATCTCATAGACCAGGTGGTGCAGACCTCGGGGCCCGGTTGAACCGATGTACATACCGGGACGTTTACGAACTGCTTCTAGTCCTTCTAGAACCTGAATGTTACTGGCGCCATATTCGCCATCTGGTGTTGGCTTTTCAGATTCTTCAGACATTCGTTGCGTAACTCCCTTTTGCACGTTTCGTGACAGCTCTAATTCTATCTTTTTCGAGCTGAGAAAATCGGGAGAAACGGGCTCTGGCGCGTTTTTATTTAGCGCTTGACCAGAAACCTATTCTTAGCCGTAAGTATCGCGAGGACCACGCCCTGGAATTGATTTGGGGCCACGTTTCCAGCTTGGGGCGTTGGGTCCTTGAAAGCGAATAGCGGTAATGCCGGATTCTGGGTGGGAATTCAACAACTTTGTGAGCACTTCAGAACTCATTAATCTGAGCTGTGTAGCCCAGGCTGTTGACTCGCATAAAACAGAGAGTGTGGAGTCTGTAATTCCCAAAACTTTAGTGCGAGCAGCGATGTCCGGGCCAACGATCTCTGGCCAATCTGTCAGCACATCAGATTGGGCTAAAGGCGCCTTCCATCCCAGTTCTTGAGTGAGGTTTGCTAGGACGTCATCGAGTCCTTTGGGGTCTCGCCCGGGAGAAAAGGGCATTTCGCTGGCATGCTCTTGCGCATTTCGACGTCTAGCTTTGGCATCTCGGGAAAGCTGTGACCGGGGAGTTCCGGTTGCTTGGGACTTTAATCGTGCATACAGCGCCATGGATTCTGTCTCTTCGGGCCCCGCCGCGTCAGCGGCGCCAGGCCCGTTCGCTTCAGAGCTCATCATGCGAGATCACCTGTGTGGGCTTGAATTGTTCCCCGTTGCACGTGAAACACCTGTGTCATCAAAGCTTCTGGCACGTCTTCTGCGACGGCGGCAGTGATAAATGTTTGTTCAAAATCGGCAACGGCTTCGGCTAAACGTTGGCGTCGTGCTGAATCAAGTTCGGCAAAAACATCGTCCAAGATCAAGATGGGGTCGCCCAACACTGATTCACTGCGAAGCAGCCGCGCTGCGGCTAGTTTCAAGGAGAGTGCATAAGACCAGGTTTCTCCATGACTGGCATAGCCTTTTGCTGGTAATCCATTGAGGGTGAATTCCACATCATCTCGGTGTGGGCCAACAAGGGTTATTCCACGTTCAATTTCTTGAATGCGGCCGGTTTCCAGACTGTGTGTAAACGCAGCGAAATACTCTTCAGCGCTGTCAGCTCCTGCAATGGAGGGCTTAATTTCCAATGAAACCTCATGCTCTGCACCGGCAATAGCGTGATATGCCGCGGTCAGTGGTGCTGAAAGATCAGCAAGGAGCCGGCGGCGCTCGCTCATGATTTCAGTTCCTAGAGAAACCAGCCGTTCATCCCAAATATCGAGAGTTCCTAAGTTTCCAGCCTCAACATCTTTGACCTTCGCTGTTTTCAGTAAGGTATTGCGCTGTTTGAGTACCCGGTCATAATCAGAAACAACACCTTCCAGTCGCGGTGTTCGCTGGATTATCAGGTCATCCATGAACTTGCGGCGCCCGGAGGGTTCGCCACGAATTAACATCAAATCTTCCGGAGCAAAAATGACCGTAGAGATATATCGCGGAAAATCACGCAATTTGGCATTTGCCCTGTTCACCTGGGCTTTATTTGCGCCATTTCGATTCAATTGCGCTTCAAGAAGGATCGTGCGGCCATCGTGTGCGAGGTTTACTCGCACGATGGCGGCATCTGATCCTTGGCGAATGAGCGCAGAATCGATACTTGTTCGGTGAGAACCCAAGGTTGCCAAAAAATTGATGGCTTCGACAATATTTGTTTTGCCTTGGCCGTTAGATCCGACAAGAACAACAGAACCAACCGAGGGTTCAATATCTGCAGTGGCGTAATTTCTAAAGTCTCGAAGACTGAGTGAGCTTACGTGCATCGCTCAGGATCCTTGGGCCTTAGCGAAGAAGCAGGTTGGGCTGCAATAAGTAGCGGTAAGCGTCTTCGGAAGGAGTGTCTTTAGAAGTTTGGCTTGTAATTAAAACAGGTCCAGGCTTTGCAGGGTTCTCAACAGAGGTAAATCCAATGCGCGTAAATTCTGAATGAACGGCGCCTAATCCATCAAGGAGGAAGTCTGGCTTGAGTGAAACAACTACTTCTGGACCGGAGATAACTGCATCGATAGTTTCAGAAGCCTGAGCTTGTTCTCCACCAATGGCTTCTAGAGTCAGTGAGTTGTTTGCAAAGGTAAATCGCAATGCTGCTTCACGTTCAACAACCAGTTTGACGCGACGCGTTGCTTCAATGAGATCAGCAGTGTTTATTACGGCGTAGTTTTCAACTTTTTCGGGAAACAAACGCTTCACGGGAGGGAAGTTACCCTTAATCAGCAGCGAGGTAACAGTCTTGTTGTCTGCTGTGAAGGCAATCAGTTCACGATCGTCTTTATTGGTGATGGAAATGGAAATATTTCCGCTGTGACCAAAGGTCTTACCGATTTCTTGCATGGTACGAGCAGGGACTAGAGCAGTAAGTTCAGAAACTGTTCCCGTGGATTCCCAAGGAATGTCCCGGATTGCGACACGGTAGCGGTCTGTAGCAACCAAACTCAAGGAATTTCCGGTTATTTCTAGCTGTACACCAGTAATCACTGGAGTGACATCATCACGTGATGCAGCAACAGCAACCTGTGCAACAGCCGAGGAGAATTCTTCCGCCGGAAGAACACCAGTTTCTCCCTCAACCTGAGGAATGGTGGGGTATTCCTCTACAGGCATAGAAAGAAGAGTGAAGTTTGCAGATCCACAGCTCACTTGAATACGCGACTCAACGCTTTCAAAAGTAACTGGGGCATTGGGTAGACGGTTAGCAATTTCTGCTAACAACCGCCCTGACACCAAAACTCGTCCCGGTGTTTCCACTGTTGCAGCAACTTTGGTTTGGGTTGAAACTTCGTAATCAAAAGAAGAGAAAACGAGACCTTCAGAGGTCGCTTCAATGAGTACACCTGAGAGAATCGGCAAAGTTGTACGAGCCGGGAGCATCTTGACGGCAAAAGAAACTGCTTCACTGAGCACATCTCTGTTTACTTGAAACTTCACCGTGCGGCGCCTTTCCTTCAAACCCAACCTGGGTCTTTCATGCTATCGCGGTTTTTGTAGGCGAAATAAGCCTGGGTCTTAAAGGTTATTGAACCTCAATGAATATTTAAATAACTCTTTAATCTTCTTAACGCCTGTGGATACTGTGTATAACTCAACAAATTCCATATATCTCCTAGAAACTACATTCGCGTAAGTTGTGTTTGGCGTGTGGGTACTTCACACAAGGAGCCGGATCCAGAAGATCCAAAGGACTTCCTTATTCACAAGAATAAATTTTTCATACACAGGACCGCCCGGCGATTTCCCCACATATTCACATGGTTATCCACAGGGGGAAAACCCTAGTTGTTTCGTGAATACGAGCTTCGTTGCTTGATACGTGTGGTGAGCTCGGTGACCTGGTTGTAAATAGAACGACGTTCTTTCATTAATTCAGCAATTTTTTTACACGCGTGCATCACTGTTGTGTGGTCGCGGCCACCAAAAAGCTGACCAATCTTTGGCAAAGAAAGGTTTGTCATTTCACGACAGAGATACATAGCAATTTGGCGGGCAGTAGCAATCGCCTGGGCTCGAGAAGTGCCAGTTAGTTCGTCAATGCCGAGGCGGAAGTAATCTGCCGTGTTGTTGATGATGTCAATCGGCGCAATGATGTCATCTTCGTCAAGCGTGATGAGGTCTTTGAGAACGGTTTGTACCAGAGGAAGATCTACAGCCTGCTTGTTGAGGTTGGCAAACGCGGTTACACGAATGAGTGTTCCTTCAAGCTCACGAATATTGCTGGTTACCTTGGTAGCAATAAATTCCATGATGTCGTCTGGAACACTGAGCTTTTCGCGTTCTGCTTTCTTACGAAGAATGGCAATACGGGTTTCTAAGTCAGGTGTTTGAACATCTGTAATCAGGCCCCATTCAAAACGGGTGCGCATGCGGTCTTCGAAACCAGTGAGATGTTTGGGCTGAACATCGCTCGTAATAACAACTTGTTTGTTGTGATCATGCAACGTATTGAAGGTGTGGAAGAACGCTTCTTGCGTTTCTGCTTTACCTTGCAAGAACTGAATGTCATCAATCAACAAAATATCGATATTGCGGTAACGAGACTGAAAAGCCGCACCACGGTTGTTGGCAATGGAGTTGATGAAATCGTTGGTGAACTCTTCGCTACTGACATAACGAACACGAATGGTGGGATACAAACTCTGGGCATAGTGACCAATGGCGTGCAACAAGTGGGTTTTACCCAAACCTGATTCACCATAGATAAACAAGGGGTTATAGGCCTTGGCCGGTGCTTCAGCAACAGCAACGGCTGCCGCATGAGCGAAACGGTTTGAACCACCAATAACAAAACTGTCGAAGTTATATCGAGGGTTGAGCCGTGATTCCAGTTCGCTTTCCGTCGCCATAATGGTTGGCGCAGTGACAGGGTTGCGATCCTCTTTGACTTCCTCGACCTCAACAGCCGGAGCTGGTTCGTCTAACGCAACCAAATCTGGGTTGACAACAACGGCGAATGTAGAAATCTCACTCAATTCACCCAGGCTTCCGATGGCGGAAAGCAACGGCCCACGCAAGCGTTGTTCAACCATGCTGCGGGTGAAATCGTTGGGAACTTCAAGATAGAAAGTCCCGGCCATAATTCCCTTGGGTTCAATCAGGGAAGCAAAACCGTACAGAGGTGGAGTTACACCGGGATCTGATGCAAGAGCTTCGAGGATGGAGTTCCACGTATCGCGCATGCCGTCATCAGCCACGGAAATCCCCTCTCAAAATCAATGCGAGTTATCCACCGAAGTATGAGTGTTTCACGTGGACCCAGAGCCTCACGGGTGAAAAGCTGGGGATAACTCTCTCGACCGTATCGAAAACCTGTGGATTAAGGCAACTCCAGTTTTTCAAAAAGAGTGTGTCGTTGCGAAATGTTTCTCCCCCTGGCATTCATAATCTTGAGTTTGTGTGTCCTCTGGTTTGACGCAGACGCTTCTAACCTTTAGATTTAATCGGTTGATGCCTTTTGTGCATCCCACTGTTTTGCGCCGCGCAGATATGGCGCGCGACATCACCGTCATGGAGATTGACTTATGAGCAAGAGAACGTTCCAACCTAACAACCGTCGTCGTGCGAAGGTCCACGGCTTCCGTTTGCGTATGCGTACCCGTGCCGGCCGCGCCATCTTGGCTGCTCGCCGCCGTAAGGGCCGCTCCGAACTTTCCGCTTAGTATCGGCCGTGCTCGATCGGGCACACCGATTGGCTTTGCCAACGGACTTCCGTCGAATCATTCGTCGCGGAACGAAACAGACCTCGTCTTTGGTGGTTGCGTATGCAGCCCCGTCTGATCGAGGTCTTTCTCGTTTCGGGATGGTCACCTCTAAGGCTGTAGGTAACGCACCTACGAGAAATCGTGTTCGTCGCCAGCTTCGCGCCATTGCCTGGGAAGTCAAAGATAACTACAGCGCAGATTTTGTCATACGCGCGTTACCAGCCGCCGCCCAGTCTTCCTGGGAAGAATTACACACCGATGTACTTCGGGCAATTCGCACATTAGGAGAACAACTTCAGTGAAACAACTGCTTGCGTTTCTTTACTTGCTGCCTCGAAACATCATGATTGTGTTGGCTTTGGCCTACCGAAAACTCATCTCGCCACTGTATGGAGACGTCTGTCGGTACTACCCAACGTGCTCACATTATGGTCTTCAGGCACTTCAACAACGGGGTCTCATTGTGGGTTCTGGCCTAACCCTGCGTAGGCTAGGGAGGTGCAACCCGTGGGCACTCGGTGGCGTCGATGACGTGCCGCCCGCGAAGCACAAGTTTTTTCGTGTCACAGCACACGGTTTTGTTGTGATGAATGAAGGAAGGGCGTAACGCTCCTATGGATATTATCGGCGCGATTCTGTGGCCAATTAAGTGGGCCATTGAACTTATCTTGGTGTCCTTCCACTGGTTATTCACCAGCATCGGAATGGACCCCAATGCAGGTGCTACCTGGGTTCTTGCAATTGCGGGCCTTGTGGTGGTCGTTCGCGCCGCGCTGATTCCCGTGTTCGTTAAGCAAATCAAGAGCCAGCGAAAGATGCTCGAGATTGCTCCTGATCTGAAGAAAATCCAGGACAAATACAAGGGGAAGAAGGATCAATTCTCTCGCGAAGCTATGTCTCGCGAAACCATGGAGCTCTACCGCCGCACGGGAAGCAACCCACTGAGCTCCTGCCTGCCACTTCTCTTGCAGATGCCCATCTTCTTTGGTCTTTTCTCCGTGCTGAACGACGTCGCAGTCAAGAAGGGTGCAGCCGGTGTTGGGCCCATGAACGAAGAGCTTGCCCAGTCCTTCTATAACGCAAGCCTCTTCGGCATCGCTCCCTTACACACGACGTTCATGGAAGCGATGAACGCAACTCCTCCTGAGGTAACTGTCATGGTCATCGCTATGACCATGGTGGTTCTGATGACGGCATCGCAGTTCATTACTCAGTTGCAGATTGTTTCTAAGAACATGTCCGAGGAGACCAAGGCAAGCCCTGCTTTCCGCCAACAGCGCATCTTGCTCTACATCCTCCCCCTCGTCTTTGCCTTCTCTGGCTTCGCGTTCCCCCTCGGTGTGATGTTCTACTGGCTCGTGTCCAACTTCTGGACCATGGGTCAGCAGTTCATTGTGATCCGCAACATGCCAACTCCTGGTAGCCAGGCAGCCAAAGACCGTGAAGAGCGCCTTGCTCGTCGCGGCAAGCTACCCAAGGGAACCCCTGAAGTTATCGAGATCGAAGAACCTAAACCAGCACAGCGCGTACAGCCCGTGAGCAAGAACCGCGCTAAGAAGTCCGGAAAGAAGAAATAACCGTGTCTGAAACCGAAGCAAAAGCAGCACCAAGCCTCAAAGACCTCGAAAACGAGGGCGACGTCGCAGCTGATTACATTGAAGAACTTCTCGACATCGCCGATTTGGATGGAGATCTCGACATCGACGCCCGTAACGGCCGCGCCTATGTCTCTGTAACCGCTTCAGAGCAGGGTAACGTTCGCGTACTTTCCCGCCCCGAAACCGTAGCGGCACTTCAAGAGCTCACTCGTCTTGCCGTTCAAAACAAGACCGGCCAGTTCTCTCGCCTCATCCTGGACGTGGGCGGCTCACGCCAAACTCGCGAACAGGAACTCGCAGCACTTGTTGACGCCGCAGCGGCACGTCTGGAAAACGGCGCTTCAGCAGCCGCACTTCCTCCCATGAGCTCCTACGAACGCAAGCTTGTGCACGATCTTGTGAGCGAACGAGGCCTGGTGTCTCACTCTGACGGCGAGGGCAAAGACCGCCACACCGTCATCACTGCCGGCAAATAGTTTCACGTGAAACATTGACTCCGGAATATGAAGCGGAGCCAGCTCAAGCGGCTCAGATATTTGGCGAACAGATTGATGTAGCGCGTCAATTTACAGCCAACCTTGCGCAATATGGTGAGGAACTGGGCCTTATAGGCCCTCTTGAGCTTCCTCGGCTGTGGACTCGTCACATCCTCAACTGCGCCGTTGTTGCGCCACTTCTCCGCGGACGCGTCGGCGACGTGGGAAGTGGAGCGGGCCTGCCTGGCCTCGTTCTTGCTATTGCTCGCCCAGATGTGGACTTTACTCTCATCGAGCCCATGGAGCGCCGTACTGCTTGGCTGAATGATCAGGTAGCCGAACTGGGTCTCACCAACGTCACTGTTGTTCGTGATCGCGCCGAAGACGTCCGCCGCGACGTGTTGCTTGACCAGGTCACAGCACGGGCTGTCAGCGCGTTGAAGAAACTGATCCCCATGACAGCACCGCTGGTTCGCCCTGGCGGAGAACTTGTGTTGATGAAGGGCGCTGGCGCCCAGGCCGAAATTGAGGCGGCTGCCAAGCAAATCAAAGCATTCAAACTGCATAACGTCGAGGTCCTGACGCTGGGCGAGGGGCTTCTCGATGACGTAACGAGGGTGGTTCGGGCTACAGTTGAGTAGGTCCGCAATCTCCACACCACTGAGGTAAAGGTTTCACGTGAAACATCCTGAAGAAACGAGCACAACGTCCCCCGTTGACGTTGATTCGCCGTTGGCTAAGGAGCTCAGCGACCTGACGGCACGGCGTCGAATTCTGGACCAAACGCCGCCGCCACTGCCCCAGCGTCCTCGCGTTTTTACGGTCTCCAACCAAAAGGGTGGAGTGGGTAAAACCACAACCACGGTCAATATTGCAGCGGCCCTGGCTCGCTTTGGCGCCAAAGTACTCGTTATTGACCTCGATCCCCAGGGAAATGCCTCTACGGCGCTGGGAATTGAACACCATGGTGAGATCCCCAGCATTTATGACGTACTCGTCGAGGGAAAACCACTCGTAGACGTTATTCAAAAGAGCACAGAAGAAGGCGAGCTGTATTGCGCACCCTCCAACCTGGACCTCGCTGGCGCAGAACTGCAGATGTATGGTCGTGACCGCCGCGAATATTTGCTTCGTGACGCACTGGAACAGCTTTTTGCTAGCCCTGGCAACGACTACAACTACGTTTTTATCGACTGCCCACCCTCACTGGGTTTGCTCACCATTAATGCGTTTACCTGCGCACGCGAAGTATTAATCCCCATTCAGTGCGAGTATTACGCTCTCGAGGGGCTGTCCCAGCTGCTCAACACCATTGAGATGATCAACCAGGGCCTCAATCCCTACCTTCAGGTGTCCACAATCTTGCTCACGATGTTCGATAGCAGAACCAGATTGGCTCACGAAGTGGCAGAGGATGTGCGCACCCACTTCCCACAGCAAGTGCTCAACGCAGTCATTCCGCGTGCAGTGCGCGTTTCTGAAGCCCCCAGCTACAGTCAGACCGTCGTGAGCTACGACACGATGTCTGTCGGCTCTATTTCTTATATTGAAGCTGCCCACGAGATTGCTCTGCGCGGCGCACCACCTTCACACCGTTCCCCAGCACAGGAGGCCACACATGGCAACGAATAAGCGCACAGGCTTAGGCCGAGGCATTGGTTCGCTCATTCCTACTGCACCCAATGCTGAGCGTCCGGTAGATGTCTTTTTCCCTGACCAAACGGCAACAGGCTCCATCCCTGTTGCCTCAGAGCAACAGCCAGACTTGGTTGAGGTTCCCGGCGCACGCCTGGCTTACATCTCCCCCAACCTGGTGGTTCCCAACCCACACCAGCCCCGTAAGGTATTCAACCCTGAAGATCTTGCTGAACTGGTGCACAGCATTCGTGAAATAGGCATCTTGCAGCCCATTGTGGTTCGTAGCATTCCCGGGTCTGACAATTACGAACTCATCATGGGTGAGCGACGTTTGCGCGCCTCGAAAGAAGTGGGCCTCGAGCAGATTCCTGTCATCATTCGCGAGACCGCTGATGAAGACATGCTTCGTGACGCACTGCTGGAGAACCTGCACCGGTCACAACTGAACCCGCTGGAAGAAGCTTCTGCTTACCAGCAGCTCATGGCTGACTTTGGAATTACTCAGGAGCAACTCGCTGAGCGCATTGGCCGCTCTCGTCCTCAGATTTCAAACACCATCCGTTTGCTTCGCCTGCCACCGCTTGTTCAAAAGCGTGTGGCAGCCGGTGTTTTGAGTGCAGGCCACGCTCGTGCCATCTTGTCTGTTTCAGACCCCGAGGCCATGCAGCGCCTCGCCGACAAGATTGTCAATGAGGATCTCTCTGTTCGCGCCGCCGAAGCGCTCGCGGGTGAGGCCCCCACGGCCAAGAAGCCTAAGCCCGTAGCGGGAACACGTCGCGGCCACCTCGATGAGATTGCTGAGCGACTCGGAGATCGCCTGGACACACGTGTGAAAATATCCTTGAGCGCAAAAAAAGGCCTGATCAGCATCGAATTTGCAACCATCGGCGACCTCAACAGAATTCTCACCGAGCTCGGCGAGACTCCGTTCGGTAGCAACTAGTTTCCACGTGAAACGTGGGGCCAAGTGCCCTAGTTTTGTGCTGCGCGAGCGAGTGCTTCGTAGAGTGCGCCCACGTCCACACCGGATGCTTCAATCGCGAGTGGAGCACTTGATGTCTCGGTAAGCCCGGGCAGGGAGTTCGCTTCTAGGAACCAGGGAACACCGGAGTCATCCACGATGAGGTCAATGCGCGAAATCTGAGAGAGCCCCAGAGTTTCGTGCACCGTCACGGCAGCTGAGGCAATCGCTGCTGAAACCTGATCTGACAAGCGTGCAGGGACAAAGAACGTGGTCTCCCCGGCGTTGTAGCGGGCCTCAAAGCTATATACGCCCTCCAGTGGGACGATTTCCACTGCAGGGAGGGCTTGTGCCCCAGAAGGGCCATCAGTGACAGTCACGGCGACTTCCGTGCCTGAGGTGTATTTTTCAATCAGGGCAACGTCGTGATACGTAAAGGCATCCACCATCGCGCGCGGCAGGTCTTCTGTCTGAGTAACGATCGAAACGCCCTGCGCTGAACCACCCGAAGCAGGCTTAACAACTACATGATTTCCCAGTTCAGAGCCAATTAATTCCAAAACAGAACCGGCACCAAGTTCACGGAAAGCTTCACGCGCAATAGTCAGCGAAGGGGCCGTGGCCACTCCAGCCCGCGACACCAGAGTTTTGGCAACAGGCTTGGACCAGGCCAAACGAGCTGCCTGCGCGGAGGGACCAACATAGGAATACCCAGCAGCTCTGAGTAGATCAAGAATGGCACCGTCTTCACCGCTTGCTCCGTGCAATGCGGGCCACACCACATCAGGTTTGAGGCTGGCAAGCGTGGCAAACAAAGAAGCATCGGGGTCAATGATGGTCACTTTGTGACCGCGAGCAATCAGCGCATCGGCAACACGTCGACCAGAGCGCAACGACACTTCACGCTCGTGAGAGATTCCACCGGAAAGAACCGCAATGGTGAGAGAAGACATAGGGGCCTCGTTTCCTAGCTGAGATCTGGTGGAGGAGCGATGACATTATCGTCACCGTGAGCAGCAATGAGAGAACCTGTGCCGGCAAAATCGGCGAGCAGGTCAAGTTCACCGCGAATGACCGTGGCAAGACGTCGAATACCGATCCTGATGTTCTCAGGTGTGGGGTAGCAGAAAGACAGGCGAATGTTTTGACGGCCTGTTCCATCGGCAAAGAATGCTGTGCCTGGTGTGTAGGCAACGAGTTCTGAGACTGCACGAGGCAGCATCGCCTTCGAATCAAGGTTTTCTGGCAGTGTGCACCAGATGTAAAACCCACCGTTGGGAACATTCCAGTTCAAATCAGGCAAATACTCATTCAGCGCATCCAACATTGCATCGCGGCGTTCTTTATAGACACCCCGGAATGTTTCAATCTGGCCTTTCCAGTCTGCTTGGCTCAAATATTCACTAATCACCATTTGGCTAAACGAGCTGGGGCACAAAATTGCTGATTCTGCAGCTAAAACAAGCTTTTCTCGGATGGCGTGGGGAGCTAAAGCCCACCCCACGCGAAAACCGGGAGCTAAGGTCTTGGAGAACGATCCCAGATAAATCACTCCGTCCTCGTTCAAGGAACGAATGGCGGGTGGAACATCTTCTTCGAAAGAGAGCAGACCGTAGGGGTTGTCTTCCAGGATGAGAATGCCGTTGTCCTGACAAATCTGCAGAATTTCCGGACGACGCTCTGCAGAGAGGGTTACCCCCGCGGGGTTGTGAAAGTTCGGGATGGTGTACAAAAACTTGATGGTGCGCCCAGATGCCTGAACCTGCGCAATAGCCTCACGCAATTTCTCCGGTATCAGGCCGTGCTCGTCCATAAGGACGTGCACGACATCGGCTTGGTAACTGCGAAAAACACCGATAGCGCCAACATAACTGGGTGCTTCAGCAAGAATCACGTCACCGGGATCAATGAAAAGCTTGGTGACCAAATCCAGAGCCTGCTGGCTACCCGTGGTGACGACCACGTCGTCAACAGAGGCGTTAATTCCTTCGAGGGCCATGATTTCAAGGATTTGCTCACGCAGCGCTGGAACGCCTTGGCCAGAGCCATATTGCATGGCCATCGGGCCGTTCTCGCTCATGACCTTTTCGAGAGCACCGTTGACTAAAGACTCGGGAAGTGCCCGAACATAGGGCATTCCACCGGCGAGGGAGACAACTTCGGGGCGTGAGGCAACCGCGAAAAGCGCGCGCACTTCAGAGGCGCTCAGACCGGAGGTTCGGCTGGCGTAATGATTGAACCAGGGGTCAAGGTTGATTTCTTGACCCGTCTCGTTAGTCTCGGCCACAAAACAATCGTAGTTGGGAAAAACAGGGGCTAAATGCAGGAGGCCGCCGGGATCAACCCCGACGGCCACCTGATGAGAAGCAAATTAGCCGATGAAGTCGGCGAGATCGTGCTCAAGAGCAGGCTTGGGCTTCGCGCCAATGATGGTCTTTGCGACCTCACCGTTGACGAAAACTTTCATCGCGGGAATCGAGGTGATTTGGTAGGCCATCGCGGTCTGTGGGTTCTCATCCACGTTAAGCTTGACGATTTCAAGCTTGTCACCGTGCTCAGCACGAAGCTGGTCGAGGATGGGTCCTACGGCGCGGCAGGGGCCACACCATTCTGCCCAGAAGTCCACGAGAACAGGCTTAGTGCTCTTGAGGACGTCTGCGTCAAAGCTTGCGTCAGTTACTGCGGGTGCTGCAGACATGATTTCTCCTTAGTCGTAAAACGTTGCTTAGTTGTTTGCGGCCTGTGCGAGGGTTTCGACAGGAAGTGATTGGAGGTAGTGCTCGGCGTCTAACGCTGCGACAGTTCCACTGGCGGCAGCAGTAACGGCTTGGCGATATGTGGGGTCAATGACGTCACCTGCGGCAAAAACACCGGTCAGGTTGGTCTTGGAAGTGCGACCCTTGACGGCAATGGTGCCTTCCGGGGTCAGATCAAGCTGACCATGAATGAGCTGGGTACGAGGGTCATTACCAATGGCGATGAAGAGCCCGTCGAGGGGGAGTTCGCTGAGGTCACCAGTGACCGTGTTCTTCAGTGTCACTGAAGTCAGGTTGCTCTCACCGTTGATGGAATCAATCGTCGAGTTCCACAGGAATTCAATCTTGGGGTTCGCGTGTGCACGGTCTTGCATGATCTTGGATGCACGCAGTGTCTCTGAGCGGTGAATAACATAGACCTTGTCAGCAAAACGCGTGAGGAAGTTAGCTTCTTCCATAGCGGAGTCGCCACCGCCAACAATGGCAACGGTCTTCTGGCGGAAGAAGAAGCCATCGCAGGTTGCACACCAGGAAACACCGTGACCGGAGAGGCGGTCTTCGCCCTCCAAGCCAAGCTTGCGGTAAGCAGATCCGGTAGCAAAAATCACAGAAAGCGCTTCAAAAGTCTGACCGCCACCGGTTACTACGCGCTTGATGTCCCCGGAGAGCTCAACACTGACAACATCATCGAGAAGAACTTCAGCACCAAACTTTTCTGCCTGTTCCTGCATCTTCATCATCAGGTCAGGACCCATGATTCCCTCAGGGAACCCGGGGAAGTTCTCAACCTCGGTGGTGTTCATCAGTTCACCGCCGGCTTCGACGGAGCTGGCAATAACGAGGGGCTTAAAGTTCGCGCGTGCAGCATAAATCGCAGCGGTGTATCCGGCAGGGCCGGAACCAATAATGATGACTTGACGCACGAGGCACTCCTAGAAAGCGGCAATTTCAGCCGAAAGTAAGGCAATGAATAGAACCCAGTCTACTGGCGGAATATTCCCGAAACGGGGTTATCGGCTCAGGCGAGACCGTAATTGACCAAACAATTGGTGAACTTCTTTCACCCGCATGATCCACAACAGGAGCACGAAGACTCCGGTCACGACCAGACCAATTCCAACCATGGCCACAATCGCGTTAAGAATGCTTTCTTGGGCGTATCCGGTTGCCGTGAGTGACCCGAACTGGTTACTGACAATCAGCCCAATAAATCCAGCTATGGCAGCGGCAATGTAGCCGCGTACGGCAGTGCTGGCCACGCCACTTCGACGAACCTCAGGAAGTGTTTTGCGCAACACTGCCCAGGTCACGATGGCTTGAATAATGACGGATATGGCGAGCGAGGCACACACTGCCAAGGTAATCACGGTGACGTAAATCTGAGAGCTGAGCAAAATAAGCACCACATAGACCCCGACCTGTAACACCGTGAGCCAAAACATCAAAGGCGCTTTGCCTTGAACCAAGAAAATGCGGAACATGACATAGACCGCACTAAAGGCCGGCAAGCCAAGCACCAGAACCATGATCAGCCAGCCCAGGTTGATCACCGAGAGGAAGTTTTCGCTGAAAATGCGGGACAGAGGAAACGCCACAGCCAATAATCCGGCAGCAGCCCAACAGATGAACAAGCCAATCTGACGCAGCGCAGTGGAAGCATCACGAGCCATGCCCTCACGATTACCACCTGCGTGGTCTTTACTCATCCGGGTGAAGTAGACCGTGCCCATTGAGACAGCAATGATCGAGTGCGGCAGCAGGAAAATCAGCCACGCAGTGGTCATGGTGAACACCGACGCACCTTGGCCTGAAGCAAGTGCGACCACGTTGGTTTGAACAATGATGCTCAGTTGAGTCAGCAGTACAACACCAAAGGTCCAGCCGACCATCTTGCCGGTTTCTCGAAGGCCAACACCGCGCCAGACAAAATCTGGCGCAAAGCTCAGCCCATTCTTCTTCCAGAAGACCGTCAGAATCAGCGCTTGAGCAGCCACGCCCGCCGTCGCACTTCCCGCCAACACCGCAACCATGGCAGGGGTCCAATCCACAACACTGCGCTCGCCAGCGGTATCAACACCGAACAACAGCATGAAAGCGACGATGCCCAGAATTCCAACAACGTTGTTCAGGGCGGGTGCCCAGGTGAATGGCCCAAAAGAGCCACGAGCATTGAGAACCTCACCGAGGATGGTGTAGAGCCCATAGAAGAAAATTTGTGGCAAACACCAGTAGGCGAATGCGGTTGCCAACGCAAGCTGGTCTGCTGACCACTGGGTTGCATAGAGCGTGATGAGAAGCGGCGCAGCGAACATTGCTACCGCGGTGACCCCCAGCAAAACCAGGATGGTCATCGTCATGAGCTTGTTGACGTAGCCGGCACCACCATCAGAGTGGCTGGCAGATTTCACGATGGCCGGAACCAAAGTGGCGGTGAGCACACCGCCGGAAACCAACACATAGATGCTGTTGGGCATCTGGTTCGCTACCGCGAACGCATCGGCTCCAGCACTGGCAACAACGCCCAAAGCTTGGGCCAAAATAATGGCCTTGAAGAATCCCAATGCACGAGAGACAACCGTGCCGGAGCCGAGGAGGACGCTTGCACGACCAACCGAGGCCTGAGGATTAGACATCTTCTGATTGTCCCTGCTTACGGCGGCGAAGTGTGCGAATCACACCGGCAGTAATCAAACCCACGAAAGCAATTCCCACGGCGGTGAGCCCCCAGGTTTCCCAGTCGGCACGCACATTCACAGGAATTCCAACGGGTTGCCCCACGGGAACACCCTCAATCGAGCGCAACGTGACTGTCAAAATGGCGCTGCCATTTCCCACCTGTGCTTGCACAGGGATCCGGGCTTTAGCTTGGGATTCAGGCTGAATGGTGACGGTTTCTTCACCGTTGACCAACAGGCGGCCATTGTTGGGGTCAGCGTTGACGACAACGGTTACCGCCTGAGTCAAGGCGTTGTTGACCGAGATCGGAATATTGGCCTGCCCACCCACCATGTTGATGGTGCTGCTGGTGACCACACTGACAGAGTTGAGCAGTTTCTCCGTCGATTCAGTGTGGGCAGCGACTGCGCTACCCCAGTCGGGGTCTCCTAACCAAGAAACCGAAAGCACGGCAGCCAAATCTCGAGCCGCAGGGCTGGTAATCAAGCTGGGATCTTCAGCAATTGTCGAAAACGACGAAACCTGAGCATTTTGCCCCAAAAGTGTTCGAACTGCGCCAACACGTTCCTCAGACTCGGGGGAGTCCACAAGCGCAAGTTCCTTTGAGGCAGAACCCAATCCAGCAGCGAGAGAACCTGAGGTCACCCAGGGCAAACCAGTAAGAGCATCGAGCATTTGACCGGTTTTACTCAAACCTGTGATGGAGAAGCTGCGAGGAAGCCCGGCGTACAGAGCACTCTCAGCAGCTGGGTCGAGTGCAGCTGCAGCAAGGTAGGAAGCTCCACGTGAAACATCGTCATGTGAAAGCGCAGAACTCAACCCAGCGTTAGTCACCACAGCAGGCATTCCAGAAACAATTCCCGTAGAGGCTGTCTCAGCGAGGTTCTGCGAGGAAAGAATCACCTGGGAGAACCCATTTGCTGAGAAAATTCCCAGATCAGAGCCAGAAACAGTGCCACCAGCTGGCCACGCTAGAGAACTGAACCTGGGAGTGAAAGAAACCGTAGTGACCTCTGGAACGCCAGGAGTGGGTGTGGGAGTGGCGCTCGCCGTGGATGCAGCAGGAGTAGCCACAATATCTGTCGTGATTGGCGCGAGCAGCGTAGTTGCTCCGGCTTGAGCCTGGGCAGAAATATCTGCATTGGCATAAGGCAACAGGAACGATTCGTTCGGCAGCGCCCTGAGCTGATTTAGCCACAACTGAACACTTTCAGGAATCGCGTCACCCAAAGCAGCAATCGAGCTGATGATGCGGGGGTCAACCCCGAGGGCAACGGTGCGACCTTGAGCCAGTTGAAGCTGGCGTGTGAGAACTCCGCTGGGGCCGGTGAGCTCAACGAGCTTCTGTGAGCTGAGCACTCCGGCGGAATCTGCCGGAGGAACAATGGCCACGATCGTGGTCATCGCCGCAGGGGAGGGAGCTGTTCCTGCCGTCCAGACAAATGAAGAACGAGCACTCGCTGTGCTTACGCCGGAAACCTGAAAGTCAGCGGCCAGACCACGTGGTCCCCACAATGAACCAAAGCGACCTGATGCCAGAGGTAGTTCAGCACTAAGCGTCACCGTTTCCCCAGCAGCAATGGCGGGCACGTCAATAGAAGCGAGGAAACGGCCAGTTTGTTGAGTGTCACTAGAGGAGTACCACTGATCTAGATCGGCGAGCGAATTCAGCACACCTGAAGGTGCAGTTAGTATGACCTCTCCCGCGGGAATGTCCTCGGTGCCCTCGTTAGTAACAGTGACACTTGTTACCAAGGTTTCACCCGGTCCCGGACTGAGAGCGGACGGCGTCAGCGCGAGCGAAACATCGTCTGCTGCCTGCGCACCAGGCTGGAACCCCGTCACCATGAGTGCCGCCACAAGAAGAGCCCCGCACCAGCGCACCAGCAGTGCACTCGGTGATGCACGGTTGGCTCGTGAAATCACTGCAGAGGGCATCCTGCCATTGTAGGCGTCGCAACCGTGATAGCGCCCGATGCTCCCCGTAGAATGACGGGAAATGCACAGCGCCGCCTCAGCAATCGAATCAATTACTCGTTTGAGTACTTCGCCCAGCGTTTCACGCCTGGCGAAAGCCTTTGCCGATGCCGGATATGAGCTGGCGCTAGTGGGCGGCCCCGTCCGCGACGCTTTTCTCGGTCACGACGTGCATGACCTCGACTTCACGACGAATGCCCGCCCCGATGACATCTTGCGCATCGTGGAACCCATCTCCGAAGCACAGTGGGATATCGGCCGCGACTTTGGCACCATCGGTGCCCAGATAGCCGGCGAGAAGGTGGAAATCACCACTTATCGAGCAGATCACTATGACGGAAAGACGCGTAAACCAGAGGTTGCTTTTGGTGACAGCCTTGAAGAAGACCTGATTAGGCGAGATTTCCGTGTCAACGCGATGGCCGTCCGTTTACCCCAGCTCATTCTTGTTGACCCCTCCGGCGGGGTGGAGGACCTCCAAGCAAAGATTCTTCGCGCACCAAAATCGGCAGAACTTTCGTTCACCGAAGACCCCCTGCGCATGATGCGCGCAGCACGGTTTGCCTCTCAACTCGGATTCCACCCCGACGAGGAAACTGAGTGGGCAATGACAGAGTTCGCCGGCGCCATTGAGAATATTTCTGCTGAACGTGTAAACGAAGAACTGTGCAAACTCCTGCAAACAGATCACCCTCGTGCAGGCATTGAGCTCCTAGTCAGTACAGGCATTGCAGCGATTGTGCTACCTGAGATTCCCGCACTTCGCCTCGAAGTGGACGAACACCATCACCACAAGGATGTGTATGAGCACAGCCTGACAGTACTCGAACAAGCCATCGACTTGGAGAAGGAACGGAACCCAGGCGAACCCGCTGATGTGACATTGCGGCTTGCAGCTCTCCTGCACGACATCGGCAAGCCAGCCACCAGACAGCTGGAACCCGGTGGCGCTGTGAGCTTCCACCACCATGACCTTGTGGGTGCCAAGCTGGCAACCAAGCGCATGAAGGCCCTGCGTTTTGATAAGGAAACCACCCAGAATGTGGCCAGGCTCATTGAATTGCACCTGCGTTTCTTTGGTTATTCAGATGCTGCCTGGAGCGATTCGGCTGTGCGCAGATATGCCCGCGACGCCGGGGATTTGTTGGACCGTCTGCACATTCTCACCCGAGCAGACGTCACCACACGCAATAAACGCAAGGCAGACCGGCTCGCCTTTGCCTATGACGATTTAGAACAGCGCATCGCTGAACTTTCCGAGGCAGAAGAGCTTGCGGCCATCCGCCCCGACCTCAACGGTGAAGAAATCATGGAAATCCTCGGCATTCCAGCTGGGCGTGAGGTTGGCGAGGCCTATAACTATCTGCTCAATTTGCGACTAGATGAGGGACCCCTTGGTGCCGAGGTCGCTCGCGAACGCCTTCTCCAGTGGTGGGCAAACCGCTAGATAGCGCGGAAGTTGTACCAGCTCAGATTGGCTTAAAGCTTCGGGCCGGTCTAGACTGGGGAAGTTGTCTGTGCGCCGGAAGTATCCGGCCTCCTCAGATGGCACATGCACAACCCTCCTGATACAGACCGTCTGTATCCGTTTTAGTCCGAAGGAGGTGGGTTAGTCATGCATCAGTATGAGTTGATGGTTATCCTCGATCCAGAGATCGACGAGCGCACCGTAGCTCCCAGCCTTGACAAGTTCCTCAACGTCATTCGTAACGATGGTGGAACCATCGAGAACGTTGACATCTGGGGCAAGCGTCGCTTGGCTTACGAAATCAACAAGAAGTCCGAGGGCATCTACGCCGTCGTCAACTTCACCTCAAGCGCCGACGCAACTGTCGAGCTTGACCGCCAGCTGAAGCTTTCTGAAGCTGTTATGCGTACCAAAGTTCTGCGTGCAGAGGAAGCCATCGCGATGGTTGCCGCTGCGGCAAAGCTCGCTGACGAGAAGGCTGCCCGCAAGGCCGCTGCTCCCGCCAAGGCTTCGAAGGACGCGTAAGTAACATGGCCGGCGAAACAGTCATCACCGTGGTGGGGAACCTCACGAGTGACCCCGAACTGCGTTACACGCAGAACGGACTCGCAGTCGCCAACTTCACCATCGCCTCTACTCCGCGCAACTTCGATCGCGCATCAAACGAGTGGAAAGATGGCGAGGCTCTCTTCCTTCGTGCCAGCGTATGGCGCGAGTTTGCCGAGCATGTCGCAGGAAGCCTGACCAAGGGTTCTCGCGTTATTGCAACTGGTCGACTCAAGCAGCGCTCGTACGAGACCAAGGAAGGCGAAAAGCGAACCACAATCGAACTCGAAGTAGATGAGATCGGTCCTTCGCTTCGCTACGCCACGGCAACTGTGAGCCGCGCGGCTTCCGCAGGTCGTCCCGGTGTCCCTGCAGGCAATGACGAACCCTGGGGTTCGCCGACTGCGCCTGCAGCAGACCCTTGGAACACCCCCGGTATCCCCGCAGACGATACGCCGTTCTAAACGACCCCTTGAGCTTCAGCTCACGCTGAGCTCATCAACATAAATTTACGAAAGTTAGGTAATCATGGCTGGAAAAGCTAGCGGCGGAGCCCGCAAGCCACTCCGCGGTGGCAAGGGCGCAAAGGCTCTCGCACCTGCGAAGGCAATCCGCGTTGGTGTGATCGACTACAAGGACGTCGCAACCCTTCGCAAGTTCGTTTCTGAGCGTGGAAAGATCCGCGCTCGCCGTATCACCGGTGTTTCTGTCCAGGAGCAGCGCCTCATCGCCAAGGCAGTTAAGAACGCCCGCGAGATGGCTCTTCTTCCCTACGCAGGCGCTGGCCGCTAAGGAGTCCCCACATGTCTAAGTTAATTCTGACGAATGAAGTCTCCGGTGTTGGTTCTGCTGGTGACGTTGTCGAGGTAAAGAACGGTTACGCACGTAACTACCTCATCCCTCAGGGACTTGCTGTTGCATGGTCTCGTGGTGGCGAGAAGCAGGTTGAGCAGATTCGTGCTGCTCGCACCGCACGCGAACTCGCAACCCTCGAAGAGGCGCAGGCACTCAAGGCAAAGATCGAAGGCAACAAGGTCAAGCTTGCTGTCAAGGTTGGCCGTGACGGTCGTCTCTTTGGTTCGGTCAAGACCGATCACATTGCTGCTGCAGTAGAAAGCGCCGGTGTTGGCGTTATCGACAAGCGCAAGATCGAAATTGCGAACCCCATCAAGTTCACTGGTGAGCACGAAGCAACCGTTCGTCTGCGTGACGACATCGTTGCAACCATCACCATTCAGGTTGTTGCTGCAAAGTAACTGCTGACAAGAACAACTCAGGGCGGGAAGCGTAAAGCTTCCCGCCCTTCTTGTTTGCCTGGGGAGGTCCTTCAGGTCTCATTTTTTGCCTTAACGGGGTACAAAAACGACTGCGTAATTATGCACAGAATAGATAATTTTCCCCAAGCTTAAACACATGCTTGAAGGAAGTTAATGTTCACACCCGTGTATAACTAAAAACGCAGTTCAGAATGAATTTTTTGGGTAAACTTTTTCATTTTCCCACAGCATTATCCCCAGCTTATGAACAGACTCACCGGCGTTTCACAGGTCTCATACACAGAGTTATCCACAGGCATATTTGGTTGCTACTTGCGCTGTTCATACTCTTAGTACACACCCCTTAAAAGGCTTCAATGTCAAGCCAATGTCGGTGGATAGAGATAGAACTGAACTATCCCCTCAAGTAACAACAGGAAGGACCGTGATTATGTCGATTGCGCACCTCGGTTCTCCATCCGACTCTCGCGAAAACTGGCAGGGTGAACGGACTCCTCCGCATGATCTTCTTGCGGAGCAAAGCGCTCTCGGCGGCATGCTGCTCAGCAAAGACGCTGTTGCAGACGTCGTCGAGATACTTCGTGGAAATGACTTCTACATTCCTAAGCATGAAGTCATTTTTGATGCCATTCTCTCCCTGTATTCGCATGGAGAGCCAACTGATGTCATCACAGTTACAGACGAACTGACAAAAACAGGTGAACTTGGTCGCGCAGGTGGTGCGGAGTACCTGCACACACTCACCTCACTCGTTCCCACCGCAGCCAACGCTGGCTACTACGCCAACATCGTTTCGGAACGAGCGCTTCTACGCCGTCTCGTTGAAGCAGGAACTCGAATCGTTCAGATGGGATACGCCGGTGAAGGTGAAGCTGTTGATCTGGTCAACACCGCCCAGGCCGAGATTTACCAGGTCACCGGATCAGTTGAAGCTGAAGACTACGTGCCTCTGACCGAGGCAGTGGACACTGCCATCGAAGAAATTGAAGCCGCCAAGGGCCGCGACGGTCAGATGACCGGTGTTCCCACAGGCTTCGCCGATCTTGACGAACTGACCAACGGTTTCCACCCCGGCCAGCTCATCATCGTTGCAGCACGTCCTGCACTGGGTAAGTCAACACTGGCACTGGACTTCTGCCGTGCAGCATCAATCAAGAACAACCTCCCCGCAATCTTCTTCTCCCTCGAAATGGGTAAGTCGGAAATCGCAATGCGTCTGCTCTCGGCAGAAGCGTCCGTTCCACTGCAAAACATGCGAAAAGGAACCGTTGATAATCGCGACTGGACCACAATTGCCAGCACGCGTGGCCGCATCAATGATGCCCCGTTCTATATCGACGACAGCCCCAACCTCACCCTGGTTGAGATTCGTGCGAAATGCCGCCGTCTCAAGCAGAAGGTTGGCTTGAAGATGGTTGTTATTGACTACCTGCAGCTGATGACCTCAGGCAAGAAGGTAGAAAACCGTCAGCAGGAAGTTTCGGAATTCTCTCGTGCGCTCAAGCTCATGGCTAAAGAGCTCCAAGTTCCTGTGATTGCACTGTCTCAGCTCAACCGTGGACCGGAACAACGTGCCGATAAGAAGCCAGCAATTAGCGACCTGCGTGAATCTGGATCGTTGGAGCAGGACGCCGACATGGTAATTCTTCTGCACCGTGAAAGTGCATACGAAAAAGAAAACCCCCGTGCAGGTGAGGCAGATTTCATCGTTGCCAAGCACCGTAACGGCCCAACCGCGACAATCACGGTTGGATTTCAGGGTCACCTTTCTCGCTTTGCCGATATGCCCAAGGTTTAGCCGAAAAATACTTCCACAATTCGCCCGTAGAATTGACGCGTGGCTATCGCTGAGACTTCTCTGCCCCGCTTGGGCAATGCACTGATTCTGCGCGCCATCCCCACGCTGATTGCCGCCCTGGTGATCACCTTCTCGCGCAACCACGCGCCGGTAGTTGGTCTTGCTGTTTTTGTTGGCTTTGGTTTCCTTCTCGCCGCAGTGATGTTGTTCACAGTCATGAGCGTTCCCCTTGACGGTCTCAACAGAAAGCTCTTTGGGGCGCACGCGATTGTTACTGCCGTGTCTGCAGCCATTGCTGCTGCCAGCCTTAGTGGTGGACTTCCCGCACTCATCTTGGTTATCAGCATCTGGGCCGCACTTACTGCAGCACTCGAACTGTATGCCGGATATCGTGAGCAGAACAAAACAATTGCTAAGGAGTGGCTCACTATCGGCGCCTTCACAGCTGTCTTAGCCATTATTGAAGCAGCAGTTCCACTCAACGATGTCTATGCCGTAGGTCTCTTTGGTGCCTATGCAGCCATGGTTGGGGTGTTCCAAGTTATTGCAGGTATTTCTCTGCGCACCGATTCCCCACTCAAGAACGAGGTTGCCTCATGACCACCCCCACACTCCGTGACCGACTCAAGCCCCTTGAGCTGATTGTTGTGTCTGCAGCACTGGGGCTGTTTACGGGCCTTGTTGTCATGATGGTTTCCCGTGATTGGATCTTGAGCGCGGTGAGCTTTGGTATCGCATTTATTGTCGCGCTGGTGGCAATGGCGATGTTTGTTTTAGCTATCAAGCCCAACAAGCGTGAGCTATTGGACATCGAAGAACTCGATAGTTCTGCTGAGAAATCAGCCCACTAACTGCATTTCAGAACTCTGCATTCAGGGCCGGGTGCCTGCCCAAAACCCAGAGTTTCCCTCAGCTAGACTGAACTTATGCTTCTTTCTGATCGCGATATTCGTGCTGAACTCGAGTCTGGTCGTATTGGTTTAGACCCCTCAGCTGACGACATGATTCAGCCTTCGAGCGTTGATGTTCGAATCGACCGATACTTCCGCTTGTTTGATAACCACAAGTATCCCTACATCGACCCAGCAGAAGATCAGCCGGACCTCACTCGTTTGATCGAAGTTGACCCCAACGAACCGTTCATCCTGCACCCAGGAGAGTTTGTTCTTGGTGCAACCTATGAACAGGTCACGTTGCCCGATGACATCGCAGCGCGCTTAGAGGGCAAGAGTTCTTTAGGTCGCCTTGGCCTGGTCACTCACTCCACTGCCGGTTTTATTGACCCTGGTTTCTCCGGTCACATCACATTGGAACTGTCAAACATGGCAACGCTTCCCATTAAGTTGTGGCCTGGAATGAAGATTGGCCAGCTCTGCTTCTTCAAGCTGACCTCCCCAGCTGAAAAGCCATATGGTTCTGCCGAGTACAAGTCTCGCTACCACGGTCAGCGCGGCCCTACAGCCTCACGCTCCTTCTTGAACTTCCACCGCACCGACGTCAGCGCAACTGACGCAGGAGCAATTGGCGGATAAGTTTCTTTAGTGAAAAGAGGAGCCATGCGCTCCTCTTTTCATTTAAGCCCCGGGCGAGAGAAAACCGGCAGAAGCCAGTCGTGGCAACTGCAGTGTCAGCCAGGGGCTGAAAGCAAAACCTGACTTTTCCACCGACTCGAGCAGAGCTTGAGGGTCTGCCCAGGCGTATTCCTCCACTTCATCTGGATTTGGGTTCGGCTCGCCCTGGGCAAGAGCAACATAAACAGGACAAATTTCATTTTCGACGATGCCAGAAGCATCGACCGCGCGATAGCGAAAATCAGGCAGTGCACTTGTTACCGTGGCGAGACGGAGTCCCAGTTCTTCTTCGGCACGGCGGTGAATAGCCTCGACAAAGTCCTCACCAGGACCTGGGTGGCCGCAGAAAGAGTTAGTCCACACGCCAGGCCAGGTCTTTTTCGCCAGCGCGCGTCGTGTGACAAGAATCTTGCCCTCCGAGTTGAAGACGTGGCAGGAGAAAGCTAGGTGGAGGTGAGTGTCTTCTGTGTGCACGTCTGCCTTATCGGCTGTTCCGATGGCAGTTCCATCCTCCGACAGGAGAACTACAAGTTCACGGGGTTCACCCATGTTTTGCTCCTGTTCGGTCAGTTAGTCTGGAGTAGTGAGCATTCCCAGCCAAGAAGCCGAGATGACGCGCCACCTTGCGCTCGTTGAAGAGGTTCTCGATCGCTTCTTTAGCCTATCCACTCAACGGGCTGCCACACTCGCACCTGCCTATGAGGCGTTGTGGAAGACACTACGTTCCAATGCGTCAGGTGGAAAGCGTTTCCGCCCACAAATGGTCATGACGGCCTACACCGCACTGGGCGGATCTGATCTACGTTCGGCTGCCCACGTGGGCGCTTCTTTCGAATTGCTTCATACCGCGCTCATTGTTCACGATGATGTGGTCGACCGCGACTTTGTTCGCCGTGGAATTCCCAATGTCTCCGGAAGCTACCGTGATGTGGCACAGACCGCTGGTCTGTCGCTGCCCACGGCAGAACACCGAGGAATGTCAGTCGCGGTCATCGCAGGAGACCTTGCTCTGACCGGATCGTTCCGACTTATGGAAAGAGCGAGTTCAAACCCACAGGTTCGTGACGCTCTTGTCGAATTGCTTGACCGGGCCGTTTTTGATTCGGCAGCTGGTGAACTCATTGACGTGGACTTCTCGCTTTATTCCGGAATGCCCAGCATTGAAGAGATTGTTCACATGGAGCGTCTCAAGACCGCGGTGTATTCCTTCGAGGCCCCGTTACAAGGAGGAGCCCTTCTTGCCGGCGCCACTCATGACGTTATTGCTGCTCTCGGAGAGTTTGGCCGCAATATCGGTATTGCCTACCAAGTCGTTGATGACCTGTTGGGAGTCTTCGGTAATGAAGCTTCGACTGGTAAAACAACGCTCGGCGATCTGCGCGAAGGAAAGCGCACGGCACTGATCGCTTTCGCCTCACAAACGGCCGAGTGGAAAAACATTTCCCACCTCGTTGGTGACAGCACCCTCTCTGATGAGGAAGCTGCAACAGTGCGTGAGGTCTTGGAGCGAACCGGAGCAAAACAATTTACGCAGCGCCTAGCTTCGGACTATGCAGACGAAGCCGTCGCTGCACTGCATGGTGCAGGTATTCCTCAGGCACTGATTGACCAGCTCACTCCACTGGTCACCGCGGTTGTGGAGCGCGTGCGATGAGCCACGACAAGCTAGTCCAGGACGCCTCTGTGCCCGTAAGCGAACAACCAACCAGGCAAAGCGCATTGTATGACCGCGTTGCGGAGCAAACCGCGAGCATGATTATTCGGGAATACTCCACCTCCTTTGGTCTTGCGGCCAGGCTGCTGGGCAAAGGGGTTCGCCAAGACGTTGAGAACATCTATGGCTTGGTTCGCCTAGCCGATGAGATTGTCGACGGCGTTGCAGCGTATGCCGGTGTCAGCGAGAAAGACATACGTCGCCTCCTCGACGAGCTCGAAACAGAAACTGAAGCGGCCATACGACGCGGCTACAGCACCAACCTCGTGGTGCACGCTTTTGCCTTGACAGCTCGCAGGACAGGAATTGAACCTGATCTCACCCGACCCTTCTTCACCTCGATGCGGGTCGACATCACGCGGGTCACCCACACCCCCGAAAGTTTCGATGAGTATGTCTATGGCTCTGCAGAAGTTGTGGGCCTGATGTGTTTGAAAGCTTTCCTGCGCGGCCAGGACATCACAGACGAACAAAACGACACTTTTGTCGTGGGGGCACGCAAACTCGGTGCCGCATTCCAGAAAGTGAACTTCCTGCGTGACCTCAGTGCGGACGTGGACGCTCTTGGTCGGAGCTATTTCCCGGGAATCAACATTGCGACCTTCACCGAAGAAGACAAAGTTCGCTTGGTTGCAGACATTGATTCTGATCTTGCTATCTCGGGAGCTATCGTCCCGTTCTTGCCTTCAACAAGTCGCAAGGCTGTTGCGTTGGCTCAAAATCTTTTTGCTGAACTCAACCGCAGGATTGCTCGCACTCCTGCCTCTGAACTCAAGCACACCCGCGTGAGCGTGCCGACACTCGTCAAGGCCCGCCTCGCACTTGCAGCACTGTTAGGAAAAACCTCATGACCAAATCCGTAGTGATCATTGGTGGCGGTATCGCCGGCCTGGCCTCGGCAGCTCTTCTTGCCCGAGACGGGTATCGGGTAACCCTGCTTGAGAAGCACAAAAACGTCGGTGGCCGTGCAGGAAACTGGGAAAAGGACGGCTTCCGCTTTGATACAGGCCCTTCCTGGTATCTCATGCCAGAAGTCTTTGATCACTTCTACAAGCTCATGGGCACCTCGAGTGAGGAACAGCTCACGCTCACCAAACTAAATCCTGGATACCGCGTGCTGTGTGAAGACGACGGCGTCTATCCCGCTCGCCCCATTGACGTTCTCGACAATCGTGAAGACAACCTCGCGCTCTTTGAAGAGATCGAGCCAGGCTCACGTCCTGCGATGGAGCGCTACCTCGACTCCGCCAAAGACACCTACGAGATCGCCAAGAAGCGTTTCCTCTACACCAGCTTTGAGAAGTACAGCCCACTGCTGCGTTCGGATGTTCTGAGCCGCACGCCCAAACTCGCCAAGCTGTTGAACGAGTCCCTGTACAAGTTTGCTGCCCGTCACGTGAGCGACCCCAGACTGCAACAGATTCTCGGATACCCTGCTGTGTTTCTCGGCTCCAGCCCCTACATCACCCCTTCGATGTATCACCTGATGAGCTACCTCGACCTCGAAGACGGTGTGCTCTATGCACAGGGTGGCTTCAATCGTGTCATTGAGAGTATTCGTGACATCGCGCTCGCCGAAGGCGTGAACCTCATCACTGAAGCTAATGTGAGCAAGATTCTCACCACCGTCAACCCTGCCGGGCACAAAACAAAGGCCAAGGCCGTTGGCGTCGAATACACCAAAGGTAAATCAAAGAGCGTCACGACTATCCCAGCCGACATCGTTGTCTCTGCTGCTGACCTCCACTTCACGGAAACTCAGCTTCTTCCTGAAGCGTTGCAAACCTATGGAGAAAGCTACTGGGAGAAGAAAGTTTCAGGCCCCAGTGCTGTGCTCGTCTACTTAGGAGTCAAGGGTGATGTTCCTGAGTTGGAACATCACACCCTTTTCTTCACTAATGACTGGGAGGGGGACTTTGCCAAAATCTTTGACCAGCCCACCTCTGTTCCCGACCCAGCCAACATCTATGTGTGTAAGCCCAGCGCAACAGATAACGGTGTAGCGCCTAAGGGCGACACGAACCTCTTCATCCTTGTTCCCATTCCTGCTGATGTTTCCATTGGTAAGGGTGGCATTGACGGCAAGGGAAGCAAGCAGGTCGAAGCAGTTGCCGACAAGGTTATCGAGCAAATCTCTGTCTGGGCAGGAATTCCAGATCTCGCTGGACGCATCATTGTTCGCAAAACGGTGGGACCAGCAGACTTCGCCAACGACCTCAACTCCTGGATGGGTGGAGCACTTGGCCCCAGCCACATCCTTTCCCAGAGTGCGTTCTTCCGTTCGGGCAATATCTCCAAGAAAGTTCAAGACCTCTACTACACAGGGGGAACAACCATTCCTGGCATCGGGTTGCCTATGTGTTTGATCAGTGCAGAAATTCTGGTCAAGCGCCTGCGCGGAGACACCTCCACCGAACCGCTGCCAGAACCCCTGTTTCCCACGGTCGATAAAACCGCTTAATACCCATGGGTTTTCTCTATCTCGCCGCATTGCTGGTGTCTATCACCGGCATGATTTTGCTGGATAGACGTCACACGTTGTTCTTTTGGCAGGATGCCAGACGCGCAACTGTCGTGCTGGCCACCGGGCTGGTGTTCTTCCTCAGCTGGGACCTCGTCGGGATTGATGCTGGAGTCTTCTTCCGAGGTGAAGGGCCCTGGATGACAGGAATCCTGCTGGCCCCGGAGCTCCCTCTTGAAGAAGTGTTCTTCCTGACCCTGCTGTGTTACATGACCATGAACGTTTTCTCCGCCTTTACCAAGGTGGTGAAAAAGTGACCTACGCTCTGCTCAATACCGTCTTTCTTGGCCTCGCCCTGTGGTTCATGGTTATCGCCTATGTTGTCAGCGCTCGCCGAGGTGTTGAGGTTGGCCGCAAGCTTTATAAGGTTCTGGGGCTCACTCTCGCCATCATGCTCGTGACGACCGCCATCTTCGATAACGTCATTATTGGGGTTGGCCTCGTTGCCTATGACCCCAGCACGTTACTAGGGGTTTATATCGGTATTGCTCCGATTGAAGACTTCGCTTACACAGTCGCCGGGGTCATGATTTTGCCAGCGCTGTGGATTTTGTTGGGAACAGGGAAGAAGAGATGAACACCCTCAAACAACTCTTCGTTTCCTCGCGCCCACTGTCCTGGGTGAACACGGCTTTCCCTTTTGCCGCTGCGTACTTCTTCACCACTGGACGCGTTGACGCCGTATTAATCGTGGGAACAATCTTCTTCCTCATCCCTTACAACCTCGCGATGTATGGCATCAACGATGTCTTCGATTACGAATCAGACTTGCGCAACCCTCGCAAAGGAGGAGTTGAGGGAGCTGTTCTCGATCGCAGTCTTCATAAGGTGACGTTGTGGGCTGTTGTCATCACGAATGTCCCCTTCCTCATCTATCTCGTGTCGATCGGTAACCTCGAAGCAAACATCACGTTGGCCATCAGCATCTTTGCTGTTGTGGCATATTCCATTAAGGGCTTGCGCTTCAAAGAGATTCCCGTCCTGGACTCCGTCACCAGCGCGACCCACTTTGTGAGCCCTGCTGTGTATGGCGTGATTGTGGCTGGCGCCGTCTTCACTCCCTCGCTCTGGCTGATTATGATCGCCTTCTTTTTATGGGGCATGGCCTCACATGCTTTCGGGGCTATTCAAGACATTCAAGCAGACCGCGAAGCACAGCTTTCCTCTATTGCAACCGTCTTTGGCGCAGCCAACACAACACGGTTCGCGCTGGGGTGTTATGCGCTCGCTGGTGTGCTGATTCTTACCGGAGCTTTCTTCTCCGACCCTTCTTGGTATTTCTGGGTCGCTGCCGCAACTGCGGTTCCATATGTCTTAATGGTGTGGCCATTTAGGAATTTGAAGGATGCCGACTGTGAGCAGGCTAACCGAGGTTGGAAGAAGTTTTTGGGTATTAACTTCTTTGCCGGGTTTGTTATCTGCATGCTGTTGATCACTGCTCTGCAGCAGGGGTAATCCTGTTCCCCCGGTAGCGTGGAGTTATGACTACACCCACTCTGTTCACCCCGATCACACTTCGTCATCTCACAATCCGTAACCGGTTATGGGTTCCACCGATGTGCATGTACAGCGCAATGGGTAAAGACGGTGTTCCCACAGACTTCCACCGTGCTCACTACGGCGCACTTTCTCTCGGTGGTGCCGGGCTCATCATCGTTGAAGCTACGGCAGTAAATCCTGAAGGTCGTATTTCTTTCCACGACTTAGGTATCTGGAACGATGACCAGGTCGCAGCATTTACCCCGATTGTGTCTTTCATGAAGGCAAACGGTGTTGTCCCCGGAATTCAGCTGGCACACGCAGGCCGCAAAGCATCCACGTATCCTGGGTGGGGATATCCCGGTGTTGATGGCACAGTACCTGTGGAAGAGGGTGGCTGGATTCCACTTGGCCCTTCAGCTAATGCTTTTGAGGGTTACGCCCAAGCTGAAGCAATGACGTTGGAGCAGATCACGCAGGTTGTTGCTGATTTTGCTTCAGCAGCTCGCCGTGCAGTGGAAGCTGGGTTCCAGGTTCTGGAGATTCACGCCGCACACGGATACCTCATTCACGAATTCCTCTCCCCACTCACGAATGAGCGCACCGATGACTTCGGTGGCCCGCTCAAGAACCGCGCGCGCCTGCTGCTCGATATTGTTCGAGCTGTGCGCACAGAAGTGGGCGAAGAGATCGTGTTGTTTGTTCGATTCTCAGCAACTGACTGGGTTGAAGGCGGCTGGAATGAAGAAGAGACCAGCATCGTCACCGACTGGGTGAAGGACTTAGGAGCTGACACGGTTGATATTTCAACCGGCGGTCTTGTCGCTGGTGCCAAGATTCCTGTTGGCCCGGGATACCAAGTGCCTCTTGCTCACTATGTGAAAGAGCATGCTCACCTTCCCACCAGTGCCGTAGGAATGATTACGACTGCCGAGCAGGCAAACGACATTATTGCCTCAGGTCGCGCTGACGCCGTCATGCTCGGTCGGGAACACTTGCGTGATCCACACTTTGCTCTTCGGGCTGCTGCGCAGCTCGGGGTTGATGTTGACTATGCCCCACAGCAATATGTGCGAGCTCCTTATTCGCGTTAGCGAATGAACTTTGCCCGAAGAGGCAACATGAGCAACAGTCCAGCAAGAAGTACAACCACGATGCCGAGGATGCCGAAGTAGGTGGCACCACCAAGCAGGACGAACAGTGCAAAGAGCGAGGGAGCAAGGAAGCTCACCGCACGACCTGTTGTGGCATACAGGCCAAAGATTTCACCTTCTTGTCCTTCTGGCGCGAGGTGTCCCAGGTAGGCACGAGCTGAAGCTTGCGCGGGCCCCACGAAGAACGTCAGCATCAGACCACCGATCCAGAAGGCGGTTGCCCCGCCGTCGTGGAAGAAGAACAAGGCAATACCGGTAACGACCAAGCCAGCAAGCGCAATCACAATGACACGCTTGGAGCCGATCTTGTCGTCGATCCAACCAGAGAACAGAACACCAATACCTGCTACCAGGTTGCCGCCGATGGCAAAGAGAATCACTTCGGTAAAGCTGAGCCCAAAGACTGTTCCTGCCAGGATGCCGCCAAATGCAAATACGGCGGCAAGGCCGTCGCGAAATACGGCGCTAGCGAGAAGGAAGTAGAAGGTGGGACGAGCGTTCTTATACAGGTCTGCAATTTTGCGGAACAAGATGTTGTAGGACTCGATGATTCCCGCTTTGTGGCCTGGAGTCGTGGCGGTGTTCTCTGGAACATTGAACAAAACCGGGAGCGAAAAAACTAAAGCCCACACTGCAGCCAGTACCGTGACGGCGCGAATGTTCATGCCGGCCTCTGTCGTGATTCCAAACCAATAGGGAGGGTCGCCGAGCACGAAGCCGATGAGGGCTATCAGTAGAACAAAGATTCCACCGAAATATCCCATTCCCCAGCCGAAGCCCGAGACACGACCCATGGTTTTTGGAGTGGACACCTGCAGAAGCATGGCGTTGTAGTTCACATTCGCCATTTCATAGAACACGTTACCCACGGTCAGCAAGACGATGCCCATGACGAAGAACTGCGGGGTGCCTTCAACAAAGAACATGCCAAAAGTTGCCGCAATGACAATACCTGTATTGATTCCCAGCCAGAGCTTACGCTTACCGCCGGCGTCAGTTCGCTGACCCACGATCGGAGCAACAAGGGCTACTGCAACACCGCCTATGGCCAACGCCCATCCCACCCAGCTGGTGAGGTTGGCCTCAGCTGCCTGGAAGTTTTCGAGCGCGGGCCCGGTTGCAACCCCTTCGCCCCCGGCTGCCTCATAAGCCTGAACAATCTCCGGATCAATGAAGTAGCTGGAGACGATGTACCGCGCAAAGACGAAAGTGGTGATCAGCACACTGAAGGCGGAGGTGCCCCAGTCCCATAAAGCCCACGAAATAACTTGTTTGCGGGGAATCTTGACTTCAACAGCACCGGTGCTCGACATGAGTTCAGGGTACCCCTCCCACATCTCCACGGGAAGAACCTGCGGTAAACACCCCGAAAACAAAAACTTGAGTCGAGAAAGCTCAAGATTTGCTGTGAACGCTTGACGATGTGTATTCCCCGTGGCAAACTTGATATATCACGACTCAAGTCTTGAACAAGCTTCGGTGAAAACCGCATAAAAACAAGGAATTTCCAGCTCACACTGGAATGAAGAAGGAGAACACATATATGTCACGTGCAGTAGGCATTGACCTCGGAACCACCAACTCGGTTGTTTCCGTACTTGAAGGTGGAGAACCCACCGTTATCGCCAACGCTGAAGGATTCCGTACTACCCCCTCGGTAGTCGCTTTCACCAAGGATGGCGAAGTACTCGTTGGAGAGCCAGCAAAGCGCCAGGCAGTTACCAACGTGGACCGCACCATTGCTTCCGTCAAGCGTCACATCGGTACCGACTGGACCGTATCTATTGACGACAAGAAGTACACCCCACAAGAAATCTCTGCCCGTATCCTGGGCAAGCTCAAGCGCGACGCAGAGACCTACCTCGGTGACACCGTCACCGACGCAGTTATCACTGTCCCCGCTTACTTCAACGACGCTGAGCGTCAGGCAACCAAGGATGCCGGTGAGATCGCAGGTCTGAACGTTCTGCGTATTATCAACGAGCCCACCGCAGCTGCTTTGGCCTACGGCCTCGACAAGGGTAAAGAAGACGAACTCATCCTCGTATTCGACCTCGGTGGTGGAACGTTCGACGTTTCCCTGCTCGAAGTGGGCAAGGACGACGACTTCTCAACCATCCAGGTTCGTGCAACCTCCGGTGACAACCGCCTCGGTGGTGACGACTGGGACCAGCGCATCGTGGATCACCTGATCAAGAAGTTCAAGGAGACCACTGGTGTTGACGTGTCCAAGGACAAGATTGCACTCCAGCGCTTGAAGGAAGCTGCAGAGCAGGCAAAGAAGGAGCTGAGCTCATCCATGAGCACCAGCATCCAGCTGCCGTACCTCTCTCTGACCGAGAATGGCCCAGCCAACCTCGACGAGACCCTCACCCGTGCTCAGTTCGAAGCAATGACCGAAGACCTTATTGCTCGCACCAAGAAGCCATTCGAGGATGTCATCAAGGAAGCCGGCGTCAAGGTCAGCGACATTGCTCACGTTGTCCTCGTGGGTGGTTCGACCCGTATGCCTGCAGTGGCAGAACTGGTCAAGAGCCTCACTGGCGGCAAGGAAGCAAACAAGACCGTGAACCCTGACGAAGTTGTTGCCGTTGGTGCAGCACTGCAGGCAGGTGTTCTGCGTGGAGAGCGCAAGGATGTTCTGCTTATCGACGTCACCCCCCTCAGCCTCGGTATCGAGACCAAGGGTGGAATCATGACCAAGCTGATCGAGCGCAACACTGCGATCCCCACCAAGCGATCTGAAACCTTCACCACAGCTGATGACAACCAGCCTTCGGTATCCATCCAGGTGTTCCAGGGTGAGCGTGAGTTCACTCGCGACAACAAGTCGCTCGGAAACTTCGAGTTGACCGGTATCGCACCAGCACCTCGTGGAGTTCCTCAGGTTGAGGTCACCTTCGACATCGACGCAAACGGTATCGTGCACGTGTCCGCTAAGGACAAGGGCACCGGTAAGGAGCAGTCGATGACGATTACCGGTGGATCGTCTCTTCCCAAGGAAGACATCGAGCGTATGGTTCGCGAAGCTGAAGAGCACGCAGCTGAAGACAAGGCACGTCGCGAGTCTGCAGAGACACGCAACGGTGCTGAGCAGATGGTCTACTCCATCGAGAAGCTGATCAAGGAGAACGAAGACAAACTCCCTGAAGACGTGAAGAACGAAGTTCAGGGCGATGTCGACGCACTCAAGACAGCGCTCGCCGGAGACGACGATGCCGCAGTAAAGACTGCATACGACAAGCTCGTCGAAAGCCAGGGCAAGCTCGGTGAAGCAATCTACGCTGCAGGTCAGGCAGAAGCTTCTGCGGAAAGTGCACCTGAAGGCGAAGCTGCTTCTGACGAAGATGTTGTCGACGCTGAAGTTGTCGAAGACGACGAGGCTGACGGATCGTCTGAGAAAGACGCTAAGTAAGAATGTCTGACCAGAATTCGAACCCAGTAGAGGAGCCCCTGAACGGGGGCTCCTCCGCAGGGGACACCAGTGAGGTTGGCGAGAACGCCGGCTTTGCTGAAGACCCTGGATATGACGGACCTACTGAAGACGCTTCCTTTGAAGACGCTGATGTAGAAACCTCGCTGACAGATGCCGACCTTTCTTTCCTCGAGCAGGCAGAAAGTGATCTGGCAGCAGAGCGTTTGGCTGACCTTCAGCGCGTAACCGCTGAATACGCCAACTACCGCAAGCGCACCGAAGCAAACAGAGAAATTGAGCGCGAGCGCATCATCGGAGACACTGTGAAGATCCTTCTTCCTGTCCTCGATGACATCGACCGTGCAGAAAAGCACGGCGACCTGGCGGAGGGCTCTGCCCTCGCCGCCATCGCCGGCAAACTACGCGGTGCAACCGAGCGCCTCGGTCTTGTTGCCTATGGTGCAGCTGGTGACCTTTTTGATCCGAACCTGCACGAAGCGATTCTGCAGCAGCCTTCACCAGATGTCACAGCAGAAACTGTGTTGGATGTTGTGGAGACCGGGTACATGATCGGCACCACACAGGTTCGCGCAGCAAAGGTTGTTGTTGCAGTTCCTGCAAACTAGTATCCGAAACGACGTAAAGAAAGGAGGCGCATATGGCCAGTCAAGATTGGTTCGATAAAGACTTTTACAAAGTCCTCGGCGTCTCCAAAGACGCTTCGGAAGCTGAACTGAAGAAGGTCTATCGCAAGCTTGCTCGCGAATATCACCCTGACTCCAATCAGGGAAACGCCAAGGCAGAAGCCAAGTTCAAGGAAATCTCTGAAGCCTACTCTGTGCTCTCCGATAAGGAGCAGCGTGCGGAGTATGACCAGATTCGCGCCATGGGTTCCGGTGCACGCTTTAGTGCAGGCGGACCACAAGGCGGATTCGAGGATGCCTTCAGCGGTTTTGGCCGTGGCGGCCAGCAGTACACCTTCCAACAGGGAGGTGGCTTTGAAGATATCTTCGGCGGAATGTTTGGCGGCGGAGGTGGCCGATTCGGCCAGTCCTCCGGCGGTTTCCGTGGATTTGGTGGCCCGCAGAAGGGGCAAGACATTGTCTCCTCTGTCACTATCGATTTCTTCGAAGCATTCCACGGCGACACCATGAGCTTGCAGACCAGTGAGGGCCGAACCGTCAAGGTGAAAATCCCTGCCGGTGTTGCTGATGGACAGAAGATCCGTCTTCGCGGCAAGGGATATCCCAGCCCTGACGGTGGCGAAGCAGGAGACATTGTTCTCACCGTCAAGGTGAAGAAGCATCCTGTCTTCGAGCGTGACGGACTCAACATCAAAGTGAATGTTCCTGTCACCTTCACGGAGGCAGCGCTGGGGGCAACCATCGAGGTTCCCACCCCTGAGGGTGAGACCGTCAAGCTTAAAGTTGCTCCGGGCACCCCGAGTGGACGTTCACTGCGCGTTAAGGGTCGCGGCATTAAGACAGCCAAGGGAACAGGCGACCTCCTCGCTGTTGTTCAAATTGCTGTCCCGAGCCACCTCGATGACACTGCAAAAGAAGCCCTCGAAAAGTTCGCATCTGTTGCGCCAAGTGAGAACCCTCGCGCAGACTTGCTTGCAGAAGCAAAGCGATAAGCAACACCTCTCAAGAGATAAGGAAAAGAATGGACGAGAACCAGCCCATCTTTACTATCTCGATGGCTGCAGAGCTTGCGGGAATGCACCCGCAGACCCTGCGGCAGTATGACCGCATCGGCCTGGTTCAACCAGGCCGAACAGCGGGTCAATCCAGACGCTATTCCATGCGTAACGTTGCTCAGCTTCGCGAAGTCGCCAGACTTAGCGCGGAAGGTCTCTCCCTAGAGGGCATCCGTCGCGTTCTGGATTTAGAGAATCAAAATGACGCACTGCGTGCGCGAGTTCGAGAACTCGAAGCCGCCCTTGCGGACGCTCTGCTCAACCAGCCAGGCCGTCGCGTCTTCGCTGCAGGACCTGCAGGTGACGTGGAAAGCCTGCGGGCTGGAACTCGCGCTCGCCGCCGCACAGATGTTGTGGTTTGGCGTCCCTTCGGGCGTAACTAGTCCTTCACAGTTCACATTTTCCAGAATTACTCACTGCCAGAGCGGTATCGCCTATCGCTCAATTGCCAGATGCGATTCTTATCAAAACCAGTAACAATAGGGATGTGATCTATTTGGATAACCCACAGGTATGGACTCTCATCGGAGTTTTCAGTGCAGCGATTTTTGCCCTTATTGGTGTTGTTTTTGCAAGTTTCAGGATGATTGGGACAGGGCTTCGCGCAGAAATGGCGAGCATGCGAAATGAACTTGGGGCTCGCATGGACGCCAGGTTTGATCACTTAGACCGTGATGTCCAGTTGCTCATGACTAAAGAATTTGGTGATCGCTGAAGTTAGTCTTGTTCCATGACTGACGCAGGAATCCAAACATTGCTCGATGATTACTTTGAGCTCATGCACTCGCAAGACATGTCCCTCTTTGACAAGGTCTTTCACAAAGACAGCAACCTCTACTCGTCTGAGAACGATGAGATCGTGATTCGTCCTCGCGATTTTTATCGCGAACAAATGGAAGCGCGTACCTCTCCACAAGATTTGGGCAATGTCCGTCGTGACAAGGTCCTCCTCGTCGACCAGATTTCACCAGAGGTTGCACTCGCAAAAGTCCAGCTCGAGATGTTCGGCGGAGTAATGCAGGACTATCTCAGCTTGCTTCGTGTTGATGGTTCCTGGTTTGTTATCTCCAAGTTGTACAAGCAGGTTGGCAAGTCCGAATAGTCTCAAAGGGTGAGTTCATTTCCTTTCGAATCCCTCAGGCGTTGGCCTGATCTGGAGTCCCCCGAACTCGTTGCCGTTGATGCAGCCGACCGTCTCCTGTTAACTGAACTTCAGCGCGCTGTTGAGATTGATCCAACCCTGCTTGCAAGCCCGCTATCCATCATCGGAGACACTCACGGAGCATTGACATTAGGCGCCCTAGCTGAGGCTGGGTTTACTGAGGTTCTTGTTCACCAAGATGCTCGTTCAGGTGAACTAGCGTTGGTGAATAACGCGCAGGAACTTTCGGATTTCTTTCCGCCTTCATCAACCTTTCAAAATCTTCAACTATCTCGTGAGCTGGTTGTTTCCTCGAGGATTGTTGTGTTGCGTTTACCGCGCTCGCTGGAGCAATTAGAGCAATGGGCGGCACTAATTGCGGCCCACTCCGCTGACGATGTTCTCGTGTTGGCCGGCGGCCGCATCAAACACATGACCCTGAGCATGAATGAGACCTTGGGGAAGTTTTTCACTCAGGTTGAAGCAAGTCTTGCAGAGCAAAAGTCACGTGTCATTCGCGCACGTGGACCAAAGAAACAAGCAGCACTCGATGCCCTCACCTCATGGCCCAAGAGTGAATACCACGCGGATGTTGATCTGATGGTGTGTGCTCAAGGTGGTGCTTTTGCAGGAATCTCTATCGACATAGGCACCTACGACCTGCTTGCGGTGTTAGACAGAGTTTCGGGTCAGCAGGGTATGCGCATTATTGACTTTGGTTGTGGAACGGGTGTTCTCGCTGCCCAGATATCAAAGCTTCGACCAACAGCGACAGTGATCGCCAGCGATCAGTCCGCCGCCGCTGTCGAATCAGCGAAAGCAACTATGGAGGCAAACAACCTCAGTGATCGCGTCACTGTGGTACGTGACGACGGACTGTCTTCACAAGAAGACAGATCAGCCGACCTCATTCTGTTCAACCCTCCTTTTCATTCAGGCGCTGCCGTTCATGCGGGCACGAGCTTGAGGCTTTTTGCCGAGGCAGGAAGAGTTCTCAAACCGGGTGGGGAATTGTGGGTGGTGGCTAATCGTCACCTGAGTTACAAGCCCGCATTGCGCAAACTTGTAGGAGAAACTCGTGAGGTTCGCAGGACTCCAAAGTTCACGGTGACTAAATCAGTCAAACTGTAAATCAGCGCCCAACCGCCCGGTTGACTTAGTTTGTACCATGTGTTGTACTTGGTAAAGGTTGGGGGAATCGGCCTGTAACCCTTTTGTTTACTGGGCTGTACCCCTTTTGGGGGATAAAGATGATTGACAAAATTCGCGAACTTCAGGGATTTGACTCTTTTGCGCTGAGAGACCAAAACAAGAAGCAGAAACTTAAGAGCTTCTTTTCAACAATCGTCTCTCTTGCGCTTGTCAGCGCGACACTTGTTTTTTCCCCGTCCCTTGCGTCTGCTGCGAATAACGCCTCAATATCAGGCGCATTTGAGGGTGTACCCGCAAATACGTCAGTGACTGTTGATTACTACCTTTCAAATAATTTTCAACAACCAGTTACCGGAACTGTCACTTCTACTTCTGGAACCTTCACGATTCCTGGATTGAATGCGGCTACCTATGGAAGTCTCACTGCGACCGCAGTTGTTGGAAACCTCAATTACAAAAGTGCAACAGTCTCCCTAAACCAAGGCCTCGCAGATGGTGAAACACTGTCGGGTATAGATCTGGTTTTAGAGCCCCTTTACGTAGTGACAGGAACTCTAACGAATGTTCCACAAAATGCAACTTCTGCATCCGTGCAATTTTCTAGCAATGAAAGCGGCTACCCGCAAGTCAGCTCGGCGACAGTTAATCTTGGGACTGGCCCAAACTTAGGCACAGCTACATTTAGCTTCAACGGCGGTTTACCTGTAGGAACCTATTTCTTGGAAGCTTCGGCGTTTGTACCGGGGGAACAACAGTGGCAAACAGTAAAAATCGCAGGCGGTCTTGCTGAAGTCACTACCTCTTCTAACACCCCACCGGTGAATATTCCACTTGATCCAAAAGGAAGTGTTTCGGGCACAATTTCAGGAATTCCATCAGGAATTAACAATGTAAACATTAGTGTTTACAGTCAAAACGCCCTCACAACATCGGCTTATTCAAACGTCACTATTCCTAGCGGACAGTCAAGCGCCAACTTCTTAATTCCTGTATTGGCAGAGGGTGACTACCAATATTATGTCTCCGGTGGGAACAACGAAATACGCGCTGAGGGCCAATTCTCCTTGAGTACAAATCAAAATCTAAGTGGCCTAAATATCCAAGTCACCTCTATTTCAAACAATCTTTCTATTACAGGTCGAATTTTAGATTCCACAGGACAAGCTAACGAGGGTGTTGATATCAACGCTTACGGTAATGGTCAAGCAACGTCTGGAAGCGGCGGATTATTTGAAATTAATGGCCTAACTTCTCCAACGATTTCTGGCTTCAACTTCTCAAAGAACTCAGTTGCCAGCTATAACTCAAGAAGCTTTTCCACGTCTTTAACGGGGTCAATGTGGATATACCCACAAATAGATGTTGCATCTAATCAATTTCAAGAAGTTGTTTTTTCCAGCGGTACTGGAATTCTTCAGGGAAGAGTTACAGAGGTTGTCAACGGAGTTCTTACAGGTATTTCCGGAGTCAAAGTTACCGGCAGTGCTTATTTACAAAGAGGATCAATTGAAGCTTGGGTAAACACTGATGCCCAGGGGTATTATGCTCTTTCGGGTCTTCCCTTAAACGCAGGATCTATAAGGGTCAAACTAACCAAACCAGGGTATGTGTCTGTTTCTGGAAGCTACTCACTGCGTGAAAACAATTCACCCAGAACCAAGCCCTTCAGTCTTGAAAGAACTGCTGCAAGTTCAGGCGCCATCTCTGGAACTGTTTATGATTCATTCACGAATGCCCCATTACGTGGAGCCAATGTATACATCTATGGCCCCGATTTCAACGCCAACGTAACCACAGATGCAGCCGGAAAGTACAAGTTCAAAAATGTTCCTAATGGCGAGTATTCACTTGGTGTTTCGAAGTGGGCGCAACGGGTGCAGTATCGATACTCAAATCAGCGAGTTACTGTTTCAGGCGCTTCTGTAACTGTTCCCCAGGTCAATTTGGATCGGTTCAGCACAGGTTCAGGCCGCGTGGAAGGTGTGGTAATTGACCAAACCACTGGCAGGACTGTTGGTGGAGCAAACGTAAGTTTGTACTCACCGGGCGGAATGGGTAAATCCACCAAAGCTAACGCACGAGGAGAATGGGCCATTTCAGGTCTTGCTGACGGCAGTTACTCGGTAAATATTAGCCCTCAATCTAGTTCAACGTACGAATGGCGTGAATTCGACCAGCTTGTTATTGATCAAGGTGCAACAGTTCAGCGAACTGACTACCTTCGCTCAATTGTGCAGGGAACTTCTTCATTGACCGGTGTTATCAGAAATTCACTAACTTATGAGCCCATCGTGGGGGCAAAAGTTACTGTTTCTCGAAACCAGGGCGGCTTTGAAGATAAAGATGCAGTAACAGACTCTTCAGGTCGTTATCGAATCTCCAATCTCCCATCGGGCGCGTACATGATTCGAGCCGAGGCAACCGGATTTGAGATTGCAGCACAAACCAACGTTTCAAACTTCGGAGCAGGAATGGGTTATGGCGGACCCGCAAGTCTTGGTTCAGTCGACCTTGATGAGGGCGAAGCTGGCTATTTCAATGGAAGAATGACCCCGGCTCCAGAAGGTCAAGCCACTATCTCGGGCATTGTAAAAACCTCCACTGATCAAGTTGTTGAGGGGGCTTATATCTATGCGATTAGTCCCACAACGGGAGCTTATTTAGGGTCTGCCCAGAGCGATGAAAACGGATTCTACGAACTGCAACAAATCCCTTCGGGTCAGGTTCAAATTAACGTTTCTTCGCCATCAATGTATGGAAATGGATCACAAAAGTTCGCCGAAACAAGATCGAACACAAACGTGTCCAGTGGTCAACAACTTACGCTTGACGTTATAGTGCAAGCCGCGGGATTGATAACAGGAACTGTTTTGACAACAAACGACACCGTTCCTGAGTGCGCTTCAGTTATTGCAATTGAGCGAAAATCAGATGGATCATTAGGCAACGCGGTTGGCTGGGCATCTGTCGACCCAAACACTGGCGCATACAAGATGGACTATCTTGCCGCTGGTAACTACTTCGTTTCTGTGAAGCAAGAATGCTGGCAAGATGCACCTAAGTTTGTCTTTGGAGACAAATTTTGGAGCTCAACTTCAACTAATGGAAGCGATTCCCCGAGCAGTTATGTAACTGTGGCTGCAGGAGCAACGCGTAATTCGACGGATGTAGTTGTTTCAGAGGGAAGCATTCTCAAGGGGCAAGTTAAAATTCAGACAGCAACTGGTGTAACTGGCCTTCCAACTGGAAAAAATCTTCAAATCAATGTTTACAGACAATCTGGTGGCACATACAAACTCCTTCCACAATTTTATGGGTGGGTTTCAGCACGAGAAGCTGGAAAATACGAACTCAGCGGTTTAGCGCCAGGAAATTACAAACTTGAGTTCGTTGATACGTGGCAAGGAAACAGAGGTCTGCAAACAGCTTTTAGTGGAGGAGCTTCAACGCTTACTACTGCTTCAGTAATCACGCTCTCAGCAGGACAAAAATCACTCAATAATGATGTGATTATGAGCGTTAGACAGCCTATTGCAGATCCGGAAGCTGTTTCTACGAGCAGTCTTACGACTGCTATGCAAGATCAAGTTTCAGCGCCTGACTTGGTAAGCGCAAATCAAGTAATCACTGTTGACGTTGGTCAGGACATGGCCGGCGAATGGGTTTCAGTTTGGGCGCATTCAACTCCAACGTCACTTGGTGACTGGGTTCAAGTTGGGGTTGATGGAACTGTCAGAGCGACCGTTTCAGAAGCACTCCCTGTTGGTCAGCACAGAATTGTTGTACAAGACATTGACAATAAGGTTGTGGGTTGGACAGGAACAACTGTTGCTGCCTCTGTTCAAGGCTCTCCATCTACTGGTGGCCTTGCTCGCAAATCAGTATCCTCGGTGAGCAACATCGGAACAGCAGCTCCAGGGTTGGAATCACCTGTTTTGGTTTCGCCAAAGCGGCCCACAAACACTAAGAGTTCTGTCGGACAAGAAGCTGAGTCTTCTGAACTGCTTCAATCTGACCAACCTAATCTGTGGATATTCGGCGGGCTTGCCGCACTGCTAGCTGCAGGCTTAGCCGGCGGAGTCTGGCTCATTCGTTCAAGAAAGAGCTAACCTAACTCAACCGATAAACCAGGCCCGGCTATTGCCAGGCCTGGTTTGATTTTCAGCTTTCTTTCAGCTTCAGGCCTAGAGAAAATAGGGCCAGGAGAGTAAACTTGAGTCATCATCACTCAACTTTGTTTGGTGGTGAAATCCACACAAGGAGAAAGAAAACATGCAACAAGAGCCGCAAGAAAACAAGAGCGCGCTCGAACAATTCGGCGTTAACCTCACTGAAATTGCAAAGAGCGGCAAGCTCGACCCCGTCATCGGCCGTGATGCCGAAATCCGTCGAGTCAGCCAAGTGCTTACTCGTCGTACCAAGAACAACCCCGTCCTGATCGGTGAACCAGGCGTTGGAAAAACTGCTGTCGTCGAAGGACTCGCTCAGCGTATTGTCGCTGGTGACGTCGCCGATAGCTTAAAAGATAAGCAGCTTGTCTCACTTGATATCTCAGCCCTGATTGCAGGTGCAAAGTATCGAGGTGAATTCGAAGAACGCCTCAAGGCGGTCCTCAAAGAAATCAATGACTCAGATGGCCAGATCATCACCTTCATCGACGAACTCCACACTCTGATGGGTGCTGGCGGAGGCGAAGGCTCCGTGGCAGCAGCCAACATGCTCAAACCCATGCTTGCTCGTGGTGAATTGCGCCTGATCGGTGCCACCACACTGGATGAGTACCGTGAGTTCATTGAAAAAGATGCCGCTCTGGAACGTCGTTTCCAGCAGGTGTTTGTGGGAGAACCCAGTGTTGAAGACACCGTGGCAATCCTTCGTGGGCTCAAAGAGCGTTACGAAGCACACCACAAGGTAGCTATCGCAGACAACGCACTCGTTGCTGCCGCAGCACTATCCAACCGGTACATCACCAGCCGGCAGCTTCCTGACAAGGCCATTGACCTTATCGATGAAGCGGCAAGCCGCCTGCGTATGGAAATTGACTCGGCTCCTGTCGAGATCGATGAGCTGCGCCGCAGTGTTGACCGACTCAAGCTCGAAGAGCTTGCTCTGAAGAAAGAGAAGGACGACGCCTCCAAGGAACGTCTTGCAAAATTGCGTGAAGACATGTCTGAACGTAACGCTCGTCTCGAAGACCTTGAACGTCGCTGGGAACAAGAGCGCAGCGCACTCAACCGCGTCGGTGATCTCAAGACCAAACTTGATGCCGCTCGTATTCAGGCAGAACGTGCACAACGTGAAGGCCAGCTCGAACAAGCCAGCCGTTTGCTCTATGCAGAGATTCCTCAGCTGGAACGTGAGTTAGCTGAAGCCGAATCAGCAGAACAAACAGACACCGAACGCATGGTCAATGACCAGGTCACCAGCGAAGACATCGCGTCGGTGATTGCCGCATGGACCGGGATTCCTGTTGATCGTCTGACCAAGGGTGAGACAGAGAAACTGCTCAACCTAGAAAACGAAATTGGCAAGCGCCTCATTGGACAGAAGAAAGCAGTGCAAGCTGTTTCCGAATCTGTTCGTCGTTCGCGCGCTGGAATTTCTGACCCCGATCGCCCAACCGGATCCTTCCTGTTCCTGGGCCCCACTGGTGTTGGAAAGACAGAGCTCGCTAAGGCGCTCGCCGAGTATCTCTTCGACGACGAAAAGGCCATGATTCGTATCGACATGAGTGAATACGGAGAGAAGCACTCCGTCTCGCGTCTGGTTGGTGCTCCTCCCGGATACATCGGGTATGAAGCAGGTGGACAACTCACTGAGGCAGTGCGCCGTCGCCCCTACTCGGTTGTATTGCTCGACGAAGTAGAGAAAGCACACCCTGAAGTCTTCGACGTCTTGCTCCAGGTTCTTGACGACGGACGCCTGACTGACGGCCAGGGTCGCACCGTGGACTTCCGAAACGTCATCCTGATTCTCACCTCGAACCTCGGTTCACAGTTCTTGATTGATCCCGACCTGAGCTGGGACGAGAAGGAACGTGCTGTCAACGAGACCGTGCGCCAGGCATTCAAGCCTGAGTTCGTCAACCGCTTGGATGACATTGTGGTGTTCTCGGCTCTGAGCCAAGAAGATCTCGGACAAATTGTTGAGTTGTATATCGATCGTCTCCAGAAGCGCTTGGCTGAGCGTCGACTAGAACTAGCCGTCACCCCTGCTGCTCGAACCTGGTTGGCAGAGCGTGGTTATGACCCCATTTATGGAGCTCGCCCACTGCGACGTCTCATGCAACACGAGATTGATGACCGCCTGGCAACAGCAATCCTTGCCGGGTCAGTTCGTGATGGTGACCTAGTTCGAGTTGATCTTGACGGTGATCACCTCACCGTGAGTTCAGACAAGATTCACCCTGTCTTCGACGCAGGGGATGAAGACCCCTTTATCGAAGCTGAGCTCATGGCTGATGAATAAACTTTTCCCTATTTGGGAATAAGCGCACGGGTATCCGGTTATCACTATCGGATGCCCGTGCTACCGCATGGAAAAACCACTTTTACACACAACACAAGGATAAAAATGTCTCGCACCGCGCACACCAGCGTTCCCATTAACCCCGTACTTGCAGCCCGTTGGAGTCCTCGTTCTTACGACACCACCGCAGTGTTGTCCCCAGCTGATCTCACCCCCGCATTCGAAGCAGCTCGCTGGTCACCTTCAGCAAACAACAGCCAGCCCTGGCGCTTTATTGTTGGATTCCGTGGCGATGACACGTTCAACAAGATTGTTCCCACCCTTGCAGGCTGGAACACCGCATGGATGCCGAACGCCTCCGCCATTGTGGTTGCTATTGCTCAGACCGCAGGCGCTGATGGAACCCCCAACCCCTACGCAATCTATGACCTGGGTCAGTCTGTTGCCCACTTCTCTATTCAGGCACAAACCGACGGACTCTATGTTCACCAGGTTGCTGGAACAGATGTGAAGGCACTTAAGGAAATCTTTAACCTTCCTGCAGGCTTTGAAGCCTTTGTGGCAATTGCTGTGGGCAAGCTTGCTCCAGCAGACTTGCTTCCAGAACCTCTTGCTGAGCGCGAAAAGGCACCACGTGTTCGTCACGAGCTTGCCGAGATTGTTCGCTACGACGCATTCGAAGACTAAATCCTTAACGAAGAAAGCCCCCGAGAAATCGGGGGCTTTCTTTAATGCTAGATCGAGTTGTTTGCGAGGCCGGCAATAGCGGTATTGATCTGGGTGGCAAGCGCCTTGGCATCTGTACAACCAATGGCAAGCTTGTCCCACTTCTCGCCGTGCAGCTCAATCACAACCACTTGTTCACCACGTCGCCAGTTCGCAAAGATACGGTTCCCGTTCTTGCGGAAGCGTCCTTCGGCAATGAAGCCGGGCATTCCGGTTCCGCCGGTGCGAAAGCCAAGACCGTGACGAATGAACGTGGGGTCATCAGTTGCGTGGACCACTGAGTTCAATGGAATTGAAATGTTGGAAGAGAGGGAACCTACTCGCTCCCAAAACGACATCTGAACGGTGAGCTCGGATGTGGTGAGAGTAATGGTGGGCATTACTTGCCTTCGAGGACTTTCTTTACCGCCGAGGCAAAGTAGTCAATGTCATCTTCGGTGGTGTCCCACGCACACATCCAACGAACTTCACCGGTTGCAGGGTTCCAGTCGTAGAAACGGAACTCCTTGCGCAGCTCGTCAGCTACTCCCGGAGGCAAAATAACAAAAACACCATTTGCCTGGGTTTGCTGAGTGAAAGTGATGCCCGGGGTTCCTTCCAGAGCTGAGCGCAAACGCTGAGCCATCTGGTTAGCGTGGTTGGCAAGGTGGTGCCAAAGGTCACCCTCCAGTAATGCAATGAGTTGTGCTGAGGTGAAGCGCATCTTGGATGCCAGCTGCATGTTCATCTTGCGGGAATAGATCAGGCCATCCACTGCGTCAGTGTTGAGCACAACGATTGCTTCTGCACCCATGAGACCATTCTTGGTTCCACCAAAACTGAGAATGTCAACGCCAGCATCACGCGTAAACGCACGGAAGGGAACCCCTAAGGAAGCTGCAGCGTTAGAAATGCGCGCACCATCCATGTGCAGTTTCATTCCCAAGGAGTGGGTGTGTTCAGCAATCGCTTTAACTTCCTCGGGGGTGTAAACCGTTCCGAGTTCAGTCGACTGGGTAATGGTCACAGCCAGCGGCTGGGCACGGTGCTCATCACCGCGACCGTGAGCCTGCTGGTCAATGAGCTCAGGGGTGAGCTTGCCATCAGGTGTTTCCACCGTGAGCAACTTGATTCCACCCACAGCTTCAGGGGCATTGGATTCGTCATTGTTCACGTGTGCAGTTTGAGCACAGATAACGCCACCCCAGCGAGGCAGCAGTGACTGCAGACACATCACGTTTGCACCGGTTCCGTTGAATACCGGGAATACCTCAATACCCATACCAAAGTGGGTCGTCATGACCTGGTGAAGGTGTTCGGTGTAGACATCCTCGCCGTAGGCGATCTGATGTCCACCGTTCACCGCCGAGAGAGCTTCGAGAACTCGGGGGTGAACGCCGGCATAGTTATCTGAGGCAAAGCCGCGCCAAGCGGCATCGTGTACTCGCTGCATACTCTTGAGCCTACGCCGTGGGAGGGTCCGCGCCTAAGCGCGGATTCCCTTGGTGGACTCAATTACAGGCGCGATCTTGCGGTGAAGTGCCTCATAGAACATGGACAGTGGGAACTCGTCGTCCAGAAGCTGGTCGGTGAGTTCGCCAGGTTCTCCGGCAACAGGAAGAGCATCCGCACCCTTAGCCCAGGTGGATGCTGGGTGTGGGGTGAGAGTGCTGGCAACCAGTTCATAAGCAGCAAGCCAGTGAGCAATCTTGGGACGGTCAATAGAGCGCCAGTAGAGCTCATCGATTGCGTCACCGAGTTCAACAACGACATCAGGCAGTGCTGCCCAGTCGATGGAGAGCTTGTTGTTGGTCCAGTGCAAGACTCCGTGCTGGTGCATCCATGCAAACATGAGCTGGCCTGCAACGGCGTCGTAGTTACGCTTGCGGGTTCCGGTCATCGCGAAACGGAAGATGCGGTCGAAGACCACAGCGTATTGAACCAGACGTGCGTGGTGACGGGTTTCTGGGTCAGCAGAACCACCGCGTTCGATCCTCACGCACTCGCGGAATGCGGTGAGGTCACAGCGCAGTTCTTCGAGACCGTAGAGGAAGAAGGGCATGCGCTGCTTGATCATGAAGGGGTCGAAGGGGAGGTCACCGCTCATGTGGGTACGGTCGTGAATCAAGTCCCACATGATGAAGGTCTCTTCAGAGAGCTTCTGGTTGGTCAGCAACTCGGCTGCGTCAGCAGGAAGTTCTAGCCCGGTGATCTCAGCAGCGGCTTCGGTCACAACGGCGAAGCGTGCTGCTTCGCGGTCCTGGAAGATTGCTCCCCAGGTGAACGCGGGAACTTCACGCATAGCTACCGTCTCTGGGAAGAGAACAGCAGAGTTGGTGTCATATCCAGGGGTGAAGTCGATAAAGCGCAGGGGAACAAATAACTTGTTGCCGTATTCGCCAGCTTCGAGCTCAGCGATGAAGTCTGGCCACATTACTTCGACAAGGACTGCCTCGACGAAACGGTTGGTGCTTCCGTTCTGGGTGTACATCGGGAAGACAACGAGGTGGCGAACACCATTGACGCGGTGAGAAGCAGGTGCGAACTCGAGGATGGATGCAAGGAAGTCTGGTTCAGCGAAGCCTCCGTCAACCCAGCGACCAAAGTCAGCAACGACAGCCTCGAGGTAAGAAGCGTCGTGAGGGAAGGCAGGAGCCAATTCTTGGATGGACTCCACGATCACAGCAACAAGCTCGCGAGCGGCGCCATGGTTGGCAGAATCAGGAATAGAACCGTCCTTAACCTGCAACGCCTGGATAGCGGTGGCTGCTTCTTTGAGCGCAACCCATGCAGGGGTGGTTTCGGTGATGTCTGCTGCGGCTGTGATGTCGAGTAGTTGTGTCATACATCTACGGTAACGGAGAATGTGCGCACGTTTCAGCGAAATATTGCGTGAAAACAGCAAGTTTTGCGCAGTTCACGCACATAATCCGCACTACTACGCAACAAATTTGTGTGAGTAGAGTTAAACCATGACCTTCAACGTTGCAGGAAGCAGAATTCTCATCACCGGAGCCGCCATGGGAATGGGGCGTCTCTATGCCGAACGAGCAGTAGCCGAGGGCGCGGAGACAGTCATCCTCTGGGATATTAACAAAGAAGCATTAGCTGAAACGACAAAGGCGTTGCGCGTGCACGCGGATAACCGCCAAGAGATTGTGCCGATGCTCGTCGATATTGGTGAGCGCACCGCAATAGAAAAAGCGTCAGCAAATGTCATTGCCAATCACGGTGGTGTTGACGTGATCATCAACAATGCGGGTGTTGTTCGAGGCACCTACTTCTGGGAACACGAAAACGAACGTGACACCGAGTTCATTATGAAGATCAATGCCCTAGCGCCGATGTTTATCACTCATGAATTCTTGACAGGAATGATGGAAGGAAAGCGTCCCTCCAGAATTGTGAACATTGCCTCAGCTGCCGGCACGCTTTCTAATCCGAAGATGAGCGTTTATGCATCAAGCAAGTGGGCATTGATTGGCTGGAGTGACTCCGTTCGACTCGAGCTCAAACAACAACACATTGACAACGTCAAAGTGACCACAGTCTGCCCGAGCTATATTGCCACCGGCATGTTTGAAGGAGTCAAGGGCCCGTTGATGACACCGATCATGCAGCCGGACTATGTGGTGAACAAAGTCTGGAAAGCCATGCTGGCGGGTAAGCCCATGTTGATGCTGCCGTGGACAGTTCACCTCTCCAAGGTCCTTAAGGGAATTCTTCCGCAGCGCTGGTTTGATGCCATCGCAGACAACATCTTTGGTGTTTACAACACCATGGATAAATTCACTGGAAGAAAGTAAACAGAGGGAAAACTAACCTGTTTGCTCAGAATTCTCTGAGCCTTCGCTGGGTATCCTTGAACTAAGGAAACCTGGGAGTAACGCATGGCTGGCTGGCGCATCTGGCGCAAGGACACATCCATTGATGAACCCTCCCCAGAAATTCTTGAGAGCATCAACTCTTCTGCTGACGATGGATTTGCCATGGCTCGATTGGGCGCCATCATGGCAATCAAAAACAAGATTCTTGTTCAAGCCATCACCCAGCCGGATGCCTTTGACGCGAGCATTTATCTTGCCCCAGCACGTGATGTGATTATGACCTTAGCGGTGGAGTCTCTCGAAACTGCATCCATCGTTTCTGCGGATCTCAAACGTGCACGCAAACTTCGCGGTGAAGCAATGTCGCGCGATGATTACCGTCGTGGGGACGTGAACAACCTCACCATTCGATTGGGTTCACTTGAGCACGTTGCACAACGACTAAAAGACAAGCTTCAGGATGAACAGTGGCTTCGTGAACTCATCACTGAAGCGCATGGTCTTGCCTGGGCTGAACTGTCCCGAGAGATGGAGCGCAATCTCGACCGCAAAGAAGTGATCGAGTTTGGTGATGAGAACTACGAGCAGGAGCGATCTGATCGACTCCGCCAGTTCATCAACCTTGATTTAGCAAAGCTGATTGAAGAGCAAACCCCGGAGTATTAGTGGGTTACTTTAGCGACACAGTAATGAAGGTGATTGCTAACCCAAGCATGAACGCTCCGTAGGTTCCACCTAAGCCAATGAGTGCATAGGTAACGGCATCTTGTTTCTTTATGAGCTGTCGCACAGTGAAGACAATTCCGGTAATTGTGACCAAGGTTGGACCGGCAACGGCGATGTAGTAGCCCAGAGTGAACACTGTCATATTGCAGGTGTCTGGACTGCAGCTATCACTGACCATGGCCAGCATCAGTGCAGGAACAAAAAGGACCAGGTCGCTGAGTACGGCAACCACCAGCAAGACAATGCTGGTAATAATTGAGCCTTTAGTTGAAGTCATGGTTCTTCTTTTTCTCGGCAAAGTTCATTACTGCACTTTACCCCGAAGGAAACTTCAACGAATTAGTTGGGTGTCTTCCTTATGGCAAGACCAGCAATAATCACCGAAGCACCAGCCATCAAAATAAGTAATGATCCCCAAGCAAGGGATAGTGAAGATCCTGTTTGGGCAAGGCTAGGTTCCACAGCAACCCATTGAGCATAGAGAGTGATGTTTCCAGTGCCGCTGGGAGAATATGTATTGCCAAGTGCAGTTCCCCCTGTGGGGTTGATGAACCATCCAGTAAAGGTGTAGCCCGGCCTGGTAGGAGGAGCTGCCAGGTTGATTGTTGAACCTATTGTGTAGCTACCATTGCTCACACTGGATCCACCTTGAGAGTCATATGTAACGGTGTACGGGGTGAGCTGCCATTGAGCGAATAAATCAAGGTCTAGATCAAATGAATAAACCTCCTGATTTGTATAGGCAGTACCCTGACCGTTAGCTTGTGTGTTCCAACCAGTGAATGTGTAACCAGGTTTCGTAAATGAATTTGCGGTCAGCGCTGTAGAAGTATTTGCAACCTGGTCAGACATGCTCCCGGAGCCTGTGTTGTTGTTGAAAGTGACAGTGTGATTTGAGTAGAGCGTTTGGGAAAGTACTAAACGTGGGTTGACGGTCTGGGGAGTGGTGGCAACCGCAAGGTTGTCAAACTCGAAGCCACCACCCGACAAGACAACTCTGTCGAAGGTGAGGTTTCCTCCAGCAAAAAGGTGAAGGTAAACGAAAGGCTCATTTGAGGTAATTGTGGAAGCGCTTGAGGGTGTCGTCGAAGAGTATCCGCGAGGGTTTCCGAAGTACCAACCTTTGTTGTAGGTCGTACCGTCTATAGCTGTGAAGTTGTTTGATCCAGGCCATGGTGACGGTGAGGTACCAAACTGGCTCATGATTGTTTGAGTTGTCAGAGTAATGAGTAGTTCGTTTCCGCTGTAGAACTGCACGGTATTGCCGTTAGATCCAGCAGACCACCACAGCCCAAAATACTTTGAGGCGCTGGCAAGCGTCAGAGTCATTGCGCCGCCACTGACTGTTGTGGCGTAGTTTGACCCAGATCCACCTACCGCAGGGGTACTACCTGCAGGGGTTGATGCCCCTCCATATTGGCCTACAGGGTCAACTCGGCAAGCACCGCTCATCGTTCCCACGGCAAGTGTCCCAGGGCAACTGGCCCCGGTCGTTGCTGTATCGAAGGTTTCTTGCACTCCACCCGTCGCGGTTGTGTAAGACCCTTGTACGAATGGAGCGTCGTAGTACACGCTCAAAGTGTCATTATTTACTGCTTGAGCTGGGGTGGCAGTCAACGCAACAAAACTGATAACAACTGCTAGTCCAGCAAGGAATTTGTAAAGACGTTACAAGGCTTAGAACCAAACTGAAAAGTGGGGAAAAGTCCCTTAAATAATAGGGGTTATTCCCCTATTTGTACTATTCGTTTGGTTTTCGGATTTTGATTACCAAATCATGGGACGGTCGTCTTCGTCGCCCTCGCGCACTAAGTCAACCACGACGGGGACGTGGTCGCTAGGACCATCACCTTTTCTTTCATCCCGAGCAATGTGAGCACTGTCGACCATGTCAGCAAACGCTGGTGAGCCCAATATGAAATCGATCCGCATGCCTTCGTTGCGGGGGAAGCGTAGCTGCTTGTAATCCCAGTAGGTGTAGCCCTCTGGGATGAGTGGACGAACTACGTCTTTCAAGCCAACCGCTTCAAAGGCGAAGAAGGCTTCACGTTCAGGAGGTGAGACGTGAGTGCTTCCAGCAAACTCTGCGATGTCCCACACGTCGTGGTCATAGGGAACGACATTCCAGTCACCCAGCAATGCCAGAGGCATATCTGGTGATTCAGCCAACCAGCCGGCAGTGTCCCGAGCTAGACCACGCAGCCACTCAAGTTTGTAGGAGTAGTGGGGGTGGTCAAGCTCACGACCATTAGGAACATACAAACTCCACACGCGCACCCCATCAACGGTGGCGGCAATCGCACGCGCTTCCAGCGGAGCGTTGCCGTCAGCGTCCGGTTCCCCAAACCCAGGTTGCGAAGGGAATGTAATTTGGACATCTTCCAGTGGCAGACGTGAAGCGATGGCGACGCCATTCCACTGGTTCAAGCCATGCAGGACAACCTCATACCCAGCTGCTGTGAATGCGTCATAAGGGAATTGGTTGTCTCGGCATTTGATCTCTTGCATGCACAGGACGTCGATATCCTCGCGAACCAGAAAGTCCGTTACTCGTTCAACACGAGCACGAATAGAGTTCACGTTCCAGGTGGCAATGCGCATCTCTCTAAGGTATATCGAAGCAAGTAAGCCGCAATAATTACAGATATTCTGTGATGACGCCCGCTGAGAGATTGGTTCTCTTCCACGACAGGATGTTCATGACAATACAGACCTCTTTCAGAACAATTTCTCAAGGAATACTGACTGCTGTTGCCGCACTAATTCTTACTTTGCTGTTGCCGCTCTCCGCATCTGCTGCAGTGGGGGACACGGTGAATATCGCTGTGGGGACGACGCCTCGAGCGATTGCAATTAGCCCAGATGGCACGAAAGTCTACGTAGCAAATTCAGCGTCAAATACTGTCAGCGTCATCAACGCAACAACCAACACTGTCTCAGCCACAATAAATGTTGGGCAATCTCCCCGTGCCGTAGAGGTGTCTCCTGACGGCTCAAAACTGTATGTCGCCAACCTCTCTAGCGACTCGATGAACGTGATTAATACGTCAACCAACCAGGTGACAAATACCGTCAGCCTTGGCCTGTCTCCTCTTGCAATCGCGGTTTCTGGCGACGGCTCCAAAGTATTCGTCGCTAACTGGGCTGCGGACACGGTCAGTGTGGTTGATGCTACTTCCCTCAACGTCTCGGCCACTATCAACGTCGGTGATGGCCCACAGGCCCTCGGCCTCTCGTCTCAATCGGGTCTGTTGTATGTGGCCAACGGCCGCGATGACACGATGACGTTGATTAACACGGCAACAAACACAGTTACTCAAACAATCAATACAGGGTTGAGTAATCCAAACACCTTGCTCGTCTCCGCTGACGGAACACTGCTCTATGTTCTCAACAACGGCACTAATGCTATTCAGGTCAGAAGCACAGCGAACAACGCAGTCACCGCAACCTTTGCCGTTGCTAGTCAGCCCTCCAGCATGGTTTTTTCGCCCTTGGGCAATTATGCATTTGTAACCTCATTTGCCACATCAGTGGTCCAAAAAGTAGATCTCTCAAATGGAACAGTTTTGGCAACCTACACGGTGGGAACAGCTCCAATCGATCTTGTAATCACCCCTTCAGGCTTTAACACCTTTGTTGCGAACTACACTTCCAACAATGTCACGAACCTGACTGTTGCCGAGGCGGCAGCTCCAGTTGATCCAGCGCTTGCTCGAACAGGAGTGCAACCTTCACAAGCAATTTTGGTAGGTGTGATGGGTGTGCTTTCGCTCGCGTTTGGAGCAATTGAAATCACAGCAGCTCGACGCACCAAGTAACTGACATAGCTCCACGGCAGATACTTTTTGTTTGCTGGGGCCTTTGAAAAAACCTTGCGTCAGCGAAAAAGGATTTTTGAGCACTGAGCCCGCCCTGCTATGCTTGCTCAGTTGGTTTCCAACACTGCGCCCGTAGCTCAACGGATAGAGCATCTGACTACGGATCAGAAGGTTGGGGGTTCGAATCCCTCCGGGCGCACCAATAAAGACCTTTACATTCAAGGTTTTCGTTCAAGGCCTAGCTCCTATTTCCAAGGAGCACTTTCATGGTCAGCCAAAAAGTAAGCCAATCTGGCAACTTTCAAAAAAATCTAAGTCAAAAGTCGCCGTGTCGTACGAATACCACCAATGGTTGCGATGAAATTTTAAACACTAGATCAGACCGGCAAGATTTATACGGTGTGCCTGCTCAGCCGCTTGAACTTGAAAAGGTGAATAGCAACGGACTGAGCGTGAGCCGCTTTTTGGACGAGTCGGTTCTGATAACTGAATATACGACGCAGCCCAACTCAGTGACTGATGAAAGTGCCGCAGAGATAAAGCTGACTTCCAGAAATCGTGGTGGATCCACTGCGCCGACACCTAGCTCACGTGAGGGGGTGTCCGGCATGCCTCAAATCGGCAACGGATCCATCTTTGAAAGTAAAACAGCACGCGGTAAAACCGTTTGGAAAGTTGAAATATCAATAGGAACGGACTTTAGAGGAAAACGTAAACGAGTTCGTAGGACTGCTCACAGCTACACCGAAGCGATCAAACTACAACGCTCGATGCTATTGCAACTTGAACAAGGAACGCTTGGGCAAAGAAAAACTGAATCATTTAGACAGTATTCGAATTGGTGGCTTGAAAATGTGAAGCCGCTGAGGGTTAGAACTTCAACCCTCACTGATTATCAGGATCGCTTGATAAGAAATGTGTACCCAGCCTTTGGTGATCGAAGGCTCAGCGATATAACTCCAGTAGATATTGAAGAGTGGCTTGTATTTCTTGCTCGGCAAGGAAAATCAACAGCAACCATTAACGGAGCTAAACAAGTATTGGGAGCCGTTCTCGAACATGCCTTTAGACAAGGAAAGTTATCTAGAAATCCCGCAGCGATTGTCACCAGACTCCCTAAACGACATGACGAACCAACTCGGGTGAAATCTCCTTGGACAAAAAAAGAAGTGCAATATGTTCTCGAGGCGTCACACAACACAAATCAAGACCTATTTGTGCATCTCGCATTAATTTTCGGACTGCGAAGAGGAGAAATTTTAGGTCTCAAATGGGAAGATTTTGATTTTCCAAATGGAATCCTCCACATAAGAAGAAGCCTCAAAGAAGAGCGATCAATAAACAGCGACGGTAGTGGTTCGGTAAAGCTGGCATACTGTTTGCCCAAAACCAAGTCAAGCGCTCGAAAGTTATACCTAACTCCCTTGGTTCTCGCTTCCATTCAGAGACATCGGGAATTTGTAATGAAACTGAAGAATAGCGCTGGAAATTCTTGGCAAGAACATGATTGTGTCTTTCCAAGCTCTATCGGCACTCCAGTAAGCCCAAGCAACATGGTGAAGGCATTCAAAGCCTTTCTTCTTTCGAACCAAATCCGAGCTATTCGAGCGCATGATATGCGCCATACAGCCGCAGTGTTAGGCCTCGAAGCAGGGGTGAGAATTGAAGCCGTCTCCCAAGGCTTAGGACATTCGCGCATCGACGTTACAAAGTCCGTCTATGCCCCTCATGTCCAGCCTCTAATGGCCGAGTTCACGATCGGAGTAAGTGAATATATTGCCCCAGAAGATGAAATGGTTCGAGTCCGGGAGGTTTGTGCCTCATGAAAAACACCAATTTCACGATGGTGCCAAATGCATTCATTAGGTCACCACATTTAGATCCGTATGAAAAAACAATTTGGATTTATCTCAAATCTAGACAAGGAGTAAACGCCACATCCTGGCCGTCACATCAAACCATTTCTAAAGAAACATCGATTGGGAAATCAACTGTAAAGAGAAAAATCAATAACTTGATAGAGAAGGGATTGCTCCAATCCACACAACGATTCGTTGGGCATGAACAGACCACGAATACATATACGGTCCTCTTTATGCCTGATGAATTTCTGGATAGTTCACCCAGGTTCATAGCGAGCCCACCTGAGTTCACATCGAGCTACAAAGAAGATACAAGTCAAGAAGATACATTCAATAACACCCCGTTTACAACGGGGGAGAAATCTTGGACTAATTTGCAGCCTGAACGAAAGATCACCGAAAAGCAGAGAGAGTACTTACGCGACTTGATAGCTGAGTCAGAAGATTGCTCAACAAATGAAGCGGATGAATACATTGATGAGTTGATGCCTTTGTCCCAGGTCGAAGCTAATGAGTTAATTAGTGAGTATTGGGTTGAATTACGCAAAAACAATGTCTACGGATAGGAGGGGGGCACCCCCTCCCCCCACAGGCAAGTCGAGGCGTCACGGTTAGCCGACACACACATTGGCAAAACCCGACAGGGGGGTCACGCAAGTTTGAGCAATTTAAGAATTAATATTGCTTCTCGATTTCTTCAATAATTTGGTCCAAGAAGAAATCTATTTGTTGTATCAAAATAAAGTCACTTGGTTCATCTGGTGAGAAAGTTTCTGTCTCACCACCTTTAGGCATCTCCTCTTTATCCAAATATGGCGGAAGCATCAAGTCATTTCTTAGCCAAAAAAGAACTCTTCTTTCTAGTTCATGGACAACACTTCCGTTGTGGTGGACGACTTGTTTCTTAAGCTGAAAACCCTGTTTTTCCCAAAGCCTGAGCCTTCCTTTGGAAGCAGAAATATTCGTAATGCCTATCTTTCTAGCCGCCCTTCCGAAGTCATTATTTCTCTCTACAAAATAGAACAATCCCGGTTGCCCATCGTTAAATCCTGTCTCTGCGCATGCTGGGCAGCTACTTCCTGATTTGATTTGGGTAGGAGTCGTTTTCCAGGTCAAGTTACAGTTCAGGCATCTGGCAAGATATTTTGAACGTGCTTTTATGGGCTGTTCTAACCATTCAATTTCTGCTAGTTTTGCTCGCTTATCCCACTCGCCGTCAGGAACAATTACTCCCGAGCAGACCGGACATCCTGAGCCTCTAGCAATCGTGGAGGGGATGACTTTCCACACATAGTTACAGGTCAAACATCTTGCAGACTTTTTCTCTGAATTATTAGTTGGGGCTTCAATCCATTCCAGACCAGCCTTTGAGGCCCTGTCGTTCCATATTTCAGGAGAAAGAAGTCTTTTACCTCTCCGAATTACTTCTTTGCACACAGGGCAGCCAGCCCCTTGGGAAACTGAACCTGGATTTGCCTCCCAAACAAATCCACATTCGATGCATTGTGCTTTTGTTTTTGTGTGTCTACCCTTGACATCTTCTAGCCAACGAAGATTTTCTGCTGCCGCCCTTTCATCCCAAATCGCTTGTGGCACCTGAAGGTTCCCAGAGCACGAGGGGCATCCAGAACCTTTATTTATGTTTGAGGGAGTCGGAAACCAGGTGTATGAACATTTGAGGCATGTAGCTTCTGTCTTTGTAGATGCCTTATCAGGAACACCCTTTGACCAACGTATTCCCGCGGCTTTTGCTCTTTCATTCCACTCTTCTGGAGATATTTTCTTTCCTGGAAAGGATCTGTTTTTATTGGCACATAGGGGGCAACGGGATCCTTGCTTTAGGTTCCCAGGGTTCGCCTCCCATTCGTGTCTACAAATTAAGCAACGCGCAAGTGTCTTTGAATGGCTATTTCTGGGGATGTCGATCCACTCAATATTTGCTGTAATTGCAAGTTGCTTCCAGGCAGCTATTTGTTTTTCATCCTGTGTGCGTTTACTGGGGCATCTTGGATGCCCAGTCTTTGAAATTTTTCTCGGGTCAGCCTTCCATGTAGATCCGCACAAAAGGCAGCGTGCAAATTTGGATTTATCAGATAAAGTTTCTGGAGTTTGGTCTACCCACTCGGCCTGAACAAGATCAATTCTTCTTTGCCATTCGTCTACATGAACTCGGCTATTTAACCGCGCACATGGATTGCAGGATTTTCTTCCTTTTGCAATGTTGGCTGGGAATACTTCCCACTCATTCCCGCAGTCTAGGCACCTAACTCGAGTTAGAACATCGTTCCTATGTGGGGGATTATCAACCCACTGTAAATTGAGGGCTGCAGCGCGATCTTCCCAGACCTTGCCAGAAATTTTCGGCATCGACTAATTACCATCTACTTCAGCGCAAACCTCTAGCCAGTAAAGGTTATATGGGAGCCACAAACGAAGATTGGAAAATGAATCTGTTTTATTCATCTCTTTATAATCAGATCTTCTAATTGATTAGCACTGACAACCATTATTCCACCCAACCTAATTCTTCAGATTACTCCTATGAAAAGGTTGAACTAAATGGTTCAACCAATAACCTACGCAACCGAACAAATCGGTATTCATCCAGGAATCACATAGCAGTCTCTGATTTAATTGTTACGAACTGGGGGTACCTTGATTGACAAAAAAACTTGCACGCGCTGCAGTGTTGAGAAGCCATTAAGCGAATTCAACAAAAATTCACGTTCGCGAGACGGGCTAACTCCCCATTGCAAAGTTTGCCGCAAGCAACATCGAGAAGAAACAAAAGAACAAATCTCGATGAAAAATCGTCAACGATATCTTGCAAAAGGTGAGGAAATCAGAGAACGCTCACGTAGATGGCGCGATGAACACCCTGAAGAAGTAATTAACTATCGGAAGCAATATCGAGCAGAAAATAAAGAACTACTTGCTTCAAAAGATCGAAAATATCGCGAAGAAAATGCTCAAAAAATAAATCAAGTTCGCAAAAAATACAGAGAAGAACATAGACAAGAGCTAGTAGAGAAAGTCCGATTGTGGGCTCAAAATAACGTAGAAAGAGCGAATACCAACAAACGTGTCTGGGTTCAAAATAATCCAGAAAAGGCATCTGCGGCAGGAAAACAATGGCGCGATCTTAATCCTCTCAAGCGCCGAGAAATGAAAAACCGCAGAAGAGCAAGATTAAGATCAAACGGAGTTTACGAAATCAGTCAACAATTTCTAGAGGATCTCTACTCATCTTCATGTGTAGCGTGCGGGAAATCAGAAGACATAACTGCAGACCACATAATTCCAATAGCCCGAGGAGGGCTGCATTCTGAGGAGAATTTGCAGCCCCTATGTGGAGCATGTAACAGCAGTAAGCGCGATAAAACAATGGATGAGTGGCAGGGAAGAACGAGATAACAAAATGAATTTTCCAAAAACAAATGCTTTGGTTGACTAGCTTTAGCTAAAGAAAGCGAATTATGACTCCAGCTGAATACTTGAGAGCACTTGAAAGCATCAGGCGACTTGGGCGCGAGCTAGGCTATACGCGCACGGCGTCTGATCCCGCAGGTGAAGTGATGGAGCTTGTCACCGCGCATGCATTTGATGGAGAGCTTGCACCGCCAAGTACAAAATCAATTGATGTAGTTGCGGCCAATGGCGACCGAATACAAGTGAAGACCGCTATGCGGCGCAATTACAACAACGTAAGGTTTTCGAAGGCTTACTACTACGGGGCAGATCGTCTTGAGCTTGATTCCTTTGTATTTATCATCCTTACAAATGAGGGCGATGTTGCTGAGGCTCGACAACTCTCACAAGACGAATACCTTATGCACGCCCGTAAAAACGGTGATTACACATGGATTGACTACAACGGAATTCGAGACGTTGGATTAGATATAACTTCACTAATTCGGGAAGTCGCAAATAGTTATTTGCTTAGCAGATAGCTCCTAGATGGAATAGCAACGGTTGGTTTACATTAATCAGTAGAAGTGTTACTTACCCCAGTTGCTTACAGGCATTCTTAAAGTTGAGGCTAGCTTGTTGAACGGTTCCGATAGTGCTTGCTTCAACAACATCTATCGCCATGAAGTCCGCCAGTAGTCCATATGCATCCGCCAGCGCGTATCCGTAGCTTTGAACCTGATTTGCACTTGACGCCGCGGATCGGATGTCCATAGAGACAGATGCAACTATTGGCGAAGCACTTACTCGTGACATTCCAGAGATTTGACTTCCAACTGAGTTTTCAATCTGAGCAATCTTCGTACATGCATCTTTGTCTGGGGCTAATTGTGCCTTTGCAGCTTCAGCCGCAGCCTGAGCCTGTTTTCTCTTAGCTTCAGCCTGTTGCTGTGCATCTGCTTCTGCTTGAGCGGACTGGCTTGCTGCTACCCTTGCACTTTCTTGTTGGGAAGCGTTTGAAGAAGCTGCTACAAAAATAATCAAAAGAAGAATCGCGGCCCCGATAGCTACCCAGACATAAGGATTAGTTTTACCGGTCTGATGATCGTCAACTTGGGGCGCTTCAGGGTGGGCTAATACTTCTGGAACTTCTTGAGTCGCTTGATTGTCGGGGAAACGTTCACCGCAGCTTGGGCAGAAATTCCCTTTGACCCGTTTTTCCCCGCAATTACTGCAGTACATATATCCCCCGCTTAGACGCTATGTGATCGGCGATTTTATTTGGCTCAATAAAACGTATTCAGCCTACAATTTCTCCCGAAACATGTCAGCCAAAATGTCAGCCATGAATACATGCCAATGTGGCATTTTTCTAGCAAAATAAGTCATTTGTTTCTAAAAAAATCGATATTTCTTTAGTGCTAGGCCAGCTGAATAGAACTACGGATTAGAACTTTCGGGTTCGAATCCTTCCGGGCGCACCAGTGTATACCCCTGTAAATGCAAGGGTTCTTTTTCTACACCCATGCTAATTTGCCTCTCAATCCCACTCGAAGCCACGCACTTAGTCAGCAAAGTGTAAATTTATAGACACAACGTTCATTATGTAGGAGGGTGCGCACATGCCAAATAAGGAACAACTTGACCCGCGTGTGGTCCGCACACAGCACGATGTTCCAGCTGTGGCACTTCGTCTGCTCATTGATGAGGGCTGGGAGTCAGTCACGCCTGCGCGTGTGGCAGAAGAAGCAGGCTACTCTCGAGCGACTGTTTACGCCCACTGGCCAGATCGCACCGACTTGGTCCGAGATGCCTTTGCCCAGTACCAAGAGATGCCACACTTTGAGTCCAGTGGAAATCCGGCAATAGATTTGCGAGGTGAGCTCGAAAGTTTTTGTCGTGCGATGGTTGAAAGTCGGCTTGATCGAGCGCTTGCAACCCTCGCAGAGCGCGCACAGACAAACCCCGAGATCGTTCCTGTTCGAGATCGCTTCGTTGCAGCGGGGGAGAAACCAATGCGGCAGACTCTTGCCACCTTCACAGAACCCGTTGAGTTCGAAGCTGCGGTACAAATGCTTTGTGGAATGGTTACCCATTCGGCGCTCATGCACGGTTCTCCTCCAAGCAACGAGGTCATCGACGCCGCTGTTGGCATAGTTTTGCGAGGTCTCACGCAACGTGCTTGATTCTCAGCGTTTCGAACATGTTGAAGTTGCATCTGCAGACGAACTACACAAGTGGCTTGATAAGCACCACACCCAAACTGAAGCTGTATGGTTAGTGACTTTCAAAAAGGTTGTTCAAGATAAATACCTATCCACTTCTCAAGTGCTTGACGAGCTAGTCTCATTCGGTTGGATTGACGGAATTCGACGGGCTTTAGACTCCGAACGCACAATGCAACTGATCAGCCCTCGGCGGACTCAGCCATGGGCAAAAACCTACAAAGACCGTGCAGAAAAACTTATTTCAGAAGGGCGAATGCAAGCACCAGGGATAGCTTCTGTAGAGCTCGCGAAGAACACAGGCGCATGGGAAGCTATGGCCGACGTTGACGCTCTTGTGGTTCCGGAAGATTTTCAAAGAGCCCTTGAAGCAGTCCCCAACGCGTGGGAAGAATATCAAGCATTCCCTCCGTCGGTCCGCAGAAACATTTTGCGCTGGATAGCCTCTGCAAAGACCGAGCAAACACGTAGCAAACGAATTGGTCTCACCGTTAGCGAAGCGCGTTTGGGGCGAAGAGTAAAGAGCAACGGCTAGTTTGCTTACGAACTAGTGGCTACGTTGAATTGTCGATGGACCAACATATGTTTCGACCCACTCGATGAGGGGAACCAATGCCTTCCAGGTCTCAAGAATTCTTTCGGGCTTAGCTTCTAAAGGTAGCTGGCGTAATGCTGCGTAGTGCTGCAAACGAAGAAGCTCAATCGCAGGATGAATTGGATCCATCCCACGCGGTGCGGTCTTGAGAGAAGGACCAGCAACAGTAAACCCCTTGGCTATGAGTTCATCGAAAATTGCCTTGAGGTCATCGGCGACTTTTGGGTTTTCCGCAATAGCTGTTCGCGCCCGATCAAGTTGGTCTCTAGCTGGTTCATAGAGTCCACCTCCAGCTTCGAGGCGCTCGGGGTTGAGGTTGAGGTAGACGCCACCAACATTGCCTGCCCACATGCTTGCATCAGTTCGATAAGGGTCTTTATTTGCACTAAATCGCACATCTCGATTGGGGCGCATGATTTTTCCAGGCCCGTACATCGACTCAGCAACGCAGAGTAGATCTTCAAGTGGTTGGCGCACAGCACGTGAATAGAGTTCACGATTTGCCTCGAAGTAGGCCTTGCTATTATCCGCAGCGATACCCAGCAGGTAGCTGGCGGCCTCAGAAGTAAAGCCCTGAAGGTCTTCGGATGATGACATTTTTACTCCGTTCAAGTTTGCAATCTGCGAACCACTCAATACCAAACTATTTTACATAATGTCAATTAGTTAACAAAACGACTAACTTACTCGCAGAGGGTGTACACCCACCTTCAAACTTTCACTGCAACCCGCCCTATTTTCCTTGGGCTCATAACCATGTAAATGTGCGATGGGTTAGTTCTGCTCAAGAAGTCAGCCACAAAGTCAGCCACAAGCTCAGCCAATTTGGCATATTTTTAGCCCAAAACCGCCCAACTATGGCGTAAAATCAGGGAATAAAACTACAGCTAGGCCTTCGGAATAGAACTACGGATCAGAAGGTTGGGGGTTCGAATCCCTCCGGGCGCACAGGTAACGGAACGTTTCTACTCGGAAATGTTCCGTTTTTGTTTTCTGTATGGCTGCAGACTCAGGGCTAGGCCACAATGGGGAGATGGCCCAAAGCTCGCACTCCACCTCATCTTTTGTCGGACATATTCCACAAGGTTTCGTCGCTTCAGGTTTTGAACGCGTTGCTGAAGTTTTTGCTTCCACACTCCAAGACCAAAACAGCGGTGCAGCATTAGCGATTCGTGTAGACGGCCACATTGTGGTTGATCTCTGGGGAGGTATCGCCGACGAACGAGATGGACGTGTCTGGGAAGCCTCGACACCCAGCACAATTTTCTCATGTACCAAGGGCCTCGTTTCTATCCTTGCTGCACATCTTGTGAGCGAGGGCCTTCTTGACTATGACGCACAGGTCAAAACCTATTGGCCAGAGTTTGGTGTGGCAGGAAAAGAGAACACACTCATCAGGCACCTTCTTTCCCATCGAGCCGGTCTATCTGCGCCTAGGAGAGACCTCACTTTTGAAGATGTCATCAATTGGGAAACCATGGTTCAAGTTCTCCAAGAACAGGAACCTATATGGACACCCGGGGCTGGCTGGGGATATCACGCGTTGACTCATGGTTGGCTCAACGGAGAGGTCATCCGCCAAATTACTGGTGTCACCGTTGGGGATTATTTTCAAGAAGTACTAGCGAAGCCGCTTGGTGTCGAGGCCTGGATAGGTTTACCAGCTAACCGTATTGGTACCCCTGCTCATTTACAGGTGGTGAACCCTGAAAGTGAGCCCACTTTTATACCAAGCCGAACAGTTGGCGGACCTGTGTCTGATCAGTTCACTGATCAGGAGTGGATGGAACGCGCGATGACTCTGGGCGGCGCATTAGCTGGCTTGGTTTCATCAGATAAACCTGACTTTAATGATTCTCGAATTCAGATGGCGCAAATTCCTGGCGGAGGAGGAATCGCCACCGCACGAGCATTAGCGAGCATGTGGTCCTCAACAGTTGTGAAGACGGACGGGCTTCGGTTGCTCAATGATGACGTCATATCTTTGGCAACCGAGGTTCAGTCTGAAGGCCCTGCGGTGTTCTCGAGTGAAATTCCTCCGCATCCCCGCTGGGGTGTGGGCTTTATGTTGAATTCCCACAGGCGATCGTTTTTGACGCCCAGTAGCTTTGGGCATGACGGTGCTGGTGGTCAGGTTGGTTTTGCAGATCCCGTCAACCGCGTCGGTTTCGGATACATCACTAACCGAATGGAGCTCACTGATGACCACCGCGCTCCCAAACTGATTGACGCTCTCAAGAAAGTAATTGGATAGGGATTCACTCCACTCATTTTCAGAGTTCTTTCACCCTCAGCCTTTAGTCTGATTTCTATGGCTCCCACCATTGCACTGGCAACAAAGCACGGGAAACTCGCGCAGATTGCCCCTGCTTTTGAACGCATCCCTGAATGGGAGCTCACCTTGGCAGAGATTGACACCGATGAATTTGGAACATTCAGTGGTGAAATTCCTCGCACGCTGAGCCCTCGTGATGCCGCTATTGCCAAAGCACGCGTCGGGGCAGAATTGTTGGGCACTGACTACGGGCTTGCCAGTGAAGGAAGTATCGGCGCTCACCCGCACATGCCCTGGGTCACCTCTGACCATGAACTTCTGGCTTTGGTGTGTGTGAGTAAAGACTTTGTCATCGTGGAAAGCCATCTCTCTGCAGATATTCGGGCACACAAAGAAACTGTGGATGAACACACCGACCTCGAGCTTCTTGTTTCGCGACTTGATCTGCCCACACACGGAGCAAACATTCTTTATCATCAGGACAATGAATTAGTCGTTCTCAAAGGTATTCAGGACCCAGAGATGTTCATTGTTGAGCTGAACACGCTGCTGGGGAGTTCGGTTGAAAACCTGCGCGTGGAGAGTGATTTCCGGGCGATGAGCTCGCCATCACGCCAGGAGAACATCAGGGCGTGTGCGGAGAGACTTGTCACTCGTATCTCCTCCAACTGCGCTAGCTGTGGTGAGATCGGCTGGGGCAAAGTCGGTTATGAATTCGGGCTCCCCTGTAGCGGTTGCGGGCAGATGGTTACCTCGGTGCCGCATTCAGAGACGTTTGGTTGTGTCGCGTGTGACTATTCTGAAGTTGTCTCACTTGGACAACACAGCATTGACCCTGCCCGCTGTGACTTCTGTAATCCCTAGAGCTACACCCAGGATTGAATGTGACTTCTGTTGATATCGCTCGAGCTGCTCATGCTTTGAAGCAGGGCTGGCTCGTAGCGTTCCCCACCGAGACCGTCTACGGTCTCGGTGCTGACGCAGAAAATCCTGAAGCGGTTGCCAGAATTTACCGCGCCAAGGGGCGCCCAGCAGACCACCCATTGATCGTGCACATCAGCACAGCAGAGTTGGTTGACCAGTGGGCTAGTGAAGTTCCTGACTATGCCCGCACCCTCGCGCGCGATTTCTGGCCTGGCCCCATGACGCTCATCCTCTCCCGGTCAACCCGAGCCGGCGACTTTGTCACTGGCGGTCAAGACACCGTAGGACTCAGAATTCCCAATAATGAGATTGCTCGTGAGCTTTTGGCAGAGTTTGTGCGACTTGGTGGTTTCGGTGTTGCCGCACCGAGCGCAAACAGGTTTGGAAAAGTCTCTCCCACGACCGCTGCTGCGGTGAGAGAAGAGTTGAATGACTATCTCGACTCTTCAGACATTGTTTTAGAGGGTGAGCAGTCTGAGGTGGGAATTGAATCCACCATTATTGACTGCACCGCAGAAGCTCCACGCATTCTTCGCCCGGGGGCCATCACTCAAGAGATGATTGAGCGCTCAACCGGATTGCGAGTCAAGGACGCTGACACAACCATTCGGGTCAGCGGGTCATTGGATTCTCACTATGCCCCTCGGGCCAAGGTGGTCTTGAATGAACAACCTCAACCTGGAGACGGGTTCATTGCTTTGAGCTCAGTGGCAATCCCAGAGGGAGTCGTGCGCCTTGCAGAACCTCGGACCAACATTGAATATGCCACGCAGCTTTACTCGGCATTGAGAAAGGCAGATGAATTGGGCCTTTCACGAGTGGTCGCCATCACGCCAGAAGGTGACGATATCGCTTTAGCTATTGTTGATCGCTTACAGCGGGCCAGCTTCTAAAGACCAGACCACAGATTGCTGATGTCGATCTGCTCCCCTAGAACATTCTGTGCTGCACGGTGTCCGGACATCAGTGCTGCGGTGACCGTTGCTGGGTCTTCTCGCCAGGTGGCCTCGCCAGCTATGTGCAGAACTCCTCCTACTGGTGTTGCAAGGATGTCGTGTTCGGAAGTGTCAGCACCCACGGTCAAATAGGAATAGGCCCCTCGAGCAAACGGATCATCCTTCCACGCCGTGCGGTGAATCGTGTGAGGAAGAGGCACGTCATCGCCGTAGATTTCTCGCAGCGACTTCGTAATCAGCCCAGCTACCTCGGTATCTGAGAGGTGTCGAGTTTCAATGGCGCACGGTCCGGCTGCGAAAGTCAATAGTGCTGGAGTGCCATGAAGGCTGCTGAGGTCATACCAGGAGTGCCACCAGTCACCGGCAGCTCCTTGCCGGCGGAAGGCATAAATGTCCTCGTCCCAGAACCGGGTGTCATAGCGAAGGATGACCTTTTCAAAATCATTCATACGGAAACTGTTCACTGCATGGTGAACCTCTGCAGGTAGCGGTGGTTCAATACGGAAGTCATCGGAGTTTAAAACTCCGATGGGAACTGTGATGATGACCTGATCGGCGCTGAAGTCACCCTGATTGCTGTGAACGGTAACTCCCTCACCGCTCCATGTCACGCGAGTGACTGTGTGGTTCAGGCGCACATCGATATCAGCTGCCAAGCCATGAGCGAGGACGTCATACCCTTTGGGGAAAACGACTTCGTCGCCGTCAACTTCCTCGTTATCAAGACCATGCGCATCGATAAGAGTGAAGTGGGCGCCGTCTTGTTCCTCAGTTCTATGCTGCATGTATTCGCGCACACGTTGTGAGCGCTCCTTATTCCACCCGATTGTCTCGAGAGCACGATCGACTGCCTGGGCATAAGAACTACCCGAGGGGATGGTCTCGATGACTTCTGCGAGTACCGTGTCGAAATAGTGAATGTCTTCGGTGAAAGCACGTGCTTGTTCCACACTGAGGCGCTTTCCTTCAGGATCGAAGTACACAATAGGCCTTCCATCGGGCTGGAAGCTACCTACCGTGAATTCGATCATGGGCATCCCCAGCGCAGCACACATCCGCTCAACAGGACTGTCGTCGATGCCATGAATCCAAGACGCCCCTAAGTCGGTGACGTAGCCATCGCGATGTTCGGAGTGAAGCCGGCCACCGAGACGATCTCGTGCTTCAAGAACCATCACCGAGTTGCCGTGCTGTTGCAGCAGGCGGGCTGCCGTGAGGCCTGATACCCCGGCGCCAATAACGAGAGTGTTGACGTGAGCAGTCATGTCAGTTCTCACACATCAGGAACAAGCACAGGGGTTTCCCTGTTGAGGCTTTCGCGGCGGAAGAAGGGCTTTGATCCAGGACGAAGCCCCCATAGTCCCATCAATACAAAGCCAAGCAGAATGGCACCAACACCAATGACGAAGGAGCCACCAACACCCAATAGAACGGTGTAGCCATAGTCGACATTGATCATGTCAAACGCTGACTGAATGAATGCGTAAGTCAACAGCAGTCCACCCAGCAGCGGGAAGATCCCACGCATCCAGAGGTTGCGTGCACTCTCGCGCAGTGTCTTCCGGAAATACCAGAACGCAGAGAAGCTCGTAATGGCGTAGTAGAAGGCAATAGCAAGACCCATAGAAGACAGCGAGTCAGCGAGCATATCGGTGGAGAGGAATGACATCACAACGTAGTAAGCGATTGCTGCCACACCCATGACCACCGTAGAAAACCATGGAGTCTTGAAGCGGGGGTGAATCTGAGCAAACTTTGCAGGCAGAGCTTTATAGACAGCCATCGAAAGTGTTCCACGAGCGGTAGGCAAGATAGTGGTTTGCGTCGAGGAGGCGGCAGAGATCATGACCGCCAGAATGAGCAACCAACCCCACTGACCAAAGAAGGTGTCTCGAAGGACAGTAAAGACATCATCGAGATTGTCGGGGTTTGCTAAACCAAAGCCTGTTTCTCCAAAACCAGAAAACATCATGACGGCAACAGTGACACCGACATACACAACGATGAGGATGACAATCGTCATCAAAGCAGCACGACCAGGAGTCTTCTTGGGATTACGTGTCTCTTCGTTGAGAGCAAGACAGGTATCCCAACCCCAATAGATAAAGAGTGCTAGAAGTACGGCCTGCATAAACCCAGACCATGAACCAAGTTCTGCAGGGTTAAACCACGACCAGGAAAAGTTCACAGAGTCAGCATTAGCGCCGGAGGTGGCATTGATAAATGCCAGAACTCCAAAGGCAACTAAGAGCCCCATCTGGAAAACCATGAGAACGGTTTGCATGCGCTCGCCGACTTGGAGCCCAAGAACACTGATCGCAGTCATCAGCGCAATGAATGCCACAGCAGTCCAGACAACAATGACGGGATCTTCTGCGAATCCAGGGTTACCCACGAGGTACCAGAAGTAAATCGCGGTGACCTCACTCACATTCGCCAACACCATCACGCTGGCAACAGCTAAAGCCCAGCCGCCAACCCATCCGGTAACCGGACCGAAAGCTTTGGCTCCCCAAACAAATGTTGTGCCACAGTCAGGCATTTCTCGGTTGAGTTCTTGGTACGCAAAGGCTGCAAAAATCATGGGGATGGCAGCAATGATGAACACCAAAGGTGCTTGTGCGCCGACGGCAAGAACCACGTAACCCAGTGTTGCCGCCAACGAATACAGCGGAGCAGTGGAGGCAAGACCAATGACGGTAGATCCGAATACTCCGAGGGTATTCGCTTGTAGTCCCTTGCCCGACGAAGGTGCCTGAGTGGGTGCGCTCATAGGGGATCCTCTCCAACGCTGCAGATGTCTTCATGCTAACCGAATCAACTGGGCCTCTCCATCAACTTCCTCGTCGCAAGATGAATAGGCTTACTTCATGTTCACTGCCGGAGTTGACCTCGCTGCGGAGCCCAAGGGCACCGCAGCGGCTGTGATCGAATGGTCCGCCGGAACTTCTGTCATCCGCGAGTTGTATCTCGGGGCAAGCGATGACGTCATTGTTGATATCGCAGGCCGTGTGAACAAAATGGGCATTGATTGTGCACTGGGCTGGCCGAAAGAATTTATCCAATTTCTCACGGCGCAACAGTCTCTGCACGCGAAGAAAATAGATTTTGACGGTGGAATGGATTGGCGCAGACGGTTGGCATACCGGGAGACCGATCGCCACGTTCGTAGCGTTACCGGCCGGTGGCCGCTGAGTGTGGCAACCGATCGACTTGGTCTCACAGCAATGAGGTGTGCGGGTCTACTGTCCAAGGTGTCTGCATCGGGCATCGCGATTGATCGCAC